>DASZGW010000101.1:0-44146 GCA_035938475.1 Candidatus Udaeobacter sp.
AAACATTAGGTCACGCCTGTTTCCAACCGTTGCCGTCCCCATCTGACGCTAGCGCAGGCGCCATTTCCGGCGTAAGATCCGCCTCTTCGGGCGCATCTTCCCAGCCTACGTCCATGAGAGATTTTTCGTGATGCTCCTTGGCAATGAGCATGTAAAGCGACGGCACAATAAACAGAGTGAAAATCGTTCCGACAGTCATTCCGCCAACAAGCACAAGACCAATCGAATTTCGTGCCGCAGCGCCGGCACCGGTTACGAGTGTGAGTGGAAAGTGACCCGCAACAGTTGCGACGCTAGTCATCATGATCGGGCGCAAACGAATGCGCGCAGCTTGCGCGATCGCGGCAAGTTTTGCCACACCCTGCCGTTGCAATTCGTTCGCGAACTGAACAATCAGAATTCCGTTTTTCGAAACGAGACCGACGAGCGTCACCAGACCGACCTGCGAGTAGATGTTGAACGACGTAGTCCAACGATCAGTGAAGAACTGCCCGAACGGCATTTTTAAAAACATGAAAAGACCCGCGCCGAACATGGCGAGCGGGACTGATCCCAACAGAATAATGAAAGGGTCGCGGAAGCTGTTGAACTGCGCCGCCAGGACGAGAAAGATCAGCACCAGCGAAAGCAAAAACACGCCCAAAAACTTGCTGCCTTCGGTCTGCAACTGGCGCGACTCGCCCGTGTAATCGAGCACGTAACCCTTTGGCAGAATCTTGTTTGCCTCATTCTGCAGAAACTTCAGAGCAGCATCGAGCGAAACGGCCGGAACCCCACTGATGGTGACCGCGTTTAGCTGTTGCATCCGATTGAGCGAACGCGCGACGGTTTTGTGATTGATGGAAGCGACCGTGCTCAGCGGGATGAGCTGGTTGTTCGGTCCGCTGACGTAAATATTTTTCAACTGCTCAGGATTTAATCGATCGACGCGTTTGATTTGCGGAATCACTTTGTAACTGCGCCCTTCGATGTTGAACCGGTTGACATAATTGCCGCCGACGCTGGCCGAGATATCGGCGCCCACTTGCTGCATGTCGAGACCGAGCGCCGCGACCTTATCGTGATCGAAATCGATCGCCGATTGGGGCTGGTCGATTTTCGTGTCGATGTCGCCAAATTGAAAAATATGCGCCTGCATGGCTTTCGCGAAAATCTGTTTCGCGAATTCGAGAATGCGTTCCTGGTCGGCAGTCGAGGTGATCACGAAGCTGACTGGGAAATTATCAGCGCCGGGAAGCGCCGAAGGCATGATCGGAAACATTTGGATGCCGGGAATCGCGCCGAGTTTTGCCTGGATTTGCGGAAGGTAGGCCTTGGTCGGTGTTTTGCGAACGCCCCACGGCTTCAAAACCATTCCGCCGAATCCGTTGTCCGGGAACGTAAGTTGAAACGTAAACCGCGTGTCCGGGATGTCCTGAAAGACTTTTCCGGCAGCATCAGCGTAACGGATCGTGTCGTCGATCGTCGCGTTCGCCGGAGCGGTGATGATTCCAAAGATCACACCTTGATCCTCTTTCGGCGCCAACTCCTTCGTCCCGAGTTTCGGAATCACCGCGAACATCACGAGCGCGAGGAGTGAAACGCCCGCCCAAAAAATGTAGACCGCCGGCCGCGCATTCAGCGTGCGATCGAGATGACTTCCGTACCAATCCCGAAAGCGGTCGAACGTTCGATTAACGACCCCACTGAATCCCTTATCGGTGTGGCCGGCGCGCAAAAGATGTGCCGACATCATCGGCGAAAGCGTCAGTGCGACGACGCCCGAAATGAAAACCGCGCCAGCAAGGGTCAGCGCGAATTCGCGAAAAAGCGCGCCGGTTAAACCGCCTTGGAGCGCGATCGGCGTATAAACCGCCGCCAGCGTGATCGTCATCGCAATGATCGGCCCGATTAATTCGCGCGCGCCGACGAGGGCGGCATTGATGCGCGACATGCCATCGCGCAAATGGCGCTCGACGTTTTCAACAACGACGATCGCGTCATCGACCACCAATCCGACGGAAAGCACAATCGCCAGCAGCGTGAGCAGGTTGAGGCTGAACCCGAATAGCTGCATGAGAAATAGCGCGCCGATCAGCGAAATGGGAATCGCGACGACCGGCACCACCACGGAGCGGACCGAGCCGAGGAACAAAAAGATTACGACCATCACGATGAGCAATGTGTCAATCAACGTCTTTACGACTTCGTGAATGGCGTCGTTGATGTAAGCCGTAGCGTCGTAGGCGATTTCGCCTTTCATTCCGGCCGGCAATTCGCTTTGGATTTGCTCCATCTCCGCGCGAACGCGTTTGATTACTTCCACCGCATTCGCATTCGGCAGAACGTAAATCCCCATGAAGACTGCTTTCTGTCCCGAGAACCGCACCTCGGTGTTGTAATCTTCTGCGCCGAGCTCGACGTCCGCGATGTCGCTCAACCTGACGAGATTTCCTTTCTCCTGGCGAATGACCAGTTTTTTGAAATCATCCACCGTGTGCAGGTCGGTGTTCGCGGTCAGATTGACCTGAAGTAGCGAACCTTTCGTGTTACCGACGGCCGAGAGAAAATTATTTCGCGCAAGCATGTTGCGCACCTGGGCCGGGCTGATGTTTAGCGCAGCCATCTGGTCCGGTTTCATCCAGATGCGCATCGCGAACGTGCGGCCGCCGAGAATGTCCGCTTTCTGCACGCCGCCGACTGCAGTGAGACGCGGCTGCACCAGTCGCACGAGGTAATCGGTCACTTCGTTAGGCTGCAGAATGTCCGAAGTGAAACTTAAATAACACGAAGCTTGCTGCGAATCGGCGGACTGAATTTCGAGTACAGGGATTTCAGATTCGGGAGGTAAATCACGCCGGATCGCATCAACTTTCGAGCTGATATCGGACAATGCTTTGTTCGCGTCGTAGTTCAGTTTCAGGCGCACAGTGATGACTGATTGCCCCTGCTTGCTCTGCGACTGGATATAATCGATTCCATCGGCCGCCGCGATCGCGCGCTCGAGAGGCGTTGTGATAAAACCGCGAACGAGTTCCGCATCTGCGCCGACATAAACCGTGGTGATCGTGATCGCCGCGATGTCGCTGCGCGGATATTGGCGTACGTTGATCGTCCGCATCGCCTGCAAACCGGCGATCAGGATCACAAAGCTAACCACCAGCGCCAGCACCGGGCGCTTGATGAAAAGGTCAGTAAACGATTTCATGTCGATGCTGCATCATGAATCCACCGGATGGGGATTTACCTGCGGGTTCGGCGCCAGATCGTTATTGATCGTCACCGTCATTCCATTTCGCAGTTTGAAAACTCCCGTGCTCACAACGGTTTCGCCGGCCTTCAATCCTTGCGTAATCGCGACGAGATCGCCGCGCGCTTCACCGACACGCACAAATTGCTGTCGAATCACTTGCGATTCTTTGCCGGTCTTTTCGTCTTTCTTTTTCTCGATCACAAAAACCGAGTCGCCGAACGGTGCGTAGGAGATTGCGGATCCCGGAACGACAAGCGCCTTGTGTTTTTCGGGCAAAGTGACTTCCGCTTTCGCGAACATTCCGGGCCGTAGCACATGATCGGGATTCTCCAGCGTCGCCTGCAGCGTGATGTTGCGCGTGCTCGAATCGACCATCGAATTAATTGCGGTCACCTTTCCGGGAAATACATGCCCGGGAAGAGCGTCCGTGGTCACGTGCACCTCCAAGCCCGGCGTTAACTGACCAAGATATTGTTGGGGCAAGGCGAAATCGGCGAAGAGTGAGTCGAGTGAAGTGAGCTGCACCACTTGTTGGCCCGAGTTGATCATTTGCCCGACGTTCACCTGACGAATCCCAAGCTGGCCATCAAATGGCGCGATAATCGTCTTCTTCCGAATATTAGAGCGCATTTGATCGGCAACAGCATTCAGCCTGTTGAATTTCGATTCCGCAGCGTCGAGTTCAGCCTTTGAAACCACCTTTTGTGACGCAAGGCCGCGAGTTCGTTCCAAATCCTGCCGTCCCAGCTCGGCTTCAGCTTCTGCCGAGCGCAAAAGCGCTTCTTCGGCCGACGCGTCGAGTTGGAGCAACAAATCGCCTTTCTTCGCGGTACCGCCGTTTTCGAACGCGATTTGGCTGACGACTCCGCCAAGCTCGCTGGAAACGACTGCGCCCTGTACCGCCGAGATCGAACCGACCGCCGACAACGTCGGCGCCCAATCTTCTTCTTTCACCGTTGCGCTCGACACTGTCGTCGGCGGCATCACCATCGGTGTTGACATCATCTTGCGGATTTGCAGCGCTTTGATGCCAAAAGCGAAAACCAAAATGGCGGCCAGCAGACCTATCGCAATGCCAACCCCCCGCCCGCGACCTCGGGGTCTTGCATTCGATTGCACCGGAACATTTGAAATACCCTTTGCCACGTCATGCATAAGCGAGTTCCCCCTCCGGTTTGAATAACAAGCGCCAAAGTCTGCGTGTCACTTCCAGTTGCCGCGTGCGCCGATCTGCCGCGGTCATTTCGTGCGGCCGTAAGACATCCAGCATCAACATCCCGCGTGCGACGGCAAAAATTAGCTCCGCCAGGTCACCCGGCGTCAGATTGTTCCCTGTATTTTGCACTTCCGGAGCGCGCGCAATTAAGTCTCTTACTCCGTTCATCGCGGTTTCCAAAACATCGCGGACCAAATCAGCCACGTGCGGATTTCGCGAGGCCTCAGCGTAAAGATCCACGACGAACGCGGAAACCAGTCGCGGTTCATTTTCGCAGCAATGTGCGGTGAACAAAATTTCCAATGATTCGAGGAGGCTCGGCGCCTGTCGCGCGCGTTCAAGCATCTGCTGAATTTCTTCCTTGTGCATGGCAGCCATTGCGGAAATGACCGCCTCCTTATTCTCGAAATAGCGATAAATCAGACCTACGCTAATCCCTGCCTCGCCGCTGATATCGTGCATGCTGGTCTGGTGAAACCCGCGCTTGGCGAAGCAGACCAACGCAGCTTCAAGGATTTGGGAACGCCGATCGGCATTGGAAGAGTCTATCTGGGGTTGGGACATAGGCTGGGAAGATGAATGAACGTTCATTCATTGTCAAATCCTACTCCGCAATCTATTCATTTTCTTACTTGCCTTCGGGAGCGTTCCCTCCTCAATTCTGGTGACCAACTCATCGCAATTTTGCAAACCGCCCGCGGTTGCGGATGTCGTAGCGGCCAGCGATCGCCGCGACCCCGTTCAAAGTATGTCGCCGCGGTTTATTTCAAGATTTCGTATCCACTACTGTCTCCACAGCGTGATGCGAAACGACCGGCGTAGGTTGCGGCGGTGAATTGAACCCGGCGAACGGGTCCGGGGTCGGTTGTCTGGCGAATTGAAAGATGGCGACGACCACGCTCAAAATGCACGTGATATAAACCGCCGTTTCCATTATGGCTCGACCCTTCTCCTGTGACTGGACCAGCAGTGCGTAGGTGGTGTGATTATTCATATCGTTGAATCCTTTCTTTTAAAGACGTCAGCCGTTTCCGCTTTTGTCTAAACTTTGTTGATCGTTCATGATTGCTTTGAACGTTGGATGCAGTGTCGCAATGAATTGGATTCAAAGAATTGTCACGTTGAGCCGAACATCTCTGATTGCTAATGAGCGCTCCGCTGGAACAGATAATCAGAGATTCTTCGCTGCGCTCGGAATGACAGGAAGGCGCTGATGAAGCCATTGAAGATCAGCCCTCGAGTAGGCCGTGATTTTTCCCCTGAAGCGCGCTATCTCGTTGGCGTTTCTGGTGGGCGCGATTCCGTCGCGTTACTGCACTGGCTGGTCAACCTCCGTTACGAGAAATTGATCGTCTGCCATTTGAACCATCAATTGCGAGGACGAATGAGCGATGCCGATGCCCGCTTTGTCCAGAGGCTAGTCGAGCGCTGCAAGAGAAGCACCCGGCCAAGAACGCGAACGGCAGACCTCGATTTTGAGCTTGGCGCGGTAAATGTCCGCGCCCTCGCCTCGAAACAGAAGATCTCGATCGAAACCGCAGCGCGCGAAGCCCGCTACAAATTTTTCGCTGAGACTGCACGACGCCGAAAATGCAAAACGATCTTTCTCGCACATCACGCCGATGACCTGGTCGAAACATTTTTGATCAATCTCTTTCGCGGTGCAGGGGCTGCAGGCTTGAGCGGAATGCGGGAGATTTCAACGCGCCGGATCGACGATGTCGATCTTACCATTGTGCGGCCGTTTCTCGGTGTCTGGCGCAAAGAGATCGACGTTTATGTGCGCGAGCATCGGATCAAATTTCGCGAGGACGCATCGAACAAGAATCTTGAGCCGCTCCGCAACCGCATTCGTCATCGCATCATCCCTTACTTGGAGAAAATCCTTGGCCGAAACATTCGTCCCGCTATTTGGCGGGCTGCTGCAATCGCCGGCGAAGAAGAAGATTGGATCGAAAAACAGCTCCCGGATTCGACCGATGCCCAGTTCTCGGTCGCGCGGCTCCGGGCGCTGCCAGTCGCGCTTCAACGGCGTGCAATTCTGAAATGGCTGCGAGCGCAAAAAATTTCCGAGATTAGTTTCGACGTGATCGAGCGCGTGCGCTCCCTTGCCGATCACGACGCCGCCACCGCCAAAGTGAATCTCCCGCAAGATCGCCATGCCCGTCGCCGCGCAGGGAGGATTTTTGTAGAGTGAGTTGTAGCCGTAGCCCTGTAGACGACGTCGCACCGTATATCACCAGCGTCGCGCTTTGCAGAGCAAAGCGGACTACAGCAATCCCTGAAAATCTGCTTGCCAGGCCGAAGCCTTGTCGAAGGCTGGTGTAGTCTGCAGCTAAACGAGCTCCGTCATCTCGGGCGAAGCGAGGGACTTCGCAGCCTCATACAACATTTGCGAGATCCTTCGCTTTCGCTCAGGATGACAGCTGAATGGCTTCTGACATCCGCGTTCGTTTTGCCCCCTCTCCTACCGGCTATCTGCATATCGGTGGGGCGCGCACGGCGCTTTTCAACTGGCTGTTTGCGCGGCATCACGGCGGGAAATTCGTTCTGCGAATCGAAGACACTGATATCAAGCGAAACACCGAGGAAGCCATGGCCGCGATCTACGACGGACTAGAGTGGTTGGGCCTGAACTGGGACGAGGGACCTCATGCGGGCGGCGAGTTCGGACCCTATTTGCAAAGTGAGCGAACGCAGCTTTACGAGCGTTACCTGAACAAGCTTCGGGATACCGGTCACATCTTCGAGGACCAGGGCGCCTTGCGATTTCGTTCGCCGCGCGAGCACGTCATCGTCGATGACGTCGTGTGCGGTAAAATCGATTTCGATCTCACCAACCCGGCGACGCACCCCGACATGACAATCCGGCGTCCGGATGGCTCCTGGATTTTTCACTTCGTGAATGTGATTGACGACCTGGAGATGAAAATCTCCCACGTGATCCGCGGCGAAGATCACCTCTCAAACACACCCAAGCACATCGAGATCTTTCGCGCGCTCGGCGCAACGCCGCCGCATTACGCGCACATTCCCCTTATTCTAAACCGCGACGGATCGAAGATGAGCAAACGCGACGAAGGCGCGCGCCTGGAGTACTACATTCGGCGCGGTTATCTCCCGGCCGCGGTGCGAAACTATCTCTGTCTGCTCGGCTGGTCGCCAAAAGATAACCGGGAGAAAATCGATATTGACGAGATCATCCGGATTTTCGGTCTGAAAAACATCGGGCGCAGCTCCGCCACGTTCGATCCCGACAAACTCCATTGGTTGAATGGCGAATACGCACGCGAATTGAGCGACTCCGAGTTTTACGATCTCGCTCTCGCGAAGCTGAAGTCCAGCGGGGCGAAGCTTGAGAATTTTCCAGAGCAATATGTGCGTGCTGCACTGGAAACGTGCAAAGGCAAAATCAACACCTTTGATGAATTACCGGCCTATTGTGGGTTCTATTTCACAGACGATTTCGATTACAATCCCGAGGGCGTTGCCAAGCATTTCACCGCTGAGAACAAAGCAAGACTGAAAGCGGTTCGGGAGGCGCTGAGCGTGCTCGAGAAATTCGATGCTGCTACAATTGAAACGACATTGAAAAGCACAGCCGCAAAGCTAGGCGTAAAAGTCGGCGGTATTGTTCATCCAACTCGACTTGCAGTCACTGGGAGTAACGTGGGACCCAGTCTTTATCACTTGCTCGAAGTTCTGGGCAAAGAAAAGGTGGTGGACCGAATCGATCGCGCGCTTTCCACATTCTAACGCATCGTCATCCCGAGCGCAGCGAGGGACCTCTCACAACTCCGGAGGATCACGCGAGAGATCATGTCCGACCTATCACCCATCGCGAGATCTTTGTTCTCTTCGCGACTGAGGAGGACACGCGATTTACTTCCGAGCTTCCTTCGCCCAGGTATCCCTCAGCGTAATCGTGCGGTTCCACACCTGTTTTTCACGCGTCGAATCCGGATCGAGCGCAAAATAGCCGAGTCGCTCAAATTGATATCGCTCTTCCGGACGGGACTTCGCAAGTGCGGGCTCGCATTTCGCAGTCACGACGTCCAGCGAATGCGGATTAATAAATGATTTGAAATCGCCGGTTGCATCGGGTTCCGGAACGCTGAACAGGCGGTCATATAATCGAACCTCTGCATCGATTGCCTGCGCCGCGCTTACCCAATGTATCGTTCCTTTCACTTTGCGATCAGCAGTCGGTCCGCCTGATTTGCTGTCGAGATCGACAGTGCACCGGAGCTCGATCACCTTGCCGGCTTCATCTTTCAGGACCTCATTGCACTTGATAATGTACGCGTATTTAAGTCGCACTTCGCCACCGGGCCGGAGCCGAAAATATTTCGGCGGTGGCGTCTCCATGAAATCGTCGCTCTCGATGTAAAGCTCGCGACTGAACGGAATCTTGCGCGTTCCGGCATTGGGATTTTCGGGATTGTTGATTGCATCGAGTTCTTCAATTTTTCCCTCCGGATAATTCGTCAGCACAATCTTGATCGGTCGCAGCACGGCGAGTCGGCGGGGGGCGTTACGATTAAATTCGTCACGCATCGCGTGTTCGAGCACAGCCATGTCCGTCATGCTCGGATATTTCGTGATGCCAACGTTATAGGCGAACGCGCGCAAGGCGCTCGCGGTCACGCCGCGCCGACGCAATCCGGAAATAGTTAGCATCCGTGGATCGTCCCAGCCGTTGACAAGTTTTTCGTTCACGAGCTGGATCAGTTTCCGCTTGCTTATGACCGAGTAAGTGAGATTGAGCCGCGCAAACTCATATTGATGCGGGCGCGGCTCCGGCAATTCGAGCGCGCCGAGAATCCAATCATAGAGTGGCCGGTGCACTTCGAATTCCAGCGTGCACACCGAATGCGTGATCCCTTCGATATAATCGCTAAGGGTGTGCGCCCAGTCGTACATCGGATAAATGCACCATTTGTCCCCGGTGCGATGATGCGGGGCCTGCCGGATGCGATAGAGCACTGGATCGCGCAACCAGACGTTCGCGGCGTTTACGTCGATCTTCGCACGCAAGGTGCGCGCCCCATCGGGAAATTCCCCCGCTTTCATTCGCGCAAACAAATCGAGGCTTTCCTCGATCGAGCGATCGCGAGAGTTACTCGCCTTCCCCAGCCGGCGATATGCGTCCGTTTCCTCGGAAGTCATATCGCAAACGTACGCTTTGCCTTTGCGGATAAGGTCGACCGCGTATTCGTAGAAACGGTCGAAATAATCCGACGCGAAAAACGGGGCGCCACCGACATGCTTGTCCGCCCAACCATCGATCAGCCAATGCACGTCAGTCATGATTGACTCGACATATTCCGCTTCCTCCTTGATCGGGTTGGTATCGTCCATCCGGATGTTGCAAATGCCGCCAAACTCGTGAGCGATTCCGAAGTTGAGGCAAATGGATTTCGCGTGGCCGATATGCAGGTAGCCGTTAGGCTCGGGCGGAAAACGCGTGCAGATTTGTTTGTATTTGCCCGCGCGAAGGTCGTCCGTGACGATATCGCGAATAAAATCCGAAGGTCGTTCAGTTTCAGTCGTCATTGTGAGGACCAAAGCTACCGGCGAAGGAACACATCCACAACTTTCGCGCTGGACGTCGCCAGGCTAAGCTACTCTCTACGCGTGTCATGCTGAGCGAAGCGAAGCACCTCACCTGCGACCGTTGGGTCGCTAAAGAACTGAGAATCTTCTACTGCCTCTGTGAGGTCCCTCACTTCGGTCGGGATGACGTGTAAAACATGCAAACCACTCAACGCTACACGCTCGCTGATCTTGAGAAGTGGGAGGATTTCGCGCGCGACATTGATCCCCCTATTCGCCTGGGCGTTTTTGGCGATCCAGTTGCCCATTCGCTCTCCCCGGAAATGCAAAATGCGGCCCTGCGCGCCTGCGAGATCAACGCGCAATACGCGCGCTTTCATATACGGCCGAATGAATTGAGATCGGCTCTGCGGTTTTTTCGAAACTTGAATTTCGCGGGAGTGAACCTGACCGTGCCGCACAAAATTGCGGGGTTCGCGCAGATCGACGAGGCAGATGAATTTGCCAGTCGCGCAGGATCGGTGAACACGATTTGCCTTCGCGACAAGAAACTCGTTGGCTCGAATACCGACGGCGAGGGATTCCTGCGCGCCATCCGCGCGGAATTCTCCGTCGATGTGCGCGATCTGCGAGTAATCATAATTGGCGCCGGCGGCGGAACGGGACGCGCTATTGCGTGGCAATGCGCGCTTGAGAACTGCGAACGTCTCGTTCTCGTCAATCGCACACTGGAAAAAGCGAATGCGATCAAGGAGCGGTTGCGCCCGTTTTTTATGGAACCGCGCGTGCTTGGGCCCGCAGCGCGCCTTGAAGCTGTAGCATGGGAGGAATCGACAATACGCGCGCAACTTGCGGACACGGATCTTATCGTCAACGCGACTCCCCTTGGGATGAATTCGAGCGATCCAGCCGCGGTCCCAGCCCGATTACTTGCACCGCATCACATGGTTTTCGATTGCGTATATGGACCATCCAAAACTGCTCTGCTTCACGCCGCCGAACAAGCCGGCGCGCGCAGCGCGAATGGAATATCGATGTTGCTCCATCAAGGTGCGCTCTCGTTTTCCATCTGGTTCGATCGCGAGCCGCCGATTGAAGCGATGCGCAAAGCCCTTACGCTGTAGCGGCGGATGTGTCAGCCGCCTGGGCGAGCGCCGCTACAAATGCCGAGGATTTGTAATTCGCCCCGAAAACCGCCATATTAGCCGATGGTAAGCGCCGGCATAAATTTTGGCACTTCACGGCCAACTCGTATTGATCTTGCAGAAGAGTTGCAGGAGCTCAAGCGCGAACGGAACGCTGTGATTCTCGCCCATAACTATCAGGTGCCCGAGTTACAGGATGCTGCTGACTTTGTCGGTGACTCGTTAGGTTTGAGTTATCAGGCAGCGAAAACGGACGCCGACGTGATCTTGTTTTGCGGCGTCCACTTCATGGCCGAAACGGCGAAGATTATTAATCCCACCAAGCGCGTGATTTTGCCAGACCTCGATGCCGGCTGCTCACTCTCCGAATCGTGTCCGCCGGAAAAGCTGGCGCAGTTCCTGAAAAAGAACGCAGACCAAAATTACTATGTCATCGCCTACATCAATTGCAGCGCCGGAGTAAAGGCGTTAGCCGACGTGATCTGCACCAGCGGGAACGCCGACAAGATTGTGCGAGCCGCTCCGGCTGAGCGAAACATTCTCTTTGTTCCGGACCAAAATCTCGGAGCTTGGGTGATCGAGCGGACAGGACGCAAAATGGATTTGTGGCAGGGGAACTGTTACGTGCACGTAGAGTTCACTGCGCGGAGCATTAACCACATTCGCCAACAATATCCGAATGCACCGGTAGTGGCGCATCCAGAATGCACGTACGCCGTCCGTATGCTGGCCGATGAAGTTTGTTCCACCGAGAAAATGGTGACTTTTTGCAGCGAATCGGCAGCGCGCGAGATCATTGTTGTCACTGAAGCCGGTCTGTTGCATCGTCTGCGAAAAGAAATTCCTAACAAAACCTTCATTCCCGGTCCGACAGATAACTGCTTCTGTGGCGAATGCCGGTTCATGAAGATGAACACGCTCGAAAAAGCATACGACGCTCTCTTGAACATGGAACCGGAAATCACTTTGCCAGAGCCATTGCGCAAGCGCGCAGAGCTACCCATTCGGCGCATGCTTGAGCTAAGCAGGTAGCTCTAGCCCGACGGTCGTTCTGGAAAAGCTGACTGTAGCCGGCTAGCTGTGCCTGCCTCGCCTGGTGCTTGTTATCCGTGACATCTGCATAATCCACGGTTTCTTCTGCCAAGCATGACTGACAAATCCCTCGAAGAACGAATCGACCGGCTGCAAGCGGGCGGCATTATTGATCTGCATTTCGATTTGCCGATGGATTTGTACAAAAAGCGCCAGCGCAAGAACGTGCTTGAAACCGAGTTTTTACCGGAATTCGAAGCTGGAAACATCGGCGTCGTCGGCGTCGCGATCTACATCGAGGACCGTTATCTCCCAGACACGGGCCTTCGTGTGGCGCTCGATCAAATTGCGCGCCTTTACGCTGAGACGCAGGCGTGCCAGCAGTTCGCGATCTGCAAAAGCTATCGAGAAATCCAGCAGGCGCGCGCAAAAGGCAAAATCGTGCTGCTCATCACGTTCGAGGGAGTTGAGCCACTCGGGACAGATCTGGATTTATTGCGCATCTTTTACCAGTTGGGCGTCCGAGCAATTGGACTTACACACGCCCGAAGCAATGCGGCAGGACATGGTGGAGTCTTTGCTTCGAGGGGTTCATCGCCGGAAGGCCTCACCAACTTTGGTCGTGATCTGGTGCAAGAATGCGGAGCGCTCGGCGTAATTATCGATCTTGCACACATCAATCCAGCCGGTTTTGACGACGTTTTATCTATGACGACAATGCCACCGATTGTTTCGCACACCAATGTCCGGCGTTATTACGATATCGAGCGCAACATCAGCGATGACCAAATCAAAATGATTGGCGAACGGCGCGGTGTAATTGGCGTTAACTCCGTGCTAGTAAGTGCAAAAAAAGAAGAAAGCACTCTCGATCATTACGTCGACCACATCGAACACATAGCCAATTTGATTGGCATTGATGGAGTCGGTGTTGGGTTTGATTTCTTTGAGTTTATCTATAGCCAGTGGCCAGAGTCGGCGAAGCGAGAGCTCGCCGAAAAGCTTACAACGCCCCAATTCATTCCCAATTTAAAGAACCATTCCCACGCGCGCAATCTCACTCGTAGATTGATTGAGCGCGGTTTCAATGACGAGGAAATCGAAAAAATTCTGCGCGGCAACTGGCTTCGGATTTTCGAGAAGTGCCTGTAGCCGCGCTTTATCTGGCTCATCACCGTCTCTTCGGCGATAGTCGCCGTTTGCCTAACCGTTATTGGACTGATCCGCGTCGTCATAACGCTCGGAACCGCGGACACGCTGGCGGATGATATGAATACAAATGTCCTGCTCAAGGTGGCTGTTTGCATCGCGTTGCGGCTCCGTTTCTCCTTTCATGCGGCCATTACTTAGACTGGCCGCGATAGCGACTGTTCAGAGAATTGCGCGGCTGATAGAAGAATTAAAAGGTGCACTAACAAGAACTGCATTTGAAATTCATTAACTTGACGCGCCGCACCGAGATTGGTGCGAATTCATATTATCTGGAGATGGGCCGCCATCGACTCGTGCTCGACAGCGGAATGCATCCCAAGGACACCGGTGAAGATGCGCTACCGAATTTCAAAGCGATCGCAGGCCAGGAGATCGAGGCAATCCTGATCTCGCATGCCCACCAGGATCACATAGGCACATTGCCGGTACTCATGCGGCGCTTTCCAACCGCGCGCATTTTCACGACGGAAGCCACAGCCCAGATCGGCAACGTGCTTTTGCACAACTCGGTTAATGTTATGACCCGGCAACGCGAGGAGATTGGTCGCGCCGTCGCGGGGTTATATCCGCTTTTCACGCATCGGGAAACCGATCGCGCATCGGAACGCTGGCGTTGGTGTCCACTGCGTCAACGAATCTCCATCGCGGGCGAGCGCGCACCTCAGCGCGAAAAAGACGCGCTGACATTCGAGTTTTTCGACGCAGGACACGTGTTAGGTTCGAGTGGAATTTTGCTGCGCGCGGAGGGGCGAACGGTCTTTTACACTGGGGACGTCAATTTCGACGACCAAACGATCATGGAAGCGGCAGTTTTTCCGGAGTCAAAGATTGACGTCCTGATCATGGAATGCACGCGAGGCGACCACGCAAAACCCGCTGGCTGGACACGGGAAGGTGAAGAGCGACGCCTCGCAGAAGCAATGGCCGCGGCTTTTACGCGCCGCTCGTGCGTGCTCATACCGGTGTTCGCTCTCGGAAAAACGCAAGAGATCCTGGCAATGCTTTACAAATTCCGTCGTGAAAGGCTGCTGCCTGAGTTTCCAATTTATATCGGCGGTCTCAGCTCGAAGATGATCGATATCTACGATCGGCGCGCGCACATGACTCGCCGGCAACTGCCGCGTCTGCAATTAATGCGAGAAGCCGCACCGTTCATTTTGAACGACGAAACAGTGCGTGACGCGCCGCTAAGCCCAGGACGGGTTTACGTGCTCTCCAGTGGAATGATGGTACCAAAAACACTCTCTAATGTTCTTGGGCGTCGATTAATTGAGAATCCGCATCATTCGATCTTTTTTGTTGGCTATGCCAGCGCGGAATCGCCTGCCGGTCGTCTGCGCAAGGCGAGAACGAATGGCGAGGTTGCTCTTGATCCCGACAAACCGGCCCAGCGCGTCCGCTGCAATATCGAACAGTTTCAGTTCAGCGCGCACGCGACTCGCGAGGGGCTCATCGATTACGCCAAGAAACTTTCGCCCGGCAAGATTGTTCTTGTACACGGCGATCCACCAGCCGTGGAGTGGATGCGCGCAACGTTGTCGGCGGCGCTTCCGGCCACGGAAGTCTTTGTGCCAGCCCCAGGGGTAGAGCTAGAACTGTAGCGGCGTTCTATGAGCGCCGATGGTAAATTGTCCGAAACAATTCGGCGGTCATAGGCCGCCGCTACAGAAATGCGCATTGCCTCCTGGAACATTAATTCGCTGCGCAAGCGCCAGGACCGCTTATTCGCCTGGCTGGAGGCGACTACGCCGGACATCGTTTGTTTGCAGGAGACAAAATGCACGGACGATCAATTTCCTGCGCTCGCTTTACAGGCCGCGGGTTATCACGCGGCTTATCATGGAGAAAAATCGTACAACGGCGTCGCGATTCTGTCGAAAATTGAGTTACAGGATGTGCGTCCATCGCTCTGCGATGAAGTAGTCGATCCGCAGACGCGCGTGATTGCAGGAACCGTTGACCGCGTGAGGGTGTTTTCGATTTACGCGCCCAACGGACAGGCGGTCGGCTCCTCCGCCTACGAATACAAACTCCATTGGTATCGTCGCCTGCGGGATTGCATCGCAAAAGAAAAATCCAGCGATGTGCTGGTGTGCGGCGATTTCAACGTCGCACCGGAAGACATCGACGTTTACGATGCCGACCTGTGGCGTGGCGCCATTATGTGTTCCGAGCGCGAACGCGCTGCGTTGCAGGAATTGTGTGAAATCGGCTTGCGGGACACACTGCGGATTCATCACAAGGAAGGTGAACTTTTCAGTTGGTGGGATTATCAGATGCGCGCGTTTGAAAGAAATCGCGGCCTGCGCATCGACGCGATTCTGGCTACCGAAAACCTGGCGAAGCGCTGCAGCGCATCAGGGATTGACCTTGAAATGCGCAAGGGCAAGGAACCATCGGATCATGCGCCGGTGTGGGCGGAGTTTACAGATTAAGAAATGCCGAACACCACACGCCGAATTCGGATTCTGAATTGGACGTTGAGCGTTTGGCGTTGGACGTTGGGCGCTAATGGCTAACGAATCGCGCCTTCGCGTCTCGAATCCTCCGCCAAGGCCTCTCATGATTTGGGATGGCGAGTGTCATTTTTGCAAGCGGTGGATCGAACGTTGGCGCGAAATCACGGCAGGCAAAGTAGACTATGCTACTTATCAGGAGACAGCCGCGCGCTTCCCCGAAATTCCAGTCGAACAATTCAAGCGTGCCGTTGCATTCGTCGAACCGGATGGCGAAGCCTACTTTGCCGCGGAAGCCGTGTATCGCTCGTTGCGATATCGATCTTCGAGGAAATGGCTGGCGTGGAGCTACGATCACGTGCCTGGCTTCGCAGCAATTTCCGAGACTGCTTACAAATTCATCGCCCACAATCGAAGTCTCGGATCAACAGTTACTCGATTGCTCTGGGGTAAAGATGTGCGACCGCCGACTTATTTTTGGGCGCGGCGCTGGTTTCTCCGCATGTTCGGCCTCATCTATCTCATCGCTTTCGTTTCGCTGTGGGTCCAAGTCGATGGGCTTGTTGGCAGCAACGGAATGTCGCCGGTAAGTCAGTTCCTGCCGGCGGTTCGGCAGCAAGTCGGGCTAGATGCCTATTTTCTTTTGCCGACGCTTTGCTGGTTCGACTCGAGCAATGCGTTTCTACATTTCCTTTGCGGTGGGGGCGTTGTTCTTTCGTGGCTTCTGATTTTCGGTGTCGCTCCAGCGCTTTCCCTTGTCGGGCTTCTTGTTTTTTACCTATCACTGACCATTGCTGGACAAGTGTTTTTGAACTTTCAATGGGATGTTCTTCTGCTGGAGGTCGGCTTTTTATCGATCTTTCTCGCCCCATGGCGACTATGGCCGCGGGACATTTTGCTGTGGCCGGCATCGGCGATCCCGACTACAGCGATCTCAGCTATAGTTTCTCCGGTCTCACGTGCGGGTTTGTTTCTGCTCAAGTTCCTTCTCTTCAAATTAATGCTTATGTCCGGCGTCGTGAAGCTAACCAGCGGCGACGATTCCTGGGGTTGGGTGAATCATTCGTTTCATTGGAGCGCGCTCACAGCGCTTGATTATCATTACTGGTCGCAACCGTTGCCGACAATCTTCAGTTGGTGGGCAGACAAAACTCCGGAATGGTTCAAACACTTCTCAGTCGCATTTTGTCTCGCGGTGGAGATCATCGCGTCATTTTTTATCTGGGCGCCGCGACGCCCCCGGCTGGTTGCCGCGGGATTAATGATCTTTCTTCAAATGGTAATCGCGCTCACCGGCAACTATTGCTTCTTCAATCTGCTAACGATCGCGTTGTGCTTACTGCTGATCGATGACGCGGCAATCAGTCGAGGGATGGAGCGGCGAGCTCCCGCGAGCCCTGCGTCGCAGGAGCTCCGCCCTCCAAACGCGAAATCTGTATCGGCTCGTTGGGCAACGTACGGCGCGATTGCAGTGATTGTTGTCACGTTTCCAATCAACGCGTGGCTCATTTTCAGCGCGTTCAAGCCGCAAAGCCGACCGCCAGGGTGGCTGGCGAACATCTACGAACAGCTGGAAGCATTTCGAATCGTGAATGGCTACGGGCTCTTTCGCGTGATGACCAAGGACCGTTGCGAAATCGTGATCGAAGGCAGTACCGATGGCATTAATTGGGCCCCCTATGAATTCAAATGGAAACCGGGCGACGTGAAACGCGCCCCCGGCTGGTGCGCACCGCACCAACCAAGACTTGACTGGCAGATGTGGTTTGCCGCCTTGGAAACTCCCGGGCAAAATCCATGGTTGGTCGGGCTAATTATCAGGCTTCTGGAGGGATCGCAAGATGTGACCGGATTGCTTGCGCATAACCCGTTCCCGGATAAACCGCCCAACTACATCCGCGCGATGTTTTATCGCTATCGTTTTACAAACAGTGAGGAGCGTCCGCAAACCGGCGCGTGGTGGAAACGTCAGGAGCTTCGGGAATATTTGCCGACGATCTCCCGGGATCAGCTGCGTTAGGTAGCCAGAGGACGGAACGCATTCTTTGTGGTCTTTCGGACGAACCGATCCACCTTGAGGCACAGATTCACATGGATATATTTGGCGTGTGTCGAAGGAAGGTCAGATCGTAACGGAAGGCACGGTAACCCAGGTACTGCCGGGAACGATGTTTCGGGTCGATCTACCAGGACAACGCAATGTGCTTGCACATATCTCGGGTAAGATGCGAAAACATTTCATCCGGATCGTGCCGGGAGATAAAGTGTCTGTCGAGCTTTCACCCTACGATCTGACAAAGGCGCGCATTGTTTTTCGCGAACAGTAGTTTCTTTTGTCTTAGCTCGAACCCGCTAAAACCTCCAAGGCGTCCAAGTGCGATTGGTTTTGGGTGCTTTACGTGCCGCTCAAGTTCGTTAAGAGATGTGTTTGCCGAATTTGTGAAGCACGCGGATAATTGCGGCTAATCAACTGGAGATTACCAATGGCAGAAGAAAACAAAGCAGAACAAAAGACGCCGGGCGGAGCGGATGCTCGCGACAAGCTGGAGAGCAGTAAACAACATGCGCGCAAAGCAGCTGACGATTTGAGATCGGCAGCAGGCGCCATAGCTGACGAATATCGCGGCAAGGCAGAGCAAAAATGGGGCGAAGCACGCGGCAAAGCAGAACAAGCCTGGGGAGATGCGAGGGATCGCGCCCGTACGTTCCAGGAAGACGCGGAACAATACGTCCGTGAGAATCCGACCAAGGCGATATTTACGGCGCTCGGAATTGGGTTTGTGCTGGGTCTGATCTTCCGGCGTTAACTCCGAAAGCTTTCGGAGATGATCAGTGAGAGCCCTCGATCCCGCAATCCTGCGGGGCATCCCGGTTTGCTCGAGAACCTCTTGGCGCTCATAAGCGCGCTTGCGGAGTTTTTTGAGAGTCGCTTTGCCCTTCTCGCCGAGGAATCAAAAGCGGCCGCAGTGCAGTTACTGATACTGGCTGGTTGCTTGATTTTCGCGGTACTCCTGTGTGCGCTGGGTTATGTTTTCCTCATAACTGGCGCCGTTGTCGGGTTAGCTCATCTGGCTGGAATTTCATGGCCATGGATAGCGCTCGCCGCCGCTGCGTTGCATTTCATAATTGCGCTGGTGCTGCTGCTGATTGCGCGGAGCCGAATCACCAAGCCGTTTTTCCGAGCCACTTTGACTGAACTAAAGAAAGATCGTGAATGGCTGAGAAATCTGCAGGCAACAAATCAATCGACGAACTAAGAGCGGAAATCGCAGGTTCACGCGAACGCATCGGACGCGATTTGTGCGGCCTGCGCCATGAATTGGATTTCCCTGCGAAATTCCGCAGATCCTTTCGAGAACAAACGGTGTCGTGGATCACAGCCGCAGCCGCGGTCGGTGCACTGATTGCCTTGGCGCCGATGCGGAGGAAAAAAATTTATGTGGATGCAAAAACCAGCCGCAAATCACAGAAGAAGCTGGTCGAAACTGGCTTTGCGTTAGCTGCGTTGAAAGTTGCCGCCAGTCTGGCCCGGCCAGTGATAGTCGAGTTTGTCAAAAATCGACTGACCGATTTTGCAGGAAAATCACCCCGCAAAACATAAAGCCCGCAATCGAATGTGTCCCATCGGACGCGCTCGTTTTAGGATTTACGCACTCGGCCCGGTCGCGTAATGATTGCCTTGGACGCCCATGATCGCTAAGTCTCCGGACCTTCCCGTGAAATCGCAGGCGATGCGGCACGTGGATGATTATCTCGAGGTCGGCCAAAAAGCCGGCGCATCTGATGTCCATTTGGCCGTGAACGCGCAGCCGAGATGGCGGTTGCATGGACGCTTGGAACCTATCTGGCCCGATGCACCGCTGCTGACCGCCGAACAAACTGCCGCGCTTGCTGAGGCATTTGTCCCCGACGTGTATAAAAACGAACTCAATACCCGCGGCGACTCGGATTTTGCGTATGAGAACGAGTTCGCCCGCTATCGCACCAGCGTGGTTCGTCAGCGGCTTGGGGTCGAGATTGTCTTCCGCGTGATCAACAGTCGCATTCGAACCATGGACGAACTGGGGTTGCCTGAGCGCCTCAAGCTACTCACCCGTTACCAGAACGGGCTGATCCTGGCGACCGGCTCGGTAGGGACGGGCAAATCGACGACCATGGCGGCAATGGTCGAGCAGATAAACATGGAGCGCCGCGACCACATCATCACACTGGAGGACCCGATCGAATACATTTTGACGTCGAAAAACTGTCACGTTACCCAGCGGGAGATGTTCACTCACAGCGACTCTTTCGCCACGGCGTTGCGCGCTTCACTCCGCGAAGATCCAGACGTGATCATGGTCGGAGAAATGCGTGATTTGGAAACGATCTCTCTCGCAATCACTGCCGCTGAGACTGGCCACCTTGTTTTGGCAACACTCCATACAAGCAGCGCGGCCCGCACGCTTGATCGATTGCTCGACGTGTTTCCGCCCCATCAACAGGAACAAATTCGGGTGATGGTAAGCGAATCCCTGCGGGGAGTCATCAGTCACCAGCTAATACCCCGGGCGGACGGTACCGGACGCGTGCTGGCTTTGGAGATTCTTACGAACACACCCGCAGTCGCGAATGTTATTCGCGAAGCAAAGACCTACATGTTACCGGGCATCATTCAGACGGGCAAAAAGCAAGGCATGCGCTTGATGGATGATACTCTGATCGAACTGTGTCAGCGCGGCTTGATCAGCGCTCAAGAGGCTTACGCGCGCGCCGAGCAGAAACAAATGGTGCGCCAGCAACTGGGACAATGACGAAGCACGAATGACGAATGACAAGGTAAAGTCGAATGACCAAGCGCGGATGGGAAGTGCACGCTTTCAGCGTCACGCAACGGACGTCCCTACGAATTCTCTTCGACTGCTTTTCATCATTCGAGCTTCGTCATTCCTTCGTCATCTATCATTCTTCATTCGTCATTAACCAAATGGCTTACTTGAATCAGTTTCTAAGTGTGATTGTGAAGCAGGGCGGCTCCGATCTGCACTTCGCGGAGGGACAGCCGCCGAAAATGCGTGTGCATGGCGACATCATGCCCATTCGCGCCGAGCCGATTTCACGTGAGGAAGCCATTCAGATGATGAGCGAAATTTGCGGAGCGCGTAACTGGGAAACCTTTGAACAACGCGGAGATCTGGATTTTGCCTATGAAATGGATGAAGCCTCTCGTTTCCGCAGTAATTACTTCAAGCAGTCAAATGGTTACGGTGCGACGTTTCGGCTGATTCCAACCAAGATTGCTACGCTCGAGGACCTAGGCATTCCGTTGGCGGTGAAAGATTTTGCGAATTTACGCGGAGGTCTGGTACTTGTGACTGGTCCCACCGGCTCCGGCAAGACCACCACTCAAGCCGCGCTGGTCGACTACATCAATCAGAACTTTGCGAAACATGTCGTGACAATCGAGGAGCCGATCGAATTTGTGCACGACAACAAACGAAGCACCATCACGCAGCGCGAAGTGCCAACGGATTCGAGTTCATTCGCCGCTGGACTAAAGGCTGCTCTGCGCGAAGACACCGACATTGTGCTTGTAGGAGAAATGCGCGACCTTGAAACAGTTTCACTCGCCCTAACCGCAGCCGAGACCGGTCTTCTCGTGTTCGGTACGCTGCACACTAACAATGCGCGCAAAACGGTGGATCGAATGGTGGACGTTTTTCCGGCCGACCGACAACCGCAGGCGCGTGCCATGCTCGCAAACTCGCTGCGCGGCGTGGTGGCTCAATTGCTTTTAAAAAGAGCAGATCGACCCGGCCGAATAGCAGTAAACGAAATCCTGATCGCGAACGCCGCTGTCGCCGCAATTATTCGCGAAGGCGCAACGCAGAAACTCCAGGATGTGATCGTGTCAGGCAGAGCGGAAGGGATGCAGTTCATGGACGACGCGATCTGGGCGCTCCTCGAAAAAGGCATAGTCTCCCCGCACGAAGCTTTCATGAAAGCGATCGACAAAAGCCGGTTCAGACCATTTCTGCCTCCGGAGGAAGAAGCGCTAGGCAACGCTGCCGGTTCCGTCCGAAACGACGAGAAACGGGTCCCCGGAAATCTTGTGAACCCGATCGCCGCTCGCGCACAAGCCCGGGCGCGTTGAAAAAGAAGCTGCCTACGCGCAGGCAGCAATTGCAGTCCACAGCCCCGTAAAGCTGGGGACTGGCCACGTCTAACACGGATGGCACCGCCCTGAAGCAGAAGGCCCACGAAACACACCAACTACACGAAAAGAAAAGATGTTGTGCTCAGATTTTCGTGGCGTTTCGCGTGTTTAGTGGACAGGTAAGTCAAAAGATCTTTCACGAGCGCATCGATCGCCCTGATTAGGTTGGGTGCCGCTGGCTTCGAGTGTGGGGTGTCTCGCTCCGGTCGGGATGGCCGGAGATTAGGAGAACAGCGGTTCCGCTTAGCTGGCCGGCGCGAAACCGATCAAGCGCGATATTAGCATCTTCCAAGGGGAATGTTTCCGTATTCGTCTTGATCGGAACCCGCGGCGCGATATCGAAAAATTCTTCGCCATCGCGCCGAGTGAGGTTGGCCACCGACGTGATCACTCGTTCCTCCCAGAGATCGGCATAAGGAAACGAAGGTATGTCACTCATGTGAATTCCACCGCAAACCACAATGCCACCTTTGGCGAGCGCTCGCAGCGCCGCAGGCACGAGCGGACCTACCGAGGCGAAAATAATCGCAGCATCGAGTTTGTCCGGCGGCATCTCGTCGGAACCACCTGCCCACTTTGCGCCCAGCGCTTTCGCGCTTTGCTGTGTTTCCATGTCGCCTGGCCGCGTAAACACGAAAAGTTCGCGTCCTTCATAAAGGGCAATCTGCGCGATCAGGTGCGCCGCATTACCAAAGCCATATATGCCAAGCCTGCGTGAATCTCCGGTTTTGCGATAGGAGCGATAGCCAATCAGTCCCGCACAAAGTAGCGGGGCAACTTCGACGTCATCATAACGGTCAGGCAAGTGAAAGCAGAATCGTGCATCGGCCACGGTAAACTCCGCATAGCCGCCATCGATCGTGTAACCGGTGAAAAGCGCTCGATCGCACAGATTTTCACGGTTCGAGCGACAATAAACGCATTCGCCATCAGTCCAACCGAGCCATGGAATGCCGACGCGATCTCCGATCGCGACTGACGAAGAAATGTCGGAGCCCACATCTTCGACGTACCCAACAATTTGATGACCTGGTATGAGTGGTAGCTTCGGATCTGGCAGTTCGCCATCAGCCACGTGGAGATCGGTTCGGCATACCGCACAGGTCGCGATTCGCACAAGCAGTTGCCCCTTAGCCGGTCTTGGTTTCTCCACGTCGCGGAGCTGGAGCGGCTGCTTCGGCTTATCGAGAACCATCGCGCGCATGTTTTAACATAAATGACGAAACTCGAATGATGAATGATGAAATCGAAATGACCAGGTGGTTTAATGTCCGCTGTCCTCAGCGGATTTGCCTGTGCGTGGAACTCATGCGCTAAGGACGAGGCACGCAGCGTCAAAATGCGAACAGAATGATCAGTGCACGCCGGCTGGAGCTGGGCGTATTTGACCTTCACTTCCGCTCGGGGCCGGTTCGCCTTCGTGATGCGTATGCGTGCTGCGGAGGAATGGAACTTCGTCGAGGACGTGTTCCTGGAACCATTCGAGCCAGAGGTAAATGACTGGCGTCACAAACAGCGTAATCAGTTGGGAGAAAATCAGACCGCCCACGATTACCAGACCGAGGGGGCGGCGCGATGCGGCGTCTTGCCCGAACCCAAGCGCGATGGGGATTGCACCCATGAGCGCTGCCAGAGTAGTCATCATAATGGGCCGAAATCGTTCCATGCTGGCTTCGTGAATCGCCGAGCGGAGGTCCCAGCCTTCGTCGATTCGTTGCAAGGCAAAATCGACAACCATGATGCCGTTCTTCTTCACGATGCCTAACAACAGGAACAATCCGATCACACTGTAAAGCGAGAGTACTGAGTGGAAGAGATACAATGTGGCCAATCCGCCCACTACTGCGGGCACGATCGCCGGGAACAAAACAGTGAATGGATGCACGTAACTCTCGTAAAGAATTCCCAGAATCACATACATAACAAAGACCGCGGCGAGCAGCAGCAGGGGCAGGGAACGGAACAGCTGCTGGAACACGAGCGTTTCTCCCTGGAAAATACCCTGCACGGTGGGGTGTTGCGGGTGGATTTGTGCGAAGGCGTCCTCGATGAACTTGGTGGCATCGCCGATGGCGACATCTGGTAACAAATTGAAGTTAAACGTGACGCTGGTGAATTGGTTTAAATGGTTCACAGCTTGAGGGCCGATAACTTCCTTTGTTGATGTTACAACACGCATCGGAACGAGGCTTGACATGTTACCTGTGGTGGTGGCTATGGTTCCCCCACCCGAGCCACTCGCGCTGAAGTTGCCGCTGGTGCTGGTGCGGACATAAAGATCGTCCAAGTCGTCAGGGTGCGCTCGCTCCTTGTCTTTGACTTCGAGAATGACCTGATATTGGTCGTCCGGTTCCTTGATGAGGTAGACGTAGTTTTGCGAGTAAGCGTTACGCAACAGGCTTTGGATCGCCGAAGTAGAAACGCCGTAGGTTGCGGCGCGATCCCGGTTGATGTCGATCTTAAGGTTTGGCGTGTCGTGGTAATAATCAGAGCGGACGCTGGCGAAGCCTTTAAACTGTTGCAGCTTCTCCATCAGCTGGTCGGCCACGGCATAAACGTCCTCCGGGACGATGCCGCTAATAGTGTAGGCGTACTGCCCCTGGGTCTGGCTCGTGGCCCCGACGCTGATTTGCAGCACGGGACTTGGCGTTAGCACCGCAACGATGCCAGGAATAGAACCAAGCGATTTTTGCAGTCGCAAGATGATTTGATCGACAGGCGGACGCTCGCTACGCGGCTTCAGAAAAAGAAACAACAGGCCCTGCGACAATGGGGTGCGCGAGGAAAAACCAGCGAGTGTGAAAAATTGCCCGATGGCTGGATCCTCTTGGAATTTCTTATTGACCTCCGCCTGATACGCCCGCATCTGCTCGGGTGAAGAGCCTTCCTTTGCGATGAATACGCCGCGAATGAAACCGCTATCGCCTGGTGGCAACAACGTGAACGGCAAATGGGCAAAGAAAAACCACAGACCAAGAATACAGGCGAGCACAATCGGCACAGTGAGCCACGCGCGATCGAGAAACCAGTCGAGCGCGCGACCGTAGGCTGCGATCACGCGTTTGATGAAGTTGCTGGTGTGCCGTTCCATCCAGGCGCGTTTGTGACCGGCTTTGCGCTCGCCCAGAATGCGCGCGCACATCAACGGCGTGAGCGTCAACGAGACAAGCCCCGACGCGAGAATGGCCACGATTATCGTAACGGAGAATTCGCGGAAAATGCGACCGAGCAGCCCGGGGATGAAGACGAGCGGAATGAAAACCGCCGCGAGTGAAAGCGTCATCGACAGAATGGTGATGGAAATCTCGCCTGCGCTGTTGAAGGTGGCTTTGAGAATCGACTCGCCGTGCTCGGCCCGGCGCACGACGTTTTCCAAAAAAACGATCGCGTCATCTACAAGGAAACCAATAGCCAGCGTAAGCGCCATCAACGTGAGATTGTTAATGGAGAAATTGAGCATGTACATCACGGCGACGGTGAGCAGCAGCGACATCGGCAACGCCACAGCAGGAATTAGCGTGTCCGTCGCGCGGCCGAGAAAAACGTAAATGACACCCACTACCAGCACGAACGCGATGATCAACGTCCATTTCACTTCATTCGCGGAATTGACGATGGTTTGTGACCGGTCGAATATCGGCGTGAATTTGATCGAGCCCGGAAGGCTCGCGCGTAGCTCCGGAAACAGCGCTCTTACAGAGTTGGCAACCTCAACTGCGTTTGCCCCCGCCTGCCGGTTAACCGCGAGCACGACCACCGAGCCGGGCGGCTTAAAGCCGCGCATCCAGAAAAAGCGCGAGATGCGCTCGTCCTGTACGCTTTGGCGCACATCAGCGACGTCACGAAGGTAAACCGGCGCCCCGTTTGGGTTGCGTGCTACGATCAACCCGCGATAACCCTCAGCCTGATCGATCTGCCCATTGGGTTGCAGCACAAAGGTACGATGCGCGCCGTCGAATTGCCCCGCGCCAGAATAGACCGTGCCCGATTTAATCCCGCTGGCTAGATCGTCCATGGTCAGGCCGCGTGCAGCTAGCGCCGACGGGTCAGCCTTGATCCGAATCGCGCCTTGCACGCCATAGATGCTCACCTGCGAAACGCCCGGCAGGATGTTGATGCGCTGCGCCACAGCGGTGGACGCGTACTTATACAGGTCCCAGTCCGTGAGCGTATCTGACATCAGACCCAACAAGTAAACGGCCTGATCGTTCGGGTTCGTTTTGGTGAACGTGGGCGGACTCGGCAGATCGAGTGGCAACTTGCCTGTGGCGCGCTGGATCGCGGCCTGCACATCGGTCGCGGCGTCGGTGATGCTTTTGCTCAGAACGAACTGCAACGTGAACGATGTATTACTCTGCGTGCTATTGCTGGTGATAATATCTAGGCCGGGGATTTGCAGAAACTGTTTTTCCAGCGGCGTGGCGATGTTGTTGGCCATGGTCGTTGGATCCGCTCCGGGGTAGGAACAGGTGACCTGAATCACAGGGTAATCGACGGCGGGCAGATCGTTGACGGCGAGCTTCCCATAAGTGGCGAGGCCCGCCACGATCACGGACAATGTCAACAGCACGGTCATGACTGGCCGGCGAATAAATGGCCCGGAGAGACCTGAGCCTTCGATCGGGACTAACTTTGCCGTCGGCTCAGACAAGTCCCCGGCAAACGATTTCGATTTAAAGCGATCCCTATCTTTTACTTCGCGTTCGCCGTCATGTTGCTCCGCGTCATTCATTATCACATAGCGCTTTTTGAATTGGCCGACTGCTGAGAGTTGCCGGGGCTTGGCGCAGCGTACGCTTGGGGCGCTACTTTCGCTCCCGGCGCAAGCGCAAGCTGGCCGGTCACTACTACGGTCTCGTCGGGTTTCACGCCGCTGTCGATAACGGTGAGGTCGCCTTCCTGCCGTTGGCCGGGCTTTACAGGGCGAAGATCGACAGTGTTATCGGGCTTCACTACGAAAACGAACGGCCCACTTTGGCTAACCTGGACGGCCTCTGCCGGGACAAGCGTGGCGTTCTTGAGCGTGTCCAGGATAAAACGGACTCGCACAAATTCTGAGGGCCACAGCGCGCGGTCGGGATTCGGCGTAACCCCGCGGGCCTTCACGGTTCCGGAGCCAGGCTGCACTGCATTGTCAATGAAGTAAAGATTTCCTGTGCGCGGCGTGATCGAACCATCTGGTAGATAGGTTTGCACTTTCACGTTTGGCCCGCCGAGGTATTTTCGTACGAGCGGAAGATCGTTCTCGGCCACGGTGAAATCGCTATAAATCGGGTCCAGACCTTGAATGGTGACGAGCGGCGGAGTCGAGGGTCCAACCAGGTTACCCACGTCAACATTGCGCAGACCCACTCGTCCGTTGATCGGGGATTTTATGTAGCACCAGTCGAGGTTCACCTGGGACGCCTCGGCCGCAGCCTGGGACTTCTGCGCGTTCGCCACAGCCGTGTCGTAGTCCTGTTGCGCTATGACCTTTCTCGCGCGCAGGTCCTCTTGTCGCTTCAGCGTCACCTGATCCAACTCGGCTTGCGCTTTCGCCTGGTCGAGAGCGGCTTGATATGGGCGCGGGTCGATTGTGAAAAGCAAATCGCCCTTCTTCACGTCGGAGCCATCCTGGAAATGGCGCCCGATGATTACGCCATTGATCTGCGCCTGCACTTGCACAGTTTCGTAGGCGGCGCATGTCCCGATTTCATCGAGGTAAAGCGGCACATCTTTGGTGACGACTTTGGCTACGGTCACAGGACGCGCTGGGGCCTGCGCCGTTGCCGACGTCCCGACACCTCGCTGAAAGCTGCGAAGCAGAACCAAAACAGCCAGTACGGCAAAAAGCACGAGCGCCCAGCGCGGAATGGAGCGCGCTCCTGGCCGTCGAGATCTTGCTGTCTTGGGCGCTTTATGCGTAACGCGACGCTCTTCTTGCACCGTGTTCATTTTTTTAACCTGAGCGTTGCGGTGGACCGGAATTTCGCCAGCGCACCATTTCCGTTTTTCCTTTCTGCTTTTTCGTAAATCTGCGTCAGCACACGCACGCAAGTACGCAGGTCCGTTGCCGAAATATTCTCCAGTAATTCGCCTCGAAGCTTTTCCGCTTCGGCACTGATTTGAGAAATGACATTCTGCGCCCGCCGGCCAAGCAGCACCATCTTGCAACGGCGATCGTGCGGCGAGGCTCTCCGGATAATCCAGTCCTCGTTCTCCAACCGGTGCAACAACGTCACCAATGACGGCTCCTCGATGCCCAACCGCTCTGCGATCTCAGACTGTGTAAGCGTGTCTCCCGCCAACGAGAGATGCATTAGCGTGCGCCATTTAGCCTGGCTCAGACCCATTGGCTTGAGTCGTTCGTCCAATTTCAGTCGCCAGGCACGAGCAGTCCCGTGAAGCAGCGGCCCAAATGTTTCGCCCTCGGACATGTAACGCAGTTAAATTGGTTAGCATGCTAACCAATTCCAATCTGCCAGCCTGTCAATGTTCATTTAGGGGTAAGTTCGTAGAGAAGTAGCTCGCGTTTGCGATAATCCCGCACATGAGCACGCAGATGCGCACGGCGTGACGCCAATCGTGTTATGTTCGTCGCTTCCGCTTTTTTGTCGCTTTGGACAAGAAAATAATGAGCATCAGCGGGCAGTTCCTGGACGGCACTTACGTATCCAAGCGGCGCTTTCACATAAAAAAATACCGGCTGGTACTCTGGGTCCACGGCATACAGCGTCTCATTTGGAGGAACCACGGAATTAATTTCGGCGGCAGCCTTCTTCACTTGTTGCCTGTTCCTCAAAATCACCGCCGCAAGTGGATAACCAATTCCTCCAATGACGAGTCCAAGTCCGACGAAGAGCGCAACTATTTTGGCCCATGTTCGCTCGCCCGTCGTCTCTCTTTCCCAGGGCCACTGCCACGCATGGCCGGCATAACTCATCGCCAGCAGCCATGACGCTGGAGCTATCACGGGCATGCTGTATCGGGGCACCCCACCGGGAACGAGGTTTATGGCGAGAAATGGGACAGCTATTCCCCAAACGAGAGCGCGCGCGAGCCGCCGCTCCGCGTGATCATGAAATTTTGAAAACCTGACGAAGGGGAATAGAAGAACCCATGGCAGAAAATAGATAAGACCGCGCGGGACATTTTGAATCCAACTGACGAACCTAAAATCGATCCCTTGGAGCCGGCCTGTGAACTGATTCGACCACTTGACTGCCGCCACGTGCGTCGTCGTACTGTGCAGGAAGGGAATCGCCCACGCCGCGAAGATCCCCAGCATGATCGCTAGGCCGGCGAAATGCGCCGGGTGAATCAGAAGCCGCCATTCTTTCATCTGCCAAAGGACGGCAACCACGATTGCATAGAAAAATATCAGATGGGTCGGACCTTTGGCCAAAAGCCCAAGCCCTAGAAAAATGGATGCCGGAACCCAAATGAGCCACGGCGATTTCCGTTGGATCAAAAAGCTCAGCCAAAAGATAATCGCAAGACCACAAAGAGAGATATAGAGCGCTTCGATTTCAATTAGCCGGCCTTTTTCTATCATTCCAATGTTTGTCATCCAAATGAGAGCCGCGATGATCGATCCTCTCGGACCCAGGCTGGCGCGCGCTACGGTGACAAATGCAATCGCCACCGCAAGCACGGCAACTGCCGACGGTAGACGTGCCGTCCATTCGTTGCGCACTCCAAAAATTCGAAAGGATGCTGCTACCAGCCAGTTCACAAGAGGCGGCTTCCGGAAATATGGATTTCCTCCCACTTCAGGAACAATGTAGTTACCGGACTTGAGCATCCCGATCGCCGGCAGGATGCGTCGTCCCTCTTCTCCTTTGATCGCAATAGAACCAAGCGCCGGTAAATAGATCACCGCCCACACGAGAAGGACGACAAGAACGGCTCGGAGGCGCGAATTCATTGGGTGCTGCATGTTCGATATTGAGCGTTGGACGTCAAATGAAACCGAACGGGTAGCTTGACGAGAAAAGCTTAAGACGGTAAGCTAAGCGTTGAGTCCGCGCGCTGATCGGAGTGGGAACTGGCGTCCCACTCTTTTTAGTCTGCGGGCTACGTGTTTTTTATGAATGCAGAATTTATTGCGATGCTTGATTATCTGGAGCGGGAGCGCGGAATTAAACGCGAAATCCTGCTCGAGGCAGTCTCGAACGCCCTGCTCTCAGCCTCCAAGAAGAGTGTGGGCGCTTCACGCGATCTGCGTATCGACATCAATCCGAAGACCGGGGAAATCAGAGCGCTGGCCAATCTCATGGTAGTCGACAAAGTCACGAATCCGCAGGATGAAATAGAGCTGTCGAAAGCGCGCAAGATCAAGCCGGATGCCAATGTCGGCGACGCTGTCGAAGTAGAAGTGACACCGAAGAATTTTGGACGCATCGCGGCGCAAACCGCAAAACAAGCGATGATGCAGCGGATTCGCCAGGCCGAGAAGGAAATGATCTATGAGGAATTCAAAGATCGCGCGGGCGAAATCGTCAGTGGAACAGTGCGGCGCTTCGATCGTTCCGATGTCGTTCTCGATCTCGGAAAATTTGAGGCCATCATGCCGCAACGCGAGCGAGTCGTGGTAGAAGATTACAACGTGGGCGACCGGCTTCGCGCGTACGTCGTCGCCGTGGAAAACGGTATTCGCGGCCCCGAGATCATTGTGTCGCGCAGCCATCCCAATTTTGTGCGCAGACTTTTCGAGTTGGAAGTAAGCGAAATCGCGGACGGCACCGTGGAGATTCGCGGCATCGCGCGAGAAGCAGGCTATCGCACCAAGATCGCAGTCTGGAGCGCGAACGAAAAAGTGGATCCGGTGGGCGCGTGTGTTGGCATGCGCGGTTCCCGCGTCAAAAACATCGTCCGCGAGCTGAACAACGAAAAGGTCGATATCATTCGCTGGAGCTCCGATCCAAAGGAATACGTTCTGGAAGCGCTCAAGCCGGCAAAAGTAAAGAACCTCGTTTTCGATACTGAGAAGAAAAGCGTGCAGATTTCCGTGGATGAAGATCAGCTTTCGCTCGCAATCGGAAAAAAAGGGCAGAATGCGCGGTTGACTTCGCGACTGACTGGCTGGGAGATCAATATCGGCAAGGACACATCCGCGACGACCGTGGTAGAACAAAAGGTGGCGCAAGCAGCGCAGACCCTTGCTGGCGCGCTACCCGTTAGTGAAGAACAGGCGCTCACGCTGGTAAAATCCGGTTTTACGAACTTAGAGGGATTGCGTGATGCGGATGTACAGGATTTAGTGGATATTCTCGCAGTCGATGAAACAAAGGCGCGCGAGATTTACGAGGCCGTCCATCGGCAAGAACTCGTACAATAACACGGCTCTGGTTTAAGGAAGCTCGGGCCATGAGCAGAATTTTAAACGAACAACAATGGCAACGAAGACGAGCAGCAAAACTGCAACGCGCAAACCGACCGCGCGCGGGACTGCTGCTGCTCGCAAGCCAGCAGCTACGGCCAAGACAAAGCTTCCGAAGCAAAAAATAAAGGAGGACGTTGCGACGCCGGCTCAGCCGCGCACCCCTCCGCTCTCAAAATCCGCGCCGGAAACTGCTCGACCTTCGACTCGCGAAGCAGAAAGCGTTTCACTCATCGATCGAAAAAAACCGACCAAAAAGATCGAAGACGGCGAGGTAAAGCCGAAGCGAACCGTTTTACCTCCAATTTCACGTATCAGGGCATCGCTGGAAACTCCGCCGGCTCGCCACAAACCAGCCCCGCCTGAGAAGAATGCGGCCCCGGAAACGCCCCCAATTGACGTGCCCGACACTGTTACCGTCGAAAAGACTGCTGCGCAGAATGCAACCGCGCTGCCGACCGCTGAGGAAGAACCTGCGGCGCAGAACGTGATCCTCATCAAGCCACCAATTGTCGTTAAGCAACTGGCGACCGAGCTAGGGTTAAAACCGCATCAAATCATCGCGGAGCTGATGAGTTACAACATTTTCGCCAACATTAACCAGACAATCGAGCCCGACATCGCTTCAAAGATCGCGGAAAACCACGGCTTTGTTCTGGAAAAGGAGCGCCGCGAAAAAGGAGGCGGTGTCCACAAGGTCGAACAGGTGGTCGTCGCACCGCCGCCGCCGGTCATTGAAAAGAAAGAAGAACTCAAGCCGCGGGCACCGATTATCACGTTCATGGGACATGTTGACCATGGCAAGACAACCTTGATGGACGCCATCCGCAAAACCCGTGTCGCGGCGGGCGAGGCCGGCGGAATCACTCAGCATATCGGCGCCTATAGCGTTGATCACAATGGCGCGACACTTACCTTTATCGACACGCCGGGGCACGCTGCCTTCACGGCGATGCGCGCGCGGGGCGCGAATGTTACCGACATCGTTGTGCTCGTTGTCGCGGCCGACGATGGCCTCATGCCGCAAACGATTGAAGCCATTAATCACGCCAAGGCCGCGCCGCGCGTGAAGATCATGGTCGCAATCAATAAGATCGATCTTCCTTCGGCAAACATCGACAGAGTCAAGAAGCAATTGCAGGATCGCAGCCTAACCCCGGAAGATTGGGGAGGTGAAACGATTGTTTCTCCCGTCTCGGCAACGAAAGGCACAGGAATCGATCACCTGCTTGAGATGATCGCGCTGCAGGCGGAGGTAATGGAACTTAAGGCATCGCCTACTGCTACCCCGCGAGGAACAGTGATCGAAGCGCAAGTCGAAGCTGGGCGCGGTCCCACGGCTACCGTGATTGTGCAAATGGGGACGCTAAGAATCGGCGACCCTTTTATCTGTGGTGATTACAGCGGCAAGGTGAAATCGTTGTTGGACGACCGCGGCAAACCTGTCAAGGAGGCCGCTCCCTCGATGCCGGTGAAGGTGCTCGGTTTCACTGGGCTACCCAACGCGGGGGATGAACTGCTTGTGATGGATTCCGAGCGTTCCGCAAAAACTTTGAGCGAAGAACGTCTGCTGGCCAAACGCACCGATAAACTGACCGTTCCGAAACGGGCTACACTTGAGAGTCTGCTCGAAGCTGCAGGAGGTAAAAAAGTCCTGCGGATCGTGCTAAAGTGCGACGCACAAGGCTCGCTGGAAGCATTGGTTGGAGCGTTGAAACAGATCGAGAGCAAAAAGGTTGATCTTGAACTCATTCATTCTGCTGTAGGGCCGATTTCGGAATCCGATATCCTACTGGCAAGCGCTTCGAGCGCTGTGGTGGTCGGTTTCAATGTGAAGGTGGAGAACATGGCTGTTTCCGCTGCAAAAAGTGAAGGGGTGCAGGTCAAGCTCTACAGCATCATCTATGAGCTGCTCGATCAGATCAAAGAGGCAATGGCCGGTTTGCTCGACCCCGAACACCGGGAAACAGTGATCGGCCACGCCGAGGTGAAGCAGGTCTTCCAGCTTAGCAAAGGCATTGTTGCCGGCTGCCTTGTGACTGACGGCCGCATAGCTCGCGTGGCTCGGGCCCGCGTACTCCGTAGACGGCAGCCTGTTTATGACGGCGGCCTTTCGACGCTGCGCCGATTCCAGGACGATGTGAAGGAAGTGCGTTCCGGACTGGAATGCGGAATCAAGCTCGGCGATTTTAGTGAATATCAAGTAGGCGACGTGATCGAGTGCTATCAGCTTGAAGCTATCGCGCAAAAATTGTGATCCGTAGAAACGTTACACCGTTGAAGTGTAAAGCGTTAAATCTCCGATCGCTTCACGCTTCGACGGCTCAACCCTTCAACGAAAAAAATGAAACACCGAATGCTGCGCGTTAACGAAGTTGTGAAGCGGGAGCTGAGCGGCATCATCGGGCGAGAAATGAGCTTCGAAGGCGCCCTGGTCAGCATCAACCATGTGGACGTAACACCCGACTTAAAAAACGCGCACGTGTTTGTCAGCGTTCTTGGAACACAGGCCCGCGAGAGCGTGATGAGCAAGCTAGCGTCTCATCGTCCCGCGTTGCAGGCAGAACTTGCTCGTCACGTCACCATGAAGTATACGCCGCACCTTATTTTTCATCTCGATGACTCCATCGAGCGCGGGACCAGAGTTATAGAAATCATGCAGGAGATCGAAGCGTCTCAAGGCGAAAAGAAGTGAAGATTGCAGCTACGGCCCGGTGGTCTTTCTATCGTAGCGAGTCGCCGTCGTTTGTCGCAACCGCTTATCCGTCTACGCCGAAAGGTTACAGCGGGATAAACAGGGCGGCGGATACGTCATGAGCGCTTCAAAATTCCAGGAGATTGGCCAGATATTACGCGAGCATCAGCGTTTCGCCATCTTGGGTCACGTTCGCCCGGACGGCGACGCGTTGGGCAGCCAGCTTGCGCTGGCGCTTTCCCTTCAAGCACTGGGGAAAGAAGTGCGCGTATGGAATGAAGACGGAATGCTGGAGAAATATTCGTTCCTGCCACGCGCCGAATTGCTCACCAAGCCGCCTTCCACTCCGGAGGATTTCGATGTTGCCATCGCGCTTGATACGGCAATTCAAAACCGCCTTGGCACTGCTCTGGCGGCAGTCCGGTCTTCGAAAATTTGGATTAACATTGACCACCACCTGAGTAATCCCGGCTACGGCGACGTGGTTCATATCGATTCGTCTGCGCCTGCCACAGCGGAAATCGTTTTTCATCTGATCAAGAGCCAGGGCCTGCCGTTCAATCGAGATATCGCAGAAAATCTTTACGCTGCGATATCCACTGATACGGGCTCGTTTCAGTATCCAAAGACCAGCACTGAGACTTTCGAGATCGCGGCGGAACTCATTCGGACGGGGCTCGACGTTGGGCGTTTGAGTCAGCAACTCTATGAGAATTATCCCCGGCGACGACTGGAACTTTTGCGCGAACTGCTGCGCACCATGCGTTTCCAGCAAGACGGTCGCGTCGCAAGTTTTAGTCTTACCTTGAAAACAGCTGCCAATCTGGCCCTCCTTCCCGAGGATAACGAGGGGCTAATCGATCACCTGCGCTCGGTCCGGGGCGTTATCGTTGCTGTATTTTTCGAAGAACTGTCGGATGGCAAAGTGCGTGTTAGCATGCGTTCCAAAAGTGATGCTGTCGATGTGTGTGCTATCTGCCAGAAGTTCGGCGGAGGAGGCCATTCGCTTGCCGCCGGTGCGCGCGTGCGCGGAACGCTTCCGGAAGTGGAAGAGCGAGTTTTGGCAGAAGTTCGCGCTAAGATTGACTCGCTAAAGGCGCCAGCGACTCCAATGACCTAACGTTTTAACGTTTCAACGCTTCAACGTTGTAACTTTGTAACCTTCTTTTCGTGATGTCTTATCCCGTGGTTCCTGACGGCGTCCTGCTCGTGGACAAGGCTGAAGGGATGACTTCACACGACGTCGTCGCGCTGGTTCGCCGAAAGCTCCAGGTCAGAAAAGTCGGTCATTGCGGCACGCTTGATCCCATAGCGACCGGCTTACTTTTGATCACTGTGGGACGGGGCACAAAGGTCCAGGATTTACTCATGAGCGAAGACAAGGAATACGCCGGAACATTCGTGCTCGGAGTGACAACCGATACACAAGATCGTCAGGGAGAAGTAATCCAGCAGCGACCGGTTCCCGCGCTAGACGAGAACCAAATTCGCGCTGCATTTGAAAAGTTCCGGGGCGATTTTTACCAAATACCACCGATGGTTTCGGCGAAAAAGCATGGTGGAGTCCCGCTGTACAAACTGGCGCGGCAAGGGAAAGTGGTCGAACGGGAGCCGCGCCTGGTGCATGTCTATCGCTACACAATTGACCGAATACTCCTTCCCGAGATCGATTTTAGTGTTTTGTGCAGTAAGGGTTTCTATGTTCGCACTTATGTCCACGAGATCGGCGAGACTCTCGGTTGCGGGGCGCACTTAAAGTCGTTGCGGCGCACAAAATCCGGACGCTTCGATGTTGCTAACGCTATTAGTGTTGCTCAGATCAAGGATGCGCCACACGAGGAAATTTTGAGCAGGCTCCTAAGCCTTCCAGACGTGTCGCGCATGCGAGGAGCATAAGGGAAATGACGAAGCTAGAATGACGAATGACGAATTAATGACAAAGCACGAAACACGAAAAGGCGTGCGCCAACATTTTCGGCATTCGTCATTCGGATTTCCTTCGTCATTCGTGATTCGGCATTCGTCATTTTGGTGATGGAAACACTTCGATCCATCGACGAATTATCGCATCTGCCTGGCCCGATCTTTCTCGCCATCGGGGTCTTCGATGGTGTGCACCGTGGTCATCAAGCCGTCATTTCCACCTCGGCCGAGCACGCCCGAACGGCAAACGGAACTCCAGTGGTCGTTACCTTTGATCCGCATCCGATGAAAGTGCTTCGGCCCAAGGACGCGCCCCACTTGCTTACGGCCACGCAGCACAAGATCAAACTGATTCGCAACCTCGGAGTACGGCATCTGCTCGTCATCAAATTCGACAAGGCATTTGCCGCGACTGCGCCGGAAGACTTTGTGCAACAACTAGTGACGCATTCCAAACCGCTGCGTGAAATCTGCGTGGGGCATGAATGGTCATTTGGAAAAGGCCGGCGGGGCAATCTTGCTCTCCTCCGAAAGCTGGGTGCGCAATTCGACTTTGAGGTCGTTGGAATTCCCCCTGTTACCCTCGGGAATGGTGAGCTCGTAAGCAGCACAGCGATTCGTCACGCAGTCGAAACAGGCGATCTGGCGAAAGCCGCTGAAATGCTGGGCCGTGAGTACACGATCCTGGGGACGGTTGTGCGGGGTGATGACCTGGGGAAAAAAATCGGGTTCCCGACGGCGAATCTCAGCGCTCATAGCGAGCAGTTTCCTCCAAATGGGGTTTATTTCGCGGAAGCGATACTGGCAGGAAGCGTTTATCCGGGCGTGGTAAATCTCGGCTATCGCCCAACTGTGAGTAGTGATAAATCCGAGCGCGTGCTCGAAATTCATCTGTTCGACTTTGATCGCGATATCTATGGCCAGGACGTCGAAGTGCGTTTTATCCGTTATCTCAGACCGGAACAGAAGTTCGAAAATGTGGATGCCTTAGTCCGGCAGATTGAGCTCGATGTCCACCGAGCCCGTAAACTTTGCGCGGATTAGCCGAATCTTGCCGGCCTGTTTGTCGGGCCAGTTAGGTTAGCGAGGCTCGGCTTTTGGATATTGCGGCCGTAGCGCCAGCAGCAGCTATCACCAGGCCGCTGGCGAGAGCCAGCCCAAAGACCCATAACGCGGGCAAGGCCGCGAGACGCTCAAGAGTCACACTGACAAAGCGACCGCCATCCGAAACGACATAGGCAAGCACGCTCGCCAGGAAAGCCATTCCCAAAAGAATGACAGCACGCAACAGATCATGACGGCGCCGGGGCGGCGGTAACTGCTGCAACACTCGGGCAGTAAATCCCTCGTCGTCGATATACGGCGCCGCTTCGCGCAATTCTCGATCAAGCCAATCTTCCTGGTTCATTGCTTCATATCTGCTTTACCTGATGTGGGCCCCAGTCGGCAAGCATTCGTTTCAATTTCTCGCGGCCTCTAAGAACATTCGTTTTTACCGTACCAAGAGGAATGTCGAGAACGCGAGCAGCTTCATCGTGCGAAAGACCGTTCTGGCAACAAAGTAAAATCGCGGAGCGTTCATTCAAGGGAAGTAGATTTAGTGCGCGCATAAGGTCGTGTCTTAAACCAGGATCGGCCGCCTGAGGATCGTGTTGCGTCTGAAGTTGTTCTTCATCGATTCCCACAAGTTCCTTCCGGCGTCGCGCATCTTCTCGAAAACAATTGTAGGCAATCCGGTAAAGCCAAGTGGAAAAGCGCGCCTCGCCGCGAAAACTCCGGATGTTCTTGTAGGCGCGCAGGAAGGCTTGCTGAGCCAGGTCGTCTGCGAGAGCGATGTCGGTCCGGGTAAGCTGGCGTAGTAGACCACGCACGCTGGATTGATGCCGTCGAACCAGTTCGCTGAAAGCGTGCTGGTCGTCATCGACAAGAACTCGTGCGACAAGGTCTGCATCGGTCAGCTCCACGGCCGCAGATTACGGTAATGGCGGAGGGTTGTCCTTCTTTGTGTCCAGCTTCCATACAAGCAAATAGCCAGCGCCGATGAGGAACGGAATGAGGCCCAAGGTCCACGCACCGCCCTCCCAATCGTTCACGGCGCCGAAAAACACCATTAGGCCCAAACCGATCATCGTCAGCACAACACCGCGACGCAGATCGGAACGTTGGCGCTGAGCAGGTGGTGGATTCAGCAGGGCCGCAGGCACGGGCTGTCCTTTTTCGACCATCATCCGCACCGTTCGATGGAGGGCGCGCGACCTGGAAAAACTGAAATACAGGATGAGCCCGACGATTAGGACCGGCGCCCCAAAAACTGTCAGCAGCGTAATGGCAACGATTGGAACCACGATCGCTGGAATGTCGTCGGACTTTTCATGATTGAGGCCATCAAGGTCTTTATCGTGGTCGCCTATTGTGAAACCAAAGTGTTTCTTCTGCTTTTTTCTGATCGCCTGCTCGATCTTACTCGAAGGCGTCGAAGTCGGCGAAATAGTAGCCGTTGCCGCAGGCGCGGCTGCCAGCGGCGAGGCAGTCGGAGTCTGCGCAAACGAGCTTATCGTCAGCGCGAGGGAACAAATGTAGATAGTAACGAATCTATTCATAGTGGATGATTTGACCATAAGATGCGCTCAGCGGCTTACTTGGATTCAACTATTTCAACCCTTCCGCGGCAATTAAAGGTTGCGCCCCGCGGGCGGCTGGACATTATTTGTTTCCCTCTCAAAACTGCGGGTGTAGCTCAGTGGTAGAGCGTCTCGTTGCCAACGAGAAAGTCGCGAGTTCGACCCTCGTCACCCGCTCATTTTTTGGGCTGCGTTGCATCCAAGCATAGGGTACAGCCTGGCAGCATTCCTTTGAAACGATGCATCTGTGGCGCAAACTGGCTGAACCGCGCTGGCTAAGCGCACATGAGAATATTTTGCAAGCGCGGTCACAGCGCAGACTTGTGATTATCTCCAGGCCCGGGCGCAAGCAGCTACAACTAGAAATTTCGTGCACATCCCGCAATGATTCCCGAAAACTCGTCGAAGAATTTGGCGGACACACCGAGAAATTGCCTCGCAATTGGCTACAGCGATTTGCCCGCCTTCACCAGTCGAAGCCACTCAAGGTCGGAAAACGACTAGTGATTGCAGGAAAGGTCGATTTCCAAACACCGAAGGCGTTCGTGCTGAATAAACCGCGGCTCCTCGTCATTCCCGCTTCCGCGGCGTTTGGAACAGGAGAACATGCTACGACGGCAATGTCGCTCCGTCTCCTCGAACGCTTGACTCGTGAATGGAAGAGTAAATGGTCACTTGCCGACCTTGGAACCGGGAGCGGAATTCTCGCTCTTGCGGCGAAACGCTTCAGCGCAGGACGCGTAGTTGGCATTGATGTCGATCCGAAAGCGATTTCCGTTGCGAAAGCAAACGCCAGCCTTAACAAAATCAATAATGTCGATTTTGAGTTGGGTGATCTGCGCAAATGGAAGTCGTGGGCGGGGAGGGACATTGTTGCTGCGAACCTTTACAGCGAGTTGCTGATCGAAATTCTCCCGAAACTAAAACACAGTAACTGGCTAATTCTTTCCGGCGTGCTGCGCATGCATGAAAACAAATTCTTTAATGCTCTGGAACGGAACAAGATTGAAGTCGTGAAAGTAAACCGTCGCGGCAAATGGATCGCAGTGCTGGCGAAGGCGCCGCCTGCGTCCCGCTTGCGAATTAGCCCAAGGTTAGATTAGAAGTCTGCGCGACTTTGGATTTGCGCGGGTAAACTCTGACAGATAGGTTCTTTCAGCCTTGGCGGCTTCGGTTTCTCTGCATTCCACGCGGTTTAAACACGAGCCGCGGCTGAAACAGACAACATGCAGAACGAACAACTTGCCTATGTTGCCGTCACGCCGTACTCGATGCGCAAATCGCGCACCGGCGGCATCGTTGGCCGGCTGATTTCCCGCACAGGACTCGATCTGGTGGGTGGACGCATGTTTGCACCGGGTCTGGAGCTAACCAAACGCTATGCCGAGACGATCGTGACAGAAACGGATCCGCGTCATCGCGCGACACAAGAGCTGATTCGCGAGTACGTTCTAAAGAATTTCACTAGCGAGAGAAACGGACAACGCCCGCGCGTTTTGTTCCTCATTTTTCGCGGCCCGGACGCGGTCGAAAAGATGCACAGCACGGTGGGTCATATCGTGCACGAGCGCACCAGCGGCGAAACGATTCGCGATACCTACGGAGATTACATCACAGATGATTCAGGCAAGGTAACTTACTTTGAGCCCGGAGTATTAGCGACTTTCGATCCAAAAGGAGTTGAGCACGATTTGAAGCTTTGGGCGGAATTTTCCGACTCTGACGGCGGAATTTTGGATCGGGTCGTCCCCTTCCCCGCCAACGCGCAAGTCGAAAAGACGCTCGTTCTGATCAAACCCGACAATTTCAGGTTTCCAAATCTGCGGCCGGGCGGGGTCATTGAAGTGTTTTCCCGCTCGGGGCTCTCCATCATTGGATTCAAAGTTCATCAGATGAGCGTTGCGCAAGCGGAGGAATTCTACGGCCCTGTGCTGCCGGTTCTTGGGAAAAAACTTGGCCCAAAGAGCGGCCGCGAAAACTGGGAAAGCATTGTCGAATTCATGGCCGGGCGAAAGCCAAGCGAATGTCCGTCTGAAGAACGCGACGCTGCCGGAACGGAAAAATCGATCGCGATTGTTTATCAAGGCGTTGATGCGGTCCGTAAGATTCGCGACGTGCTCGGACCAACCGATCCAGCCAAGGCGCCGCCGGGCTCGATCCGAAGAGAATTTGGCCAGACCATAATGATCAACGCCGCGCACGCCTCGGATTCTCCGGAGAACGCCAAACGGGAAATGGCAATCATTCGAATCGACGAGAATAATTTCAAACCTCTGATTGAAAACTTCTACCGGCGCCCCTAGTTTGCGCTCCATTTTGAACCATCCCACAACCAGTCCTACTCCTATGGAAATTTCCGAACGCGCTGCTCAACTGAGTCCTTCGCTTACGCTCTCGATCGATAGCAAGGCCAAAGCCATGAAAGCCGAGGGCATAGATGTCTGCGGCTTTGGCGCAGGCGAACCGGATTTCGATACTCCCGAACATATAAAAAAGGCTGCGATCGATGCGTTGGAGGCTGGCTTTACAAAATACACGCCCAGCGCTGGCATTCCGGAATTGCGTCAGGCGATCGCGGAAAAATTGGCTGCCGATAACGACCTGAATTATCGCGGAACGCAGATCATCGTGAGTAACGGCGCAAAACACGCGTGCTACAACGCGATCCTCGCCACATGCCAGCCCGGCGATGAAGTCGTCATTCCCGCGCCCTATTGGGTCAGCTATCCGGAGATGGTCCGATTGGTCGGCGCTGAACCCGTGATCGTGCCGAGCAGCGAGCGCCACTCCTGGAAAATGCGGGCCGAAGACTTTGAAAATGCAATGACCCCTCGCACGAAGATGTTGATCATGAACAGTCCCTGTAATCCGACCGGGTCTGTTTATACGAGGGAGGAATTGCAGGCGATTGTCGATGTTGCGGCTGAAGAAGACATTTACATTTTGTCGGACGAAATCTACGAGAAGCTGGTTTACGACGATGCAAAACATGTGAGCATCGCCTCGCTCTCCGAGGCGGCCTACGATCTGACGATTACAATCAACGGCTTTAGCAAAACGTACGCGATGACAGGCTGGCGGCTTGGTTATCTGGCAGCTCCCGAGGCCGTGGCAAAAGCGGTCGATTCGATTCAAAGCCATACCGCATCCAATCCTTCTTCTTTCTCGCAGTACGGCGCACTCGCTGCTCTAAAAGGCGATCAACAACCGATAATCGACATGCGGGAAGAGTTCGATATGCGCCGCAATTACATGTTCGACCGCGTCTCGAAGATTTCGAACGTTACTGCAGTCAAACCGGAGGGCGCATTTTACGTGCTGGTGAATATCAGTCAGCTTGGTCTAACTTCGCAAAATTTCGCCGATCGTCTGCTAAGCAAAGCCAACGTCGCGGTCGTTCCCGGAGCCGCCTTCGGTGACGATCGTACCGTCCGGCTTAGCTACGCCACCAGTATCGACGTAATCAAAAAAGGGTTGGATCGCTTCCAAGACTTTTGCCGCACCCTGTAACAATCGCCGATTGGCGATTGCGGATTGCGGATTTCAACGCGACCTGATAGCGGAATTGAGCGAATCCGCAGTCCGAAATCCGCAATGTCTTCCGGTTATCTCGCTCTCATTCTTCACGCACACCTTCCATTCGTTCGCCATCCCGAGCACGAGCATTTTCTGGAAGAAGATTGGTTCTTCGAAGCAATAACGGAGTGTTATGTGCCGCTGGTGCGCATGATGCAGCGCCTGGCCGATGAGCATGTGCCGTTTAAGCTTGCCATGTCGCTCACGCCGACGCTCTGCGCGATGCTGCGGGACAAGCTGCTTTGCGAGCGTTACGTACGGCATCTTGATTCGTTAATCGATCTCGCTACTCGTGAACAGAAACGAAATCGCAATCACCCGCCGCTCCGCGAGCTCGCGGATTTTTATTCAAAAACCTTTTGCGAAACGCGGCGCTTCTTTGTCGATGAATGCAAATGCGATTTGCTTACCTCTTTTCGCGAATTGCAAGAAAGCGGTGTGCTTGAAATAATCGCCTCCGCCGCCACGCACGGCTTGCTTCCCCTACTCCTGCAGCAATCGCGCGAAGCAGCGCGCGCTGAGATTCTGATTGGACGCGATGTCTACGTGGATCTTTTCGGTGTCGAGCCTCGCGGGTTTTGGCTGCCTGAATGCGCTTACGGGCCGGGTCTGGAATCCATTCTGCGAGAAGCAAACATTCGCTGGTTCGTTCTCGACACGCACGGCCTGTTGTTTGGAAAGCCGCGTCCGCGCCGCTCGATTTATGCACCCTGTTACACGCCGGCCGGGCCGGCCGCTTTTGCGCGCGATCGTGATTCAAGCCGACAGGTTTGGAGCGCAGAGGGAGGTTATCCTGGTGACCCCGCTTACCGGGAGTTTTATCGCGACGCCGGATTCGACCTTCCACTGGAACATTTGGGACCGGTTGCTCACGGCACCCGGAAATTCTCCGGCGTGAAGTATCACCGCATCACCGGGACCGGTGGCCAGAAGCAGTTATACGATCCGGTCGCTGCAGAAAGAATCGCCGAAAGGCAAGCCCTCCATTTTCTCGAAGAACGCCGGCGTCAGATCCGTGAAGTCGCCTCGCCGGGGTTTGATCCGATTGTGGTCGTTCCGTTCGATGCCGAACTATTTGGACATTGGTGGTTTGAAGGTCCCCATTTTCTCGAACAATTCATTCGCCAGGCAGCAATCGAGCGCGATTTTCGTTTCTCTACGCCAAGCGAATATCTGGCGGCGAATCCGACACAGCAAATCATTGAGCCAGCAATCTCAACATGGGGCGAGAATGGGTATTTTGAAGTATGGCTGAATCCTAGCAACGCGTGGATCTATCCGCAGCTGGACATTGCGGCACAGCGGATGACTGAAGTTGCGCGCAGGCATGCAGAAGACTGTCGCGCACTCGTTGAGCGAGTGCTCAAACAACTTGCCCGGGAACTTTTACTGGCTCAGTCCAGCGATTGGGCGTTTTTGATGAAAACCGGGACAGCACGTGATTACGCGACCAAGCGGACCATCGAACATCTCGCTCGCTTCAACCGTTTACACGATCAACTCGTCACGAATACGGTGGATGAAGAATTTCTACGGGAGTGCGAATGGCGCGATAATCTTTTTCCAAACGTAAACTGGCGTTACTACATCTAGTCACTTGTCATTCCCGGGCGAAGTCGCTTGCCCCGCCGTAGCTTTATGCGAAGGCTGGGAGGAATCTCTATCTCTCGTTATCAATTAATTCGAGATGTCTCGAGTCCGCTCGACATGACAATAAGTACCAGTGCCACGATTTTCACGGCGCTCTTAGCGACTGCCGTCTTCGCTCAAGAATCACCATCGCCAACTTCTTCTTCAACAGGGCAGGAATCTCCTTCTGTGTCGCCCATTTCGGCTGAATCTCTCACGCCGCCGCCGGTTCCAGAGCAGACGCCTTCAGCTTCACCCGCGAGAAGCGTCCGCATCAGTTTTGTACCACCACCGTT
>DASZGW010000102.1:0-29339 GCA_035938475.1 Candidatus Udaeobacter sp.
AGCGCTGCGGCGAACATCAGGTAAACCATGATGGCAAGCACGCCGACGAACCAGGCGGAGCGGCCAGACGTGGTCACCAGAGATGCGGTGAGCGTTGCGAACAGAATCATTGCGACTGCACCGGGCCAGAAATTCAAATCCATCGGCGCGGGGCCGATCAAATAACTCAGCAGCACCAGAACCGGAGCAACGAAGAGCGCAATCTGCGCGGCGCTACCAAGTGCAATGCTCACGCTCAAATCGAGACGATTTTTGCGCGCGGCGGAAAATGCAGACGCCATTTCAGCTGCTGCACCCACGAGGGCCACAACGATGAATCCAACGAAGGCAGGGCTCATTCCGAAGGCGACGGCAGCATGCTGAACGGATCCGACAAACACTTCGCTCACCAATGCTACAAAAACTGTAACACCGGCGAGCGTGGCGAGCGCCAGACCGATCGGCCACGCTGCTTCATGTTTCTCGGCCGCGCCGGCGAACAGTTCGCGATGCGTGTTAAGCGAAAACCAAAGGCCGAGACCATATGCGAGCAAAAGCAAAAACGAGAGCGCCAGACTCAGGGTCTTGGTTAAATTAACTGCGCCAAACGAATCGTGCGCGGCGACTGCGGACGGGATCAGAAGTGCTATTGTAGCGAGGAAAAGCAAGCCGGCCTGAAAACGCGCGGCGATACGGTTGAATTCCTGAACGTGATAGCGGAGTCCGCCGAGCAGGAACGATGCGCCCAACATGAATAACGAATTCGTCACGATCGCGCCGGCGACCGATGCCTTCACCAATGTGTATTGTCCCGCCTGCAAAGCAGCGATCGCGATGACAAGCTCGGTTAGATTGCCAAGTGTTGCGTTAAGCAGACCGCCCACGGAATCACCCGTCTTCGCCGCGACTGATTCCGTCGCATGACTTAGTAGAACAGCCAACGGCAAAATCGCGAGCACCGAAAGAATGAAATGTAGCGTGTGCGCTTCGTGATTGAGTTTCTCCGCTGCCAGCGCGATGGGAACAAACACAAGCAGCCAAAGCAGTGGGTTGCGACGGATTTCTTGAAGGAGCAGCTTCATGGCACGATTGATTCAGTTTCCCACAAAACGCTTGCAATCGGATATAGGACTAAGGTCCAATGGGCCGCTCAGATGGACTCGATTAGAAGAGAACATCGCTCGATGTAACTAAACCTATGCCATTCGAAAAATTCGATCTTGAGAGCCTCGACAAGGAGCGCCGCAAGGCAATCGCCAAATCCATTCGTACAATCAGCGTTGAAGAACTAAAGAAGCTTGGCGAAGAGATTTTCCGTTGTGCCGATGACCCATGGCGCGAAACTTTCTTCCGATTTATTACCGAGAACGCTGGCGCCACATTCCATCACTCGACCACGAGCGATGGGGTCAATATTGTTTACTGCCGTGACAAAGACAAAGGTTTGTGGTTCCTGCCGGGGAGTGGCATGGGGCCATTGCAAGTGACCGGCCGTCGGATCATGAAGGAGATGATCGCGGGAAGCCATTGAGCACTTGAGAGGTTTTCAGTTTCAACTCGCCAAATACCTAGTGACGAAGGTATCTTTCTTAGCTCTGCAACACTTCATATTTCGATGGCCCTCAATTTGCGGACGCCAAGCACCGCGAGCAGCCTCGTCCACCAAATGCTGTTATTGGCTTTAGAAGTGATGCCGGCGTACCGAAAGATTGTTCGTGCGCTGCGAACGTCGACGCAGATCGTGCGCTCATAAGTTTCAAAGAAATGCCAATTACGCCCGTGGAGGCCAACTGCCAGGCGCTCGATGTCGCGCGTGGGGAAATCGGCGGCCTTGCCGTGGAGCGACCCGCCCTCATAAATGACTTCGAGCGTCGTCAGGACCCTGCGCTCCTCGACGTCGTCGAGTTTGATAAATTCATCTGGGAACCGAACTAGAATCGCCGTCATTGCTCACCGTTTCAGTTGAATCACTGGATTCATACGGCTCTTCCCCCGCTGCGAGTTGTTAGATGCCCTTCGCGTCAAGGTGTCCAGGAGTTCCGTGAGGCGCACCTCGTAGGCATCACACATGGGGGATTCGCCATTTGACTGGACCCATTCGGGATGTTGGATCCGCAGCTCGTGGTAAATCTGTTGCAGGAGCTCGGTGTACGTGCGGATTTGGTGAGACAGAGCCATCGGCTTGGTGAAAAATTCAACTTTGGCGCTGGACGGTTTCTCTAACTTGCCTTGCCGGTGAGTTCGCTCGCTTTGAAGACTAACGAATTTCATAAACGCCTTTCATTTAGGGTTTACTGCTCCAAATTCGCGCGGGAGGAGGAATCATCCTCACGAGGCGCTTTGAACAGCTGCCTCGTTTCGGTCGACTCGGCGCTCCAGGTGAATCTGGAGATCGCGCTAAGCGGTGCCTCAGCGAAGGTTAAGCCCTCCCAACCGAGGCTTTCACCTCGGCCGAAAGTGCGTTGGGACATCGGATGACGTGATCTAAAACAATTTTAGCAGCGCTCCCGGACAACCGCATACGAGACTTTAGTCTTATGCGTTTAGGAGCCGCAAAGGATGACTGAAATGACCCGCACAGAGGCACGCTCGCTGTTCCATTGGCGACATCAAACTCTGCAATCCAGATCATTCGCCCGTTGGAATCAATCGCTGAGAGCCAGCCCCAACTCCAACCGGCTTCGTTGGGATTGTCTGCGATGATCTCCCGATACTCCCTGCTGATCGTCGACGCAGGCCGGCATGAGACGAAAGTTTTATTGAGGAAGCCGATTGTCTCTGCTCTCATCACAAATGACGTTTCTAATCATCTCATGAAATTCCTGAAAATCCTCGCTCTTTACGTCGCTCTGCTCACCACCGTGCAGGCGATGCAACAACCGTCGTCTCATACCAAAGGCACACCCACCGGAAAACCGACCGGCCAACTCAAGCCAGGCCAGTATTGGTGGAAACCGCAGCTCTCGCCGAGCGGTCCGCTCATGGTGCTTGTCAGCGTCCCACAGCAGACCATGCACGTTTATCGCAACGGCATCCTGATTGGCCGTTCAACCGTGAGCACCGGCTCGAAAGGTCACGCCACGCCAGGCGGCGTCTTCACGATTTTGGAGAAAAAGCAGGAGCACTACTCGAAGAAATACAACAACGCGCCGATGCCAAACATGCAGCGGCTAACCTGGACTGGTATTGCCATGCACTCGGGCAATCTGCCCGGCTATCCCGCCAGCCACGGTTGCATCCGACTGCCCTACGATTTCTCGCAACTGCTTTTCAGTGCGACGTCGAAGGGCGGCACCGTCGTGGTGGGTGATGGCAAAACGCCCGTGCCGCATCTTGCATCGAATCCCGGCCTGATGCTCGCGCCGAAGGATTTTACGCCTGAGATGCTGCGCCCGCTCGCGCATAATGACTACGACTGGAACCCGGAACGCAGCTCGAGCGGACCGATCACGATCGTCGTCAGCGCGGCCGATCGCGCGCTCTACGTCTATCGCAATGGCAATCCCATCGGGCGCGCCGCCGTCGAGATTGACGGACGCGGATCGCTCGGAGACCATGTCTACTCGCTGCTCGAAGGCACGACCGACCGGCAAAGCTCGCTAGCTCCCGGCGGCGCCGCGCGTCGGTGGATGACTGTGACCAGCAGCGGCCGCAGCGTTCCTGCTGAGAAGATCGCGGCCCGCCTCCGCATCAACCCGGAGTTTGCGCAGAAGGTTTACGACAGTCTCAAACCGGGCACGACTGTCATCATTACCGATCAACCGGTCGTGCGAAGTCGCGGCAATGCCGCCATTCTCGAGGGCTGAGGGGCTGCTATTGGGCTGACGTCTCCGGTTTGCAGCCTCAGGTTGCCTCCTAGATCGCGATTTCCATTCCTTCGCGGGCAAGTACCGCGTTGGTGAACCGTTCTTGACACAATTTTTCGATGCGCTCAAGAAACTCGTCGTCGTGTTCAGGGTCGTGATGCGTGAGAGCCAGGCGCTTCACGCCGGCCATTTCCGCAAGCTGCATGGCTTGATCGAAGCTGCTGTGTCCCCATCCGCGCCGTTTCTGCAGTTCCTCGGCCGTGTATTGCGCGTCGTGGACCAATAAGTCCGCGCCGCGTGCCAATTCGACCAGCCGCGGATCGATCTGCTCGCCATGCTCGACATCTGTGCAAACGACGAGGACTTTCCCATTTCGCTCGATCCGGAAACTATACGCTCCGCCGGGATGATTGTGCCTTTGAGCGGTGACTATGGTTTCCACATTGTTGATGCCGGTGAAGTGTTCGGTGGCATCAGCAATTTGCAGGAACTCGAAGTTGGCCCCCATGTGATCCAATTGCACCGGGAAATATTCCGCCTGCATTTGGACTTCGAAAATCTCCCGCAAATCGGTGATTGTCTGGTCGCGGCCGAGTGTCAGGAGTGTGATTTTCTGACTGGCATCATAAGCCGGAGCAAAGAACGGAAAGCCCTGGATGTGGTCCCAGTGAAAGTGCGTGAACGCGATACGGATTTGCTCCTGCTTGTGGCCGATGGCACGAAGGTCTCTGCCCAGATTTCGCAGTCCCGTGCCCGCGTCAATGATGGCGATTTGGTTCGTATCGGTGATTTGCAGGCACGTGGTGTTGCCGCCGAATTGCTGAAAACCGGCATCGCAGACGGGGATGGATCCTCGCGTACCATAAAACTTAAGCTTCATCGAATCATTTTATGAAGCCAAGCATTGGGCTGGAAAAGATCCAATGGCACGATTGATTGTTTGCAGTGCCGTTGTTTCGCTCAGTTAAAGGTTGAGTGGTGCTGCCAGCTGGAACTGCATCCTGGTTCCCGGGGTGACCGTTAACGTGCCGGCCGTATGTCCATACCGCGCCTGTCGCGCCGTCCTCGTCGGGCTTCCCGGCTGAACGCTGTTCGTCTTTACCGCAACATTGCGTCCGTTTACAGAAACCGACGTCAGTTCGAGAGTGAGCGGCTCCGATTTGCGCGGGTTAGCACGAGACGATTTAATCTTTCCGAACACTTTAGTTCCCGCTTTCAATACAACCGTTCCTTTAACGGCAACGTCCTGGTCGATCTTCGCCGCGAAGCTCCTACCCGCTGGGTCCTGTGACGAAATGGAACTGGCCGTCTGTACCGTTAGCGTTATTCCAGCGGGGATAGTAGCCGCGTTTAAAGATGAAGCGGCAAAGCAAACGCAGGCTATAGAGATAACTGCAAGGAATTTGTGTCTGGTCATATTAGTTTGAAGGGTTGAGTTGTGTAGAGAAGAAGTTGTTTCAAGGCTGACTGCTTAGCAGCGCCCAATTAGAATTGCCTGGAGCCGAAGCGTCAAGAGGAATGCGCCTATTCAGCTTGCGGTACTTGCCGGCGATCGGACACGACGGAAACCGATGTGACTGCTTCGACCGGACCCTGCTTGCTTGGGTTACTTCGCACACGGGCGGCGTCTGCGATGCATCCGATCGCCAAAGCGGTCCAACCCGTTTGATGGCTCGCGCCGAGTCCCTGGCCGGTTTCGCCGTGAAAATATTCGTGAAAGAGCGCAAGGTCGCGCCAATATGGATCGCTGACGAAGCGCGAGTCGCCGCCGTGGCACGGGCGGCGCCCGCTTGCGTCGGTGAGAAAGATGCTGGCGAGACGCGAGCTAAGTTCAAGGGCGACCTGACTGAGGTTCATCATGCGCCCAGATCCGGTGGGGCATTCGACCTGGAAGCTGTCTCCATAGAAATGGTGGTAGCGTTCGAGGGCCTCGAGGATGAGGAAGTTTATCGGAAACCAGATCGGCCCACGCCAGTTCGAGTTGCCGCCAAAGAGGCCAGAAGTGGATTCGCCAGGATCATAGTCGACGCGGTGTTCGGCTCCACCAGCGTTGACGACGTATGGATTATTTTGGTGAAACTTCGAAACGGAGCGCAGCCCGTACGAAGAGAGGAATTCATTTTCATCGAGCATGTATTTGAGCACTCGTTCCAATCGCGCGCGCGACGGGATCGCGAGCAAACGGTGGTTATGCCTTGCTTCACAATGGCTGATGTTTTGCGCGAGATCGGCGCGATGTTTCACGAACCATTTTAGACGTTTGTAGAAGCCCGGTAGTTTCGCAATGGTTTCTTCATCGAGAATTTCGGCCGCGATCAGCGGCAGCAAACCAACGACCGATCGCGTATACAGCGGAATGACACGTCCCTCGACCTGCACTTGATCGTAGTAGAAGCCATGCTCTTCGTTCCAAAGTCCGGTGCCACCCAGGTGATTCATCGCGTCAGCTATTTGCACAAAGTGTTCAAAAAACTTGGAGGCCATGTCCTCGTAGGCCGGGTGCGTGCGCGAGTCCAGATCTTTTGCCAGTTCAAGTGCAATGCTAAGCATGGTCCCGCAGTAGAAAGCCATCCAGGCGGTGCCATCAGCCTGACGGAGTGTGCCGCCGTTAGGTAACGGCTGCGACCGATCGAAGACCCCGATGTTATCAAGGCCAAGGAAGCCGCCGGAAAAGAGATTCTCACCGGTGGCGTCTTTGCGATTTACCCACCATGTAAAGTTGAGGAGCAATTTTTGGAAGACGCTTTCTAGAAAATCGCGATCGCGTTCGCCGTCTCGCGCGGAAACCTTATAGACTCGCCAGGCCGCCCACGCATGCACCGGCGGATTCACATCGCCGAACCTGAATTCATAAGCGGGTATCTGGCCGTTGGGATGCATATACCATTCGCGGAGGAACAGGAGGAGTTGCTCCTTGGCGTATTGCGGGTCCACGTAAGAAATAGGCAGTACATGAAAGGCTGAGTCCCAAACGGCGAACCAAGGGTATTCCCACTTATCCGGCATTGAGAGCACATCGCGGCTGTAGAGATGCTGCCAATTATGATTGCGCCCCTCGAGTCGTCTGGCAGGCGGCTGGGGCATCGCCGGGTCGCCCTTCAACCACTCATCGACGACGTAGTGATAAAACTGCTTGCTCCACAGAAGGCCGGCTGCGGCTTGCCGAATGACACCTCGCTCCTCTTCGTTGAGTGGCGCTATTGTGATCGCGCGATAAAAATCATCTCCTTCCCCTATCCGTGTTGCAAAGGTTTTCCCGAACAAAGATCCGAGTGGATCCGCGGGTGTTTCCTTTTCCGCAAACAATCGCAAAGAAACCGTATGCGCAGCGCCGGCGCGAAGCCGTAGCACGTAGTGAAGCGCGGCCTTTGTGCCGATGCCTGCAGGATTGACCGCATTCGTATTGCCGCCAACTACATATTCGTGGAAAGCGTCCTTCACAAAAGCGCGTTTGTCTCCGCTGTTCCACAAGCGATGGGTGTTACTCTCGTTCTCAGTGAAAAGTGGTCTCGGAAGTTGGCCAACCTGATCGGGCCCGGCATGCAGAAAGAAGCCGCCCAGCATGGGATGGTTGAGCAAAAGGCAATTTCCGTCCTGGGTAATAGACGGTTTCGTAGTTATACCTTCGTCCGTGCGTCCCCAAGACCATTGGTTGCGAAACCAGGTGGTAGGCAGCAAGTGCAGCGTCGCTGCTTCCGGCCCGCGATTGGCCACAGTGATTCGAATAAGAATGTCGTTAGGCGATGCTTTCGCGTATTCGGCGAAGACGTCGAAGTAGCGGTTCTCTTCAAAGACGCCGGTATCGACTAGCTCAAACTCCGGATCGCGCTTACCTCGCCGCTGGTTCTCCTCCTCTAACAAGGCATATGGAAATGCAGCCTGCGGATACTTGTACAACGCCTTCGCGTATGAGTATGTTGGAGTAGCGTCGAGGTAAAAATATTGCTCCTTCACATCTTCGCCATGATTCCCCTGGGGATTCGTTAGGCCGAACAGCCGCTCCTTAAGTATCGGATCCTTTTCATTCCATAGTGCTAATGCGAAGCAGAGTCTGCATCCGCGATCAGTGATGCCGAGCAAGCCATCTTCGCCCCAGCGATAAGCGCGGCTGCGAGCGTGGTCGTGGGGGAAGTAGCCCCAGGAATCTCCCGTTTCCGAATAGTCCTCTCGAACGGTTGCCCATTGCCGCTCGGACAAATAAGGCCCCCACCGTTTCCAGTCGGCGGTGCGAGCGGCTTCGGCGTTGATCCGCTCTTTTTCGGCAGACGTGCTCATGCGATCCGAAGGTGTCCTCTGGCGACGTGCTTTTCCCAAAGGCGAAATCCGCCAACGAAGGCATAGGCATTGTCGCCTGTCCGGCAGCCGGGCGGCAGTTTCTTCAGGTTTTTGGCATTGCCTCCACCGATTACCACGTCGTTCACCTGAAGGGCGGAAATCAGCCGGTTCACGCCGAACGCGACATGTTTCCGCCATTTCTTTTTGCCGAGCCGTTTTAACCCGCGCAGGCCCACGTAGTCTTCGTAAGTTCCTTTCCGGTACGACAGGTGCCCTAATTCCATCGGAACTACGACGCCCTCCACAACCATGGCGGAGCCGAGACCGGTCCCAAGACCTAGAAAAAGCATCTGTCCGTTCTTGTAACTTCCCAAGGCTTGCATCGCTGCGTCGTTGATGATCTTCACCGGACGGCGAAACGCTGCTTTGAAGTTAAAGCCGACCCAACCCTTGGCGAGATTATGAGGTTCGGTAAGAATGCGATTCTTGGCGACTACCCCCGGGTAGCCGATCGACACCACGTCGTACTTCCAATCCGCGGCGATCTTCTTGACTCCGTCCACCATCTGACTGGGCGACAGGGTCGGACCGGAGGGAAACTTGCGCGGCTCTTTCTGTCCCGTGGCGAGGATCTTTATGTTGGTCCCACCGATATCAATTACCAGCACATTCATAATCGAGGTTCCAAGAGGTATTGATAAGGATGAGTGCGGTGAAGTCGGCTCGCGGTTGGCTGCAAAAATTCGTTCATCACGAAATAGGCGGTGTTGGCAACTGTCCGCTGTCGTCCACGACCAGCCCGTCGCGTTTCAGCATCGCCGCATAAGTCGCGTACTTATAGAGATCGCCCAGCGTTGGATAGTTGAAACAGGTGCGGTTGAACAGGTCGGCGCCGGCCTCGGCCATCATCGCGATCAGACCGAGATGAACAAGTTCGGTCGCCTGTTCGCCAACGACGTGGACTCCGAGCAGTCGCATGTCGTCCTTCCGAAAGATGAGTTTCAACAGTCCGCTTTCATCGCCGATAATCTGGCCGCGCGGATTATCGGCATAACGCGCCCGGCCGACGACGTAGCCGATGCCCTTCGTCTTCAACGACTCTTCGGTTTCACCAGCCATACTCGCCTCCGGAATCGTGTAAATGCCGGTCGGCAGAATCGGTGCGACCACGTCTTTGTAGTCAAACTCGAACGCGACGCATATCGCGAGGCGCGCCTGTTCCATGCTCGTCGCGGCGAGCGCCGGTGCACCAATAACATCGCCCGCCGCGAAAATATGCGGAACCTCCGTGCGACAATGCGCATCCACTTTGATCAAACCGCGCTTGCCCGGCGTGAGACCGGCCGCGCTGAGATTCAGATCGGCCGTATTGCTCTGGCGTCCGGCGGCGACGAGCACGTCGTCCACTGCGATGGTCGCGCCGGAGGTAAGTGTGAGCGTTATTTTCCCGTTCGCCGGCGCATCGCACCGCACCACTTTTTCTTTCCAGATAAAATTCACGCCGTTACCACTCATTGCTTGTTCGATCGACTGGGAGATTTCGCGATCGAGGAATGAGAGCAGCGAGTCACGCCCGTCAATGAGATTCACCTCGACGCCAAGCGCGGCAAACGTGCAGGCATATTCAGCGCCGATTACCCCCGCGCCGATGACAGCGAGTGTTTTCGGAAGCGTGCCGATCTCGAGAATCTCGTCCGAGTCATGCACGCGCGGATGCTCGAATGGAAACTCCGGGGGACGCATCGGCGATGACCCGGTGGCGATAAGAATTTTCTCGCCGCGCAGCAGCGTATCAGGGGCGATGCGCACGGTATTGGGATCGACAAAACTGGCCACGCCTTGAAACGTCTCAATCTTGTAAGTGCGCAGCTGCTTCTCCCTGCGTTTCCGGTCGTGCGCGACCACGCGTTCCTTGTGGCGCATGAAGTCTTCAACCGTCGCCTCGCGCCGGAGAGAGAGATCAACGCCGAAGAGTTTGCGCGAACGCCAACCCGAAAGCGCCAGCGCCGTTTCGCGCAGCGTTTTGCTCGGAATTGTACCGGTGTTGATACCCGCGCCGCCAACCTTGCCAAGTTTTTCTACAAGAGCGACCCGCTTCCCGAAAATTGCGGCGGTGTTAGCTCCGGAGATGCCAGCCGGTCCGCCGCCGATTACTACCAGGTCGAAGTCCTTAGTCATAGACGCACCCGGCTGTGATCTTCTGTGCCACGATCATTGGCGTGCCCTTTAAGAAGCAGCGCTTCCAACACACCTTTGCCCATCACGCGACTGAGCTCCCGAAAGGCGAAAAATGGTATCAATGCTACCGTAATGATCAGGCTAGCTATCACTATTCCAAACGGACTTCCTCCGCCAATCTTCGGGATGCTTTCTGCAACCGTTTTGCCTTTCCATAAACCGATGACGATCTCCTCCGCCATGTTGAAACAGATGAAGATGATGGCAAACACAAGGGACTTGTGAAGAACTGGAAAAACAGGTGCGCTCCTTCTAAATCTTGTGCCTATCCGCAGCTCTTCCGCCACGAGCATTACCTTCGCTAAGACAAAGGCGTTAATGAACGCGAGGCCGAACGGTTTGTAATCGATGTGGTGCTTGGCCAGAACGATCGTCTCATGGTAGGACAAAAGAGCGAACAGAAGCCAGAGGTAAAGAAACATGGCCACAAATTCCCTGAAGTTGTGAAAGATTCTTTCCTTGAATGTTCGCTTGGGCGGCTGCCGATCGGCGCCTCTCGTGCGTTCGGCTCCGGGCTTCGAAGGTGATTTGTCACTCATGTTTAACAAAGTCTAGTCTGTGCCTTTCTCTTAGCTCCGCGCCGCCGGCAGATTGTAATTTTGATCACGGTAATCAGGACCGGCCAGAAAAAATGCAACGTCCAAAGCAAGAAACAGGGTCGCTAACATGGCGCGTACGATCAAAGTTTCATCGGGTCAGCTTTGACGGGTTTCCGAGCGTGCCCTCAACATTTTGCTGATCACGGCGAAGAAAAATGCCGTCGAGAGCCCGCACATCAGAATGCCAGTCAATCCCTCAAGGGGGCCGAATAGTTGCCACTCTTTCGGCAGCACGAGGTCTCCATAACCGATCGTAGCGTAGGTAACACCGGAAAAATAGAACGAAGACCGAGCATCGGGCAGGCAGTTCTGCCACCAGAAAAACAGCGCCCACACGGCGATCTCAAAGAGGTGAATAACAATCAGCAACCACGCGACGCGAATTAGAAGCCATGTAATTGGCCAGAAGCGTGTGTCCGGCTCCTCGTTAGAGCGCGACACGTGGCTTAACGCCATTCCCAGCCCCGTGGCGTGAATTATCACAGTGATCGCAACCAGGCACGAGGCCATTAGAAGTTTCGCGATCATTGCGGTGTTAATTGTTTTCTTATTAGTCCCGGTTTTTCTGAAAGTCTTCGACCGCGTCCGCGACCGATGTAAAGCGATTCACCTGACTAACATGCTCATCGATTCCCTCCGCGCGCAACCGGTCGCGCACAGAGGAACGAGCCTCGACAATCTGCAGGCGCGCGCCAACTGCCTTGATGTCGTCGGCCATTTTCATAACCACGCCGCATGCTTGAATGTCCATATGCGGTGACGCAGACAGATCCAGGATCACAATTTTTGGCGGCGTAGCCTCGGCACGAAGCCGCGCCGCAATCCTGTCGCGGACATGCTCGGCGTTGAAGTAAAGCAGGCTCGATTCAACCCGAACGAGGAGCGCGTCAGAGACAGGCTCATTATCCGGATTACGCGCCATATCAGAAAATCGCCGTGTTCCGGGAATCCGTCCCAGGAAAGCCACATGCGGCCGCGAAGCACGCCGCAGAAGTTGAACCACCGAAATGATTGCGCCGATCAGAACGCCGCGTAACAGGCCGGACCCGAGCACGCCTAACAGTGCCGCAATCGCCACTACGAACTCGCTGCGGTCTGCGCGCCAAAAATGTTTGAGCGCTGCTACATTGAAGAGACCCAATACAGCCATGAGCACAATGGCTGCCAAGACGGGTTGCGGGAGGTAGCGCAATGCCCCTGACACAAATAACACGACAAGTAGCATCAGTAGGGCAGCGATGAATCCCGACAACGGCGAGCGCGCACCGCCGCTTTCGTTCACGAGCGACTGTGACATTCCGCCGCTAACGGGAAAGCCGTGCCCGAGTCCGGCCATGACGTTTGCGCTGGCGATGCCGAGCAGTTCCTGGTTCGGGTCGAAACGATAGCCGTGCTTCGCCGCGAACATGCGACCAAGGGCCGCGGTCTCCACCATGCCGAGAAGAAAACAACCCAGCGCGAGAGGCAGCAGATCGTTAAGGTCGGACACATGGACCGTTGGGAGCCCGAATGGCGGCAGCCCCTGTGGCACCTGGCCCAGCAGTTTCACGCCGAAGCTGCCGAGATCCATACTCGCAGCAACGACGATGCCGGCAATGACGACGAAAAGGGACACCGGTTTGTTTTTGAGAAATCGTTTGCCTAGCAGTAGCAACGCGAGTGCGCCGATACCGAGAAAGAGCGACGCCGTGTTTGTTTCCCGCAGGTGCGAAAAGAAATAACCCGAGCGCTCCCAAAAATCGCCGTGCGATCCTTTAAAGCCGAAGAGCTTGGGCAACTGTGTGCTGGCTATAAACAAAGCGATACCGCACTTGAACCCCACGAGGACGCTTTCGGAAATGAAGTTCACGATCACGCCGGCTTTGGCCAGCCACGCGATGAAACCCAAGCCGCCGACAATCAACGCCGTGCACGACGCCAGAGCCCAGAATCGTGAGGCGTCGCCTCCAGCGAGATCGCCGAGCGATGCTCCGACCAGCACTGAGATTGCGGATGTGACCGTAATAGCTGTGTGCCGCGAGCTGCAAAAGAGCCAAAAAACAAGCCCAGAGAAGAGGCAGGCGTAGAGCCCAGCTTCGGCCGGCAGATTAGCAAGCGAAGCATCCGCTAGCCCAGCCGGCATGAGGTAGGCGACGAGGGTAACACCTGCGATTAAATCCGCGCGCAGCCACTTCGGTTGGTAGGCGCGCAACCACGTGAGAACTGGAAATATGTTATACCACGCGCGGCGAGCCGCAGGCTGCGACTCAGACCCCGGTGGTTCTAAATTTTCCGCAGTCTCTTTCGTTGCGGCAATATCCTTGCCCATAGTGTCGACTCGCTTTGGCCACGACGCTTTTTGCGGTGGCGTTCTCGATATCCCACCGCCCATTCGTGAGCCGCTTCCAACGGATTGCCGCTTTTCTGACGTTCTATCCAGGCCTTGAGTCCCGCCTGATCAACGGGCAGGTCGAGCACCTGAGGCCGGCCCATCAATTTGCCGAATGCCTCCATGACTTTCGTCGTGGTGGAAAAAACAATCTCGTCCATGGCTTCCGGCTTGTCTTGACAAACGTATGCATTGAAATCAGCCCAGCATCCGTCCGGGCGGAGCACGAACATCCGCTCCTTTGCCAACGGATCGCTTGGGGACACGCCCGTTTGAGTCACCAGATAAGGACCGCGTTCGCCGCCGGAGCCCAGGTTTAGAACGTGAGCATCTCGATAGTTATTCGTAACCGTGTGCACTGGCTGATCCTCTTATGATCTGTTCTGAGCGATTCTGCGCGAACCACTCATTAGAATAACAAACGTTAGCCATGTTACTACTTCTCATACCTTTTGGCGCTAGTCATCGCCAAACCATGTTCGATTGTGAGCAAAAATGGCGCTCGTTGGTGCAAGTCCTCTTAGCTCGCTTGCATCGAGAAGTCTCGAGCTCATTTTGGCGCGCCAGTTCCCGCGAAATCACCGCCGAGGCCCAGGTATAGGTTCACGCGTTCGCGGAGGCGGGAAGCGCGGACTTGGGTGAGTTGGACTTTTGCGGCAAGATTTTCCCCGGTGAGACGCAAGACGGTGAACATGTCGATCTGGCCCTGTTCGAGCTGCTCCCTGCTAAACTTTACCGAATCGGCACTGCTCGAAACCGCGTCGGCCAGCGCGCCCTCCCGTTTGCGCAGATAGCAATCGCCGGCGAGAGCGTCTTCCACGTCTTGGAACGCGCGCAACGCGGCCGTCATACCCATGGCGCGCACCACCACGCACAGCGCCGTCAGAGACCAGGCGATGAGGAGTTTCGAGACCATGCAAGCCGGGTCAGCCATTCGCCTTCACAGGACTCCGTTCAGCGGTCAATGGCCGTCGCCGAAAATGAAGTTCGTCCACGACTTCATGCGAAGGAGCACCTTCCGCATGATGGCCAGGTGGTGCATGTGGTGAGTGTAAATAGCCACTTGGGCGGTGCTGCCCGGCACAATGACGTATTTTGAGATGTCCTCTTCGGGCTCGATCACGACGAGGATACGTCCCTCACCCTTGATTTGTTCAGGATCGATGAGGTTGCCACTGGGTTGGAGCTGGCCTTGAGGGATGTAGGCGCCAGCGGCGGCGACCTTGCCTTTGAAAAATCGACCCGGCACGGCGGGTAAGATGAATTCGGCCTCCGAGCCCTGCTCGATTCGCTGGGCGCTGTTCTGAAGAAAAGCGGCCGCGAATTTCGGTTTTTCATTGTGCAAAAAAATCATCACCGGCCGTAGCGGCACGGAAGCCGCATACATTCCGGGACGCAAAAAATTCTGCTGGACCGTGCCGTCGGTCGGCGCGCGTACGACGGTTTGTTCGAGATTGAACTTCGCGGTATCGAGTTCGGCCTGCAGACGGGCGACGTCGGTATTGACTCCCTTGACGACGGCTTCCGCCTCAAGCAGCGCGCGGTCGGCTTCGGACTTGGCACTTTGCGCGGTCGCTTCGGCGGCATTGAAATTGTTTTTGGCCCGCTCGAATTCAACTTGGGCAATGGCGCCGGTTTGGTGCAGCTTCTTCGAGCGCTCAAAGACATCTTTGGCGCTGTCCCGGTCCGCCAGAGCGGACTCCAATTTCTTCTGGGCCGCATCCGCCGTTGCCCGCAACTGATGGGTTGTCTGGACTGCAGCGGCGAGCGCTGCCTCCTTGGCCTTCACCGCGTTCTCGAAGGGTTTGGGATCAATGCGAAAGAGAATGTCGCCCGCTTTCAGGATGGTGTTCCCCTGGACGGGAACCTCGGTCACTACCCCGCTGACGGCGGGAATGATCGGCGTGGTGTTGAAGTAGAACCGCGCCTCACTGGTGTAGGGGTGATTGTAGTTCATGCCCAGCAGCAGCGCGCCGATTACGGCGGCACCGCCCAGTACGGCCGTGAGCAACGTGAAGGCGTTGACCGGGATCTTGAATAGACGAAACGCGCCGTACGCGAATGCGGCATAGGTGAGAATGATCAGTAAATCCATATTCGAGGGCTATTCGGATCGCGGACCGCTGGATTTGGATGCGTTCGCTTCGAGAGCCGCAATTTTCTTTTCCAGCGCGGCGATTCGTGAGGTTGCCTTGGATCCCTCCGGGTCGGCTTGATCGGTTTTTTCCCGGGGCGTTCCGCGATAGCCGTGCACCGGGTGATATGCGGTGGCCCAAATCCAGAGAAACGGCCAGATCGCATGGAGGGTAAAGAGACTGATCCACCCGCCCGCGTGAATGGCATCCCGTTGGGGGTGATTCCGCGCCTTGGCCATGTGATACGGGATGTCGTGAATCGCGATCATCCCGTAGGCGAGGACCAAGACGACAAAGATGAGGATGGCGAGTGCGAAATAGCTCAGAAAGTCCATGGCGGTCAGTTATTGTCAGTTAAAAGCAAAGAATTTCTTCTAGCCAGATTATTTGACCCGCTAGATTTTCACACTCAGCGTCAACTGCCTATTGGACTAAAGTCGTACCAAAGAAGCGAGCACCAAATTCGCCTCATCTTGTTCGATATTACCGCGGAGTTTCGTAAGGAGGCTCGTCTGTAGCGATCGGGGTAGTTTGTAACGGCTGATTGATTAGCTGGAAGATCACGGCTGCGACGACAGCTGCAGCAAAATCGGCTAACAGATAAATCCAGATGTTTGACCAACTTGAAATGCCAAGGACGGAAATGCCCAGGGCGACCGCTGGATTGAATGCGCCGCCTGAAATGTCGCCGACCGCAAACGCACCTGTCATTACGGTCATACCGATGGCGAGACCGTAAAATGAATTTCCAGATGTGCCTTCCGCGGTCGCCGTGTTCAAGACAACATAGACAAGAGCAAAAGTGAACAGGAACTCGGCAAGCAAGGCCGGACCTGTCTTGGGCAAAATTGCGGTTACAGGTATTTCGGCGCGAAGAACCTTGCTTGTTAGCAGTGCAGCAATCGCTGCCGCAACAAATTGCGCAATCCAATAAGGCACCACATCAGCAGGTTTTACTTTGCCGCGAATCAGCACCCCGAGCGTAACGGCCGGATTGTAATGGCCGCCCGAAATATGGCCGCCGGCGAACACCATCACCATCAGGGCCGCGCCGATGGCGAGCGGCGCAATCACGCCTGCTCCGGCGCCAATCCCGGTGCACCCAATGGTGAGGACGAGAAAGAAGGTTCCAACGAATTCTGTTATGTATTTGTTCATGTAGCCAAGTTTATCAGATTAGTTGTGAGTTGACTATCATGAATGGTCTTTCGCCACCAGCAGTTCGAGCGGGACACCGAGCCATTGCGCCGCTTCTTTGCGATCCTGGAAAACGCGAACGTTGATGGGAGAACCTTGAGTTACTGAGGCATGCAAACGACCATAATCAGCCATGGTAGAATCGGTCGCAAGAATAGCCGTCTTTATGGCCGGGCGATTGCCGTAGAAGCGTCGGCGATAAAGGGAAACGCGGCGGATGTAGTCAGAATTAAGATCAACTGCATCGGCTGCCACCGTGTCCAGGAAGCGATTGAAAGGCTTCTTCAACGTGAATTCGAGTTCTCCGATTAGACTTACGATTTTGTTAATGACCGCCTGGTTCAGCACACCGCGCGGTCCATGGATTAGCAGACAAATGTCTTCGTGAAACTCGACATCAGGCGGCAGAGGCAGCTTCATTGTTGTAAGCCTTATGTTTCACTGCTTCCGGAATTCGGCGTCAGCCGTTCGATCGGTACGTTGAACCAATGCGCGACTTCGCTGCGATCCTGGAACACGCGAACATTGATGGCAGAACCTTGAGTCAGTAAGGCGTGCACCTTGCCGTAATGAATAAGGGTAGCATCCGTAGCAAGAATTGCTGATTTGATCGGCGGCCGATTGCCATAGAAGCGGCGCCGATAAAGTGAAACGCTAATGATGTATTCGAAGTTGAGATCAACCGCGTCGGCTTCCACCGTGTCGGAGAATCGATTGAAAGGCTCCTTCAACGCGGTCTCAAGTTCTCCGAGAACAGTTATGATCTTGTTAACAGCTGCCTTATTCACAAGGCCGCACGGTCTCCAGACGATCAGCCGAATGTCTTCGTGAAACTCGACATCAGGCGGAAGTTTCATTTCGTTTATTCCAAATGACTCACTCAGAGTGGTCCGCGGCTGGTGGCTTCGCTGCCAGCAGGTCGTGAGGGACACGAAGCCAGTGTGCGGCCTCATCGCGATCTTGGAATACCTTGACTTTGATCGAAGAACCTTCGGTCAGTAAGCCAAGCAACCGGGCATAGTGAACAAGCGTGGAATCGTTGGCGAGAATCGCTGACTTCACCGGCGCACGACCCTTGTGCGAGAGGCGCCGATGAAGAGAAACCTGAATGACGTATCGGAAGTTAAGCTCAACTTCATGGGTGCCCGTCGCATCGGAGAATCGATTGAACGGCTCCTGTGTTGCGGCTTCGAGCTCTTCGATAACACCGATTACCTTGTTAATAGCTGCCTCGTTGATCAAACCGCACGGGCGATAAACGAGCAGGCGAATATCTGGGTGAAACTCAATTTCAGGAGGGAGTTTCATTGCGTTTTGCGGTCTCCTAAATGCGTATGCTTGGAATCCCCTGCAGCACTGTTGTTAGTCTCTGCTTCACAGTGCCGTAGAATGTTCTTTGTCTGCAAACAAAATCGCCGCATTGTCTTTCATCCATTTTACGAAGGGCATTCAAGCGTCTTCAGCGGCACCTCGACGCAGCCGCCGCGGCGCGTTCCTTGAACGCGCGGACTTCGATCATTGCGTGGTACATTAGTAACTCGCACGAGTGAGCGACGCTGAAGCTCATCGGGTTGTCCGCGAACAACGCCGACTTGACCGGTTGTTTCACTTTGCGGCGCCGACGCGCAGCGTGGATAGTATGATCGCTTCCTCCGGGGGGAACGACTAACGAGCGAGGATCGATAGCTTCGAGTGAGTCGCGAGATCAGCGATTGCTTTGCGTTCGAGAAGCAAAGTCTTTCCAGCTTCAACGGCAATGACGCGCAGTTTTGCGTCGGCAGCGACGCGGATTGTTTCGACACCGATTACCGGTGCATCGAAACGCATATCCTGATTTGGTTTTGCGACTTTGACCATAACGGCGCCCTCGCGCGCGAGCGCCCCGCCACGGCTGATTGTTTCGTTCGTTCCTTCAAACGCTTCCACCGCTACGACAGTTCCATTCTTTACGATGACAGTCTGGCCAATGTCGAGCCGTGCGATTTCTTTAGCGATTTTCCAACCCAAATCGACATCCTCTTCCTCCCGTCGACTAAGCTTTGCTCCCGCAATCAACCCCGCAGGCACGAGACAATCCTCCAGAAATGTTGTGGCCGGCAAAAGCTCCACATCGATTCTGGTCAGTTCATCTGCAATCGCTGCGAAGATGGACTCCGCATTGCGCTGTTTGATTTTACCCAGCAGCATCAATGCTTTCCAATCGGGCCGGAGATCAAACAAGTTTTTCGGTGCGATCTGTCCCGCCATGATCGCGTGATGGACTTTGTTTTGATTAAAAAACGTCAAGAGCCGATTCAGTTGTCCGACGCGCATCCACTCGATCAGATGAACGTGCTGCGTGATTCCCGGATCGGTCTCGTTGGTAAACGCGGCCGCAATTATTTTTTTAACACCAGCCTTTCGCGCCGCCTCGGCAAGCAGCCGAGGATACACGCCGTTTCCGGCAATGATTCCGAGAGTTTCTGGCGGTGTCTTAGTTGTCATTCTGGGCGGAGTGAAGCGAAGTCGAAGAATCCCGGATGTTAGCTTCCAGGCAGCGCAACGGGATCCCTCGACTTCGCTCGGGATGACGGGCGCTCATTTAAAGAGTGATCGACTGTTAGCCGTGGTGGCGGCGGCGTTTGACGTGCAACTGGGCGAGCGCTTTCTGCAGCGACGCTTGAATGGCTGCCACCTGTTCGGGGGTTTGATCTTCTTTCATCGCCGCCTTAGCGCGCTCGACCGCCGCCTCGGCCGCAGCAATGTCGATCTTCTCGGATTCAAGTGCCATGTCAGTTAAAACCGACACGGCGTCGGCCTTAATTTCGACAAAACCTTCGCCTATCGCCATGGAGCTTTCGCGCCCGTCCTTTAGGACACGCAGCTCACCCGGCACCACGGTGGTTAGCAGCGGGACGTGTTTGGGGTAAACGCCCAACTCGCCCTCCGAACCCGGCAACGTGACCATCTCCACGTCTTCGGAGTAAATTTTTTCCTCAGGCGTTACAATCTCGAGCTTCAGTGTGGCCATGGTATTTTCGATTTTGGATTTTCGATCTAGAAGCAGGCATGAATGAAAATGAAATGAAAGAACGAACCAAAGCGTTTGCGCTGCGAATCTTGAAGCTCGCAGATGCCTTGCCGGCGACCCGCAGCGGAAACACAATAGCAAATCAGATTGTCCGGAGTGGAAGTTCGGTTGCAGCGAATTATCGCGCTCTTTGTCGGGCGAAATCCAGAGCGGACTTCATCCACAAAACAAGTGTGGTCGAGGAAGAAGCGGATGAAACCTGCTTTTGGCTTGAGATGATTATTGCGGCCAAACTTATGAATCCGGCACGCATTAACCCGATCCTCCAAGAAGCGAATGAGCTTACAGCGATCGCGGTAGCCACACGAAAAACGGCTGTTTCGCGAAGGCAATCCCGATAGATCGAAAATCGACATTCGAAAATCGAAAATCATTCTTTGATCATGTCGATGCTGCCCTTCATGTAGAAATTTTGCTCGGGCACATCGTCGTATTTGCCGTCCAGAATTTCTTTGAAACCGCGGACTGTTTCCGCAACCGGAACATATTGGCCCTTAAAGCCGGTGAAAACTTCTGCCACGTGAAAAGGCTGGCTCAGGAACCGCTGAATCTTGCGTGCCCGATGAACCGTGATCTTGTCCTCCGGGCTTAGTTCATCCATCCCGAGAATCGCGATGATGTCCTGCAAATCCTTATAACGCTGCAAAACACGCTGCACACCTCGCGCAACATCATAATGCTCTTCGCCGACAATTTCCGGCGCGAGCGCTTTTGATGTTGATGCCAGCGGATCGACGGCCGGATAAATACCGAGCTCGGCGATGGAACGCTCGAGCACGATGGTCGAGTCCAAGTGCGCGAAAGTGTTGGCCGGCGCGGGATCAGTGAGATCGTCCGCCGGAACATAGACGGCTTGAAACGAAGTGATCGATCCTTTATTTGTGGATGTAATTCGCTCCTGCAAATCGCCCATCTCGGCAGCAAGGGTCGGCTGATAGCCAACCGCGCTTGGCGTTCGGCCCAGTAACGCTGACACTTCCGAGCCTGCTTGCGAGAATCGAAAGATGTTGTCGATAAAAAGAAGCACGTCCTGGTTGCGCTCGTCGCGAAAATATTCGGTCATTGCAAGGGCAGAAAGAGCAACCCGTAAACGCGCGCCCGGTGGTTCGTTCATCTGACCGAAAACCATCCCTACTTTCGACTTCGACAAATCTTTTTGGTTGATTACCCCCGCCTCGCTCATTTCCTTGTAAAGATCATTGCCTTCCCGGCTCCTTTCGCCCACTCCGGCAAATATGGAAACGCCGCCGTGTTTCATGGCGATGTTGTTGATTAACTCCTGGATGACAACAGTCTTGCCGACGCCCGCGCCACCAAATGCGCCCACTTTGCCGCCTTTTGTAAATGGGCAAACAAGATCGATGACCTTGATCCCCGTTTCCAAAATCTTTGCCGTAGTGTCTTGCTCCGTGAGCGTCGGCGCCGGGCGATGGATTGGGTAACGCTTCGTGTAGTTCACCGGGCCACGGTTATCAATCACGTCGCCAGTGACGTTAAAAAGCCGACCAAGCACAGCGTCGCCTACTGGTACGGTGATCGGACCGCCGGTGTCGGTTACGCTCATTCCGCGCTTCAACCCTTCCGTGGATGACATTGCGATGGAGCGAACCCAGCTTTCGCCAAGATGCTGTTGCACTTCGAGCGTCAACTTCGTTGGGTTGCCATTGACTTCGTACTCAATTTCGAGGGCGTTGTAGATTTTCGGCAGCGTCTTTTCGTCCGGAAATTCCACGTCCACTACGGGACCGATTACTTGAACTATATTTCCTTTATTCATAAATCTTGACTAACCACCGAGTGCCATCTGCGCTGTGGCAATCTCGAGCAGCTCGGTTGTGATGCTGGCCTGGCGCATCTTGTTGTATTCCAATGTAAGGTCCTTGATAAATTGATTCGCGTTGTCGGTGGCATTCTTCATCGCCACCATTCGCGCGCTGTGTTCAGACGCGCGCGCGTCTAGAACCATCTGAAAAACCTGGTAGGAAACGTAATACGGAAGCATCGAATCGAGAACGACCTCGGCGTCAGGCTCGAACACGTAGCCTATCATTGGATCGTGACCTTCACTTTCAGCCTTGGCTGTTTCGCTTTTCGGCAAATCGAAACTACTGATCGGCAGCAGCGTCTGCACTACCGTACGTTGGCTGATTGTGTTGATAAAATGCGTGTAGAGCACCGAGACTTTGTCGACCTCGCGCCTCAGGAATTTCTCCATGCAAAACTTCGAGATCGGCTTCGCTTCAACGAAGGTCGGCGAGTCTTTCAATTCAAAATCAGCCAATAATTCGCGCTTTGTACGGGCGATGAATTGTCGCGCCTTCTTTCCTGTTACTACGAACGCTGTTTCAGCCGAATCAAAGTTGCTGGCCTCCCGAAACAGGTTCGTGTTCAACGCTCCGCAGAGTCCTTTGTCTGTGCCGATAATTAGGACCAACTCTTTCTTGAGCGGGCGAACAGCGAGAAGTGGATGAAATCTCGGGTCTGTCCGTTTTTGCAATGAAACGAGAACCTTATTCATCAAAGCGGCATAAGGCCGTCCCGCCAGCGCGTGCTGCTGCGCTTTGCGCATCTTGGAGGCAGCCACCATTTGCATCGCTTTGGTGATCTGCGCGGTGTTGCGGATCGATCTTATCCGGCGCCGTATGTCCTGCGTGTTCGCCATCTAGGAAATTCTCGAATTTCGATTTTTGATTCTCGGCGCTTTTCGCACGCGATAGCGAACCCCTTCTTCCCGGACATGAAAACCGATTTCTCGTCTTTTCGGCGCGTCGGTCGGTTCAACTAACTGTTTCAGTGCGGCAAAAAGATTGGCAATCGCCTCGTCATGAGAATCGAAACGCCGCTCGAGTTCCTTGAGTTTCGCAGCAAGCTGCGCATTCGCCGCGACCATTTCCCGCAGTCTGACGAACGCTCGCACAACCCGTACACTTGCCTGAACAGCGATCGCGCTGTTCAGCACGTTCGCGAGCATAAGAGCTCCGTGCTCGGTAAAAACCCAAGGCCGATACCGGCGCCCTCCATGAAAACTTGAGGTCGCAATTTGCGACCTCAAGTTCGTAAGCTCCTCAGTCGTAAGCTGAAACGCGAAGTCGCTGGGAAAACGCGAACGATTCCTGCGCAGTTGCTCATTAAGCCTCTTTGTAGTGACGCTGTAAATGGTCGCCAGATCGGAATCGAGCATCACTCGCTGCCCTCGAATCAGATGGATCGCGCCTTCAAGATTGGCGATCTTACGGTGCAACGTCATGATTTGATCGAACTGGTTCAAACAAATCATCGCCACGTCGTTTTGAATTCATCGAGCGCTGCTTTCAATTGCGACTCGAGGTCTTTGTCGAGTTCCTTTTTCTCGCGAATCGCTACCAGCAATCCTGCTTTTCGCGTTTGCAGCCAATCCTGAAGTTTAAGTTGGTATTCCTTGATGCGATCGACTGGAACGGCATCGAGATATCCATTTTGCATCGCCCACATCACCGCCACCTGCTCTTCCACCGAAATCGGGTTGTACTGTTTCTGTTTAAAAAGCTCGACGATGCGTTGACCGCGATCGAGTCGCGCTCTCGTTGCCGCATCCAGATCGGAGCCAAACTGCGCGAATGCAGCCAGCTCGCGGTATTGCGCCAGATCGAGTTTCACCTTGCCGGCGACCTGCTTGATCGCCTTGATCTGGGCAGCCGATCCGACACGGCTGACAGAGAGTCCTACTGAAATTGCCGGCCGCACACCTTGGTAAAACAAATCAGTCTCGAGGTAGATTTGCCCGTCCGTAATCGAGATCACGTTTGTGGGAATGTAGGCGGAGACGTCACCAGCCTGGGTCTCGATAATCGGCAACGCGGTCAACGATCCGCCACCGAATTCGTCGCTCATACGCGCGGAGCGTTCGAGTAATCGCGAGTGCAAGTAAAATACATCGCCCGGATAAGCCTCACGACCAGACGGACGCTTGAGCACCAGCGAAACCTGCCGATAAGCCACCGCGTGCTTTGACAAATCGTCGAAGATGATGAGCGCATCCATTCCATTGTCCATGAACCATTCGCCCATCGCGGCGCCAGCGAACGGCGCCAGATACTGATTAGTGGCCGTGTCGGATGCAGGCGCAGAGATGATTGTCGTGTAAGGCATGGCGCCTTCTCTCTCGAGAGTATTGAGCACTCGCGCCACGTTGGAATTTTTCTGGCCAACTGCGACGTAAATGCAGTAGAGCGGCCGATAATTGCTGTCCTTCGCGTCTTCCGCGGCTTTGTTCAATCGGGCCTGGCTGATGATGGTATCGATTGCAATGGTGGTTTTACCAGTTGCGCGATCGCCGATAATCAGCTCGCGCTGGCCGCGACCGATTGGTATCATGGCGTCGATCGCCATGATACCGGTTTGCACCGGCTGATTCACGCTGCGCCGTTTGATCACGCCCGGTGCAATTTTTTCAAGGGGATAAAATGTGTCGGCTTTGATCGGTCCCTTGTCATCAAGTGGCTGGCCCAGCGTGTTTACCACACGGCCAAGGAGCGCTTTGCCAACGGGAACGGAAAGAAGTCGGCCGGTCGTCTTAACTTCGTCGCCTTCTTCAACCAACGTGTTGTCGCCCATAAGAATTGCGCCGACTTCAGTTTCTTCGAGGTTCAACGCAAGACCGAATACTCCGTTTGGAAATTCGATCATCTCGTTAAGCATGACGTCGCTCAGCCCTTCAATGCGCGCGACTCCATCGCCCGTTTCACGCACAACGCCGACGTTGCTTTTGGTTGTCGATGTTTTTAGCCCTTCAATTTTCGTTTCGATCTCTTCGAGTATGCTGCTCATGATTTTGTCTTGATTAAAGTTCTTGTTGAAGACGTTCGAGCCGGTTGCGCACGGTTCCGTCCCAGACATCACTCCCCACGCGAATGCGCATTCCGCCAAGAAGCGCAGGATTAACGACGAACTGCGTTGTCAGCTCGCCACCATATTTCTTCTTTAGATTGGCCACGAGCTCCGAATTCGTCGCGGAATCCAATTCGCTTGCTGTCTCGATTTTGGCCTGCCGCTTTTCCAGTTCGAGCCGAAGCAGGCGCCTATAGTTCTTTAGGATCTCGACATAATGACGTGGTTTTCTGGCGATAAGCGAATCGACAAGGGACGCAATCCTTCCAGGATCGAGTTGGCCGTCAGTAAAGCTTGCCCGAAGCATTTCACGCGAAAGCCGGCGAATTTCCTTGTTGATCTTCATCAGGCCAGCTGACGAGCTGCTTCCTCCTGCAAGCGGCGTTGATCTTCCGGCGTTAACACCTTCCCGGTGACTTTTGCCGTGGTATCAACTACCAGGCGCCCAAGCTCGCGCTTTAACGATTCCATTGTGCGCTCGTGCTCAATCGCACTGGCCTCGCGCGCCTTGGCAATGATTTGCTCCGCAGCAGTAATCGCCTCCTGCTGCTTGCGCTCAGACAGATGCGCGGCGCTTTCGCGCGCTTCATCGATCATTTTTTGAGCGTCCGCGTTCGCTTTCGCAAGAATTTCCTGATAGCGCTTCTCTGCCTCCGCGAGTTCCGTCTTGATTTTTTCCGCGTTAAGCTGGCCCTCTTCAATCTTCCGGCGTCGCTCCTCGAGCACCGCTAGGATTGGCTTGTAAGCGAAGCGTTGCAAAAGGAATGCAACAATGCAGAAGCTAATGACCTGCGACAGAAACAACTTCCAATTCCAGCCGAACGTATCGGCTGTTTCGCGCAAGATGTCGGTTACGCCTCCGCTGCTGGCGGCAATTATCAGATTCATAAACTAAGTTTCGGGCGCAATATTGATTGCCTTCCCGGTGAAGATTAGTGAACGAGATACAGCGCGTAGAAAACGATCGCCTCGGTCAACGCGATGGCGAGAATTCCGTGCACGAGCACCTGCGTGAACGCGCCGGGATTGCGACCGACTGCGGTGGTCATTCCGAGGCCGGTCAAGCCAATTCCGATTCCGACGCCCATCGCGGCAAGCCCGACGTGAATGCTTCCGCCCAGTTCTGCTAGTATTGGTAGTATCATATTTTTGTTAGTTGGTTTTGCGGTCTCGTCACGAGATCGCCGAGAAATCAGTGCGCGTGCTCCGGTCCCTCCTGGTGTTCTGCAATCAACATTGTAAAAACCGCAGTCAGCAGCATGAAAACGAGCGCCTGTACAAATCCCACGAGCACTTCGAGGAAATAGAACGGAATCGGCAAGATCGGCGACAGCCACGGATTCATCGTGGACATCGCTTCGAGAATGCTTTCGCCAGCATAGATGTTCCCGAATAATCGAAAACTTAGCGCAATCGGTCGAAATAAAATCGAAATCACTTCGAGCCAGCCGACGGCGAAAAAAATGACGATCATGAGGATCTTCACGATTCCGGTCGTCTCACCTTTTGGGCCAAACAATTCTTTCAAGAATCCGCCGACACCGTTGGCCTGGATCGCCCAGACAAACCACATGACGAAAAATATGGCGGACATCGCGGTCGTCATGTTTAGGTCCGCGTTGCCACCGCGCAGCAACGGCCGATCGACGTGAAAATTTCCTGTCGCGTCGTAATGACCCCAACCAACAGTTCCGATTCCTGGAATTAACCCAAACCAGTTCACGAACAGAATAAAAATGAAAACCGTCGCAAAAAACCAAAATCCTTTGGCCACTAACTCACGGCCGATGATGTTTTCCAAGAAATCGTGCAAACCCTCAACTAACCACTCCCAGAAATTTTGAATCCCGCTGGGGATGGGCTTAACCTGCCGGGTTGCGACTTGTGAAAAAATGATAATACCGGCGGCGACGATCCAGGTCACTAGCATCGAGTTTGTGATCCCGAAACCGCCGAACTGAACAATCATCTGCGGTTTTAACGAGACGCCTTCGTGCTCAGTCGCGGCCGCTTCAGCTGCAAAGGCCGACGTGGCAAGCATTGCGCTGGAGGCCAGCGCCAGAATCGACATCAGTAAACAACGATTGCGCATTTTTTGTAAGCACAGCTGTAGCCGGCATCGGTGATGCCAGCCGGCCGAGGTCGTCCGCCTTCGCCCCGCAATCGCGGAACTCCGGTGAAAAAGCCGCCCCGGCTACAACTTAAACGCGCATACCAAAGCGCGTTTTGCCCGAATGACAAACAAAATTCTTGGCTGCAGCTTTATTTCGCCGGCAGCCCCTCGGCAAACCGGGGAGCAAGCCGGGCCACCGCCTCGGATTTCACCGGCTCAGAGGCACCATTTAGACTAATTGCTTCTTCGTAGAGCGATTCTAACTGATCGATTTGAGCGTCCTGCTCGAATCGTTCGATCACGGTGGCGTGTGCACGGGCTCCCATTTGTGTTAACAGATCCGGCGAATGCGTGATTAGCTGCATGGCGTTCGCCAATCCCATGTGATCTTCCTCAGCCACCAGGAACCCGGTGCGTTTATGCTCGACTGCTTCGGGGATCCCACCATGACGCGTCGCAACCACCGGCAACCCCGTCGCCATTGCTTCTAAGACCGAGTTCGGGATACCTTCCTGGTCTTGATTCGCGGATATTTCGCTGGGATGCAAAAACAGATGCGAACTCGCATAAAGCTCAAGCAGTTTCCGTTGCGACAGAAATCCAACGAAATGTACGTGTCTGAGAATCCCTAATCCATCGGCAAGCATCTCCAGTTCTGGTTGGAGAGGTCCTTTGCCGGCGATGAAAAATTCCGCTTTGGGATTGTCTCTCTTAAAAATCGCAAAAGCGCGCAAGCTCGTCGCAACGCCCTTCTTCGGAATCAACCGGCACGCCTGCACAACTCTCCATTTTCCGTCTCGCGGTAGTTGTCTATCCACGAATGGAAATTCATTGAGTGGGATACCAGTGCGATTGATTCGCAGTTTTTCCGGCGGGCAGCCCAAGTGGATCAATCGATCGACCAGTGATTGGGAACGCGCAAACACGAGCGGAACTGCATTGAAAAGACGGCGGAGCTTTGCCGGATAATCCTTGATGTCTTTTTTGTGCGCGACATCCGCGCCATGAAAGGATACCACGCACGGCTTGTCCCATTGTTCGATGAAAGGGAGAAGGTGCACGCCCGTATGTCCGAAATAGATATGCATCAGGTCGGCGCCATGCCGTTCCAACAAGGCATCAAGCGTTTGATACTCGCCTCGATAGACAATGGGCGGGCGTCGCGCAACGAATTTCAGCCAGCCGTGCACGAGCAGGTTTGTGCGCCGCTTTGGTATAACTTCTACAGCGGCAAACGGAAATCGTTCCGCATTCTGGACCTCTTTGGTCACAACGAAGGTGTCGACACCGCGTAGCGCTTTTACCTGACGGTAAATATGCAACATCTCCGACTTCAGAAAGCTGGAGCAATAACTAGCTACAACCCGTCTCCCCATAAAACAGCGGCCAGTCTCGCTAGAGATTCGGGGCTTGTCCACCCTTAATTGGGGAGGAGACAGCCTTGTCGCCCATCATTCTTTCTGCCAACGCCTCCTTTAACCCATCGATCCCCTCCCCATTCGCGGCCGAGATCGGAACGATGCTGGTCTTGGGAAATTTCTCTCGCAGCGTCTCGAGATTCTCGTTCGCATTCGGCAAATCCATCTTGTTCGCGACGATTAACCACGGCCGCGATGAAAGCATCGAATCGTACAGATCAATTTCCTTCCGAAGATTCTGTAAATCTTCCACCGGACTGCGTCCTTCGCTTCCGGCAACGTCAATCACGAATATTAAAACGGGGCAGCGTGTGATATGGCGCAAAAATTCGTGGCCCAGGCCAATTCCACGATGCGCCCCTTCGATCAAACCAGGAATGTCTGCGATCGTGGCATGGCGATAACCCGGCAGCTCCATCACGCCGACAACCGGATGCAATGTGGTGAACGGATATGCCGCAACCTTCGGCCGCGCAGCTGAAAGTTTCCGCAACAATGTCGATTTACCTGCATTCGGGTAACCGACCAATCCGGCATCCGCGATCGTTCGCAGCTCCAATACAAAATACCCTTGCTCTCCTTCTTCGCCGTCGGTGTATTGCCGCGGCGCACGATTACGAGAGCTCTTGAAATGCACGTTGCCCTTTCCTCCTGCTCCTCCGCGACAAAGCACGAATTCCTCCCCGTCGCGTACAAGATCGACAAGAGGCTGCGACCCGTGCAACTCATCTCTCCCATCGCCACTTGCGAGATAGACCATTGTCCCCACGGGGACCTTTACGATCTTATTCGCGGCTGCGCGTCCGGCCATTTTCTTGCCCTTTCCGTGGGTGCCGTTTTTCGCTTTGATGATCGGCTCATAAAAAAGATTAGCTAAATTGTCCACATGGCGCTCGGCGCGTAGAACCACGTCGCCGCCACGCCCACCGTCCCCACCATCCGGTCCGCCTTTGGGCACAAATTTTTCCCGCCGGAAACTGACGCTACCGCGCCCGCCCTTTCCAGCTTGGGCAAAAACTTTGATCCGATCCACAAACATGATGCATTCAAGTTGCCATTAGCAGCAGGATGTGTCACCCCAACTTGGCTAATTGTAATTTCGATTTTTTGCCTTTGCTGCGAGCGCCGTTCAACGGAACTGCGTCTTGAGCGTCTAATTGGCATTAAATAACCGGATTATTCGTCTTCTTCAGAAATCATGAAATCATTCACTCTTATCGTCGCGCTCTTGAGTGCGCTCAGTTTGCGGGCTCAGACCGAATCGCCAACCCAGCC
>DASZGW010000103.1:0-4629 GCA_035938475.1 Candidatus Udaeobacter sp.
CGTCGCGCTGTCGATTCTAAATGGATTCGGTCTACAAACCTTCAATTCGCTCCCAGTCCTCCGCTTTGCCGTGGGCGAAAACACAAAGACGATTTTGACCTCGGAATATTCGTATGCGCTGGAAACCAACTTTCGGCCGCACGAAGACTATCGAGCAGATCTCCGCAACATGCATCAGCCTTTCCGCATTCTGATCGGCGAGAACGACGAAGTTTATTACCCAAACCGCTTCGCCGAGGTTCTGAAGCAGGCAGGGAAAGATGTGCCGGTGACAATTGTCCCTGCTGTGGATCACATACACTTGATCTTGTCGCCGCTGGCGCTCAAAACTGCGGTTGAAGCGGTCAGGAGCTTGCCTTCCAGACGCTAGTTTCTTCACGTCAAGTCGGCTTGCGATTCACACAGTGCATCTAACCAGGCGATGCAGCGAAGTTTGCGCAGCTTGTATGTGGAGTGACTGATGTCGAAGGAATACATCAATCCGAATAATCTTTTCCCGAGCTTGCCGCATGGATTTTCCCAGGCCGTGGTCGCGAGCGGCAGAAAGATGGTATTCATCTCCGGACAAACAGCCTGGGACGCACAAAAGAACATCGTCGGGGGCGACAACCTTCTTGAGCAGGCACGACAGGCATTGCGTAACGTCAAAGCGGCGATTGAAGCCGCAGGCGGCAGTTTGAAAGACGTGGTTGCTCTGCGGATCTACATCGTGAACTATCGGCCCGAAAATGCCGCAGCGGTCGGTAGCGCTTTGAAAGAATTCTTTCCGCAGAATCCACCGGCGAGTACGTGGATCGGCGTCTCGACTTTAGCAGTTCCGGAATTTCTGATCGAGATTGAAGCGACCGCGGTCGTGGACTGAGCGACAAGACTTTATCAAACCATGAAGCGAGCTCGCTAAAATTTTCGGAGTCGCTGATCTTGTGTTTCGTTAGGTTGAATATTGAATCGGATATGCGTGGATTTCAGATTGGTTACCTGATTGACCATCCCGAATACATTCCGCAATTGGGGCAGTGGCTGTTTGAGCAATGGGACCTCATTCTCGGCGAAAAAACTCCCGACGCTCGAATCGAAAAGTTAAAGACGCACCTGAATCGAGATGAATTGCCTATTGCATGGGTTGCGCACGCGAATGGACAGGTTTTCGGAACTGCCGCTATTCGCGTGCACGATCTTGAGGGACGGGAAGACCTGACTCCATGGCTCGCCGGAGTGTATGTCGGCCGAGATTTTCGTCGCCGCGGTATCGGTGCCGCACTCTGTGCCACGGTCGAGGACGCGGCTCGGTCGCAGGGAATCCAGACGCTGTATTTGTTCACGCTCGACAAACAGGCATGGTATTCGCGCCTGGGCTGGACAGTACTTGGCCCGTGTGTTTGGCACGAGCGGCCCGGTGACATAATGCGCAAGCAACTCCAGACTGGTTAACCAAGCGATGAAGCGGGCTCGCTAATGCTTTCGCAGTTGTTTAGCCTTCACCGCATGCGCAAATTTAGGATCATCCTGGCAATGGCGGCGGCGACGTTGTTGTTCGGCTGCGCCGAAGGGCCCGTCGAATACAACACCGACAGTACCGGCGGGACTTTCCACTCGATATCGACCGATCCGGCGGAAATTTTCCGTAACAAAGTCGATCACGAGGCGGCGCTGGAGGCTCGTGGTGTGGAACCGCCGGTCGGCAACGCGAACTGGCGCGACTACTGGACGAAGCTCATCGCTTATTACTCAGCCACAGAAGCAAATGGTGTTGGAACACACCACCAAGTCGTGGCCTACATCGCTCAGCAGAGACGCGCGCGAGGTCTTCCATCATTATGAATCCAAGCTCTCTCCGGCGGGACAGCTTATCTCTTTCTCGTTAGATGCTAAAGTATTCGTTGGCTCGATTGCGACTGCTCCGCGGCGCTGGCATACTGCTGGTGACGCTTGGTGTTGTTCACCTGGTAGCGACGCCGCACATTGCTGCTTTGGTTCGACACTCAGCTTCTCCCGATTCTGCGCGATGGCTCACGCCGCCAATGCTCCTTAATCACATCTTAGTGGGAGTGCTCCTGATTCCTTTAGGCTATCTCACGGCGTACGCTGCTCCCCACGCGGTCAGCGGTGCATCTTGGGCGCAGGTTGTCGTGCGGACTGCTGCACTCTCGGTTGCGACCTTGCCAGTCGCTCTATTCGCGCTGATGGGAACGCACTATTATTTCGACGCACCACTATTTATCTTGGGCGCAGCTCTGACTGTTGTTGTCGCCGTTACATTGTTGGTTGTTGCGTTCGCCCGATGAGCCTCGCTGGCTATTGTTCCGGGGATTGTTGCTCGACCAGATTGCGAAGACGTTTATTGCGGAGGAGCAGGTAGGGACCGGACTCTTTCCACAAATCAAACTCTGATCGCACAACCCGGTTTGGTTCGTCCGGACCAAATTCTGCCGAAGGATTCGGTTCATATAAGACGTCCCACGCGCGATTGAGAATCGCCCAGTCCGCGCGAGCCACATCACGCGCCAGCCGCGACCCCGGGGCGTTGGCCGCACCCGGATCCATCTGCAGAAAATAACTGGCCGGTGGCAACTGGGGAAAGAGATGATAAATCCAGGTGTCGCAATATCGGGTACGCCGCAGATCTGCCGGGCCGACAAAAAGAAACTGGCCTGCCACGGAAACCCTTTGCAATTCGGCCACGATCCGATCAGCAGCTTGCGGCAGTTGATTTTTTGCAATCGGGAATGAACGCCCGTTTTGCTCAATGAAAACTCCTTCTTCGCCTGGCCGCAGTTTGAAGAGTTGAATCGCAATCAGCACCACTGCCAATCCTGTAACTACCGTCGGCCATCTTCGTAATCGCTCAGCCATGGCGGAGGCCACGACCGAAACCGACAACGGCAACAACATGAAAGAAACGACGGCGGCGTTGAACACATGCCCGCTGTCGAACCGCGACAGGGGATAATGAACAAGAGCCAGCCCGAGCACGGACGCGCCTAAAAATAAGCGTCCGCGCTCCGGGTTTGACCCGCGTAGGGCGAACAACGCGGCCACCATGTTCGTCGCACTCGCCGCGAGGTAAAAACAAAAGAGCCAAATAATCTCCGCCGACGCATTCGAGATCGGCAAATGTCCGCGCGGTCCAATGCGAATCACCGGTAGCAGAAACAAACTCTCCACAAGTTGGGTCGGTCCCACTTTGACGGCGAAGTAAAACAACGGAAGCAACCCGGCGGCTGCGCCCGCAAGAAACCATTTTTTCCTTGTCCATTGCATCGCGACAAAAAGCGGGAGAAGCGCAGCCGTTAGGGCAATGGCAAAATCGCAACGACACAACAACGCAGCGCCAGCGAGAAATCCCGCGCCGAAACATCGGCGGCGCGAAATCACGTTTGCCATCGTCCAGAGCGCGCACAGGGCGAGCGCCATTCCGGCAAACCACGTATTTGCCCACACTTCGGTAGTTCCGAGCAACATCGCAGCGAGTAGCCCGCACGCCGCGCCGATAACGCCTCCCCAACGCCGTACAATTCCAAAAATCGCGACGAGAATAAGCAGCCGATAAATCAACCCAACCGTGCGTTCGACGAAGACATTCGCGCCAAAGAGCGAGTAAGCGCCCGACAGAATCAGCAAGTTGTCAGGGCCATAAACACTCTCGAAATCCAGATAAGGCAGATGTCCTTTCAAAAACATTTCGGGATAAACCAGGGCGATGCCTTCATCCTCTTGCTGGCCAGGTAAACGAAAGGCCGGCCATAGAAGAATTACCAACAACGCCGCCAGAATCAGCAGAGCGAAAGATTTCAAAAACGCGTCTCGACGGGTCGACGAAAACATTCGCGATAACTCCGGCTTGAGAGTAGCCGTAAACTCGCAGCGATTTCAGTCTAAAATCGACGCCGTCTCGACGAGATTTTTCGACTGGCTGTCCGATTGCGACCTATTGCAAGATCGACATCGGCCCATGATTGCGGTATGCGGAGCTCATAGGCGGGAGGGCATTCAACAAGCGGGGCAAAACTGCGTAAGTAGTCGCATCAGCGAAGCCTCGTCTTTCTGTGATGGACAAGGACAATAAAAATAACCAGACCAGTGGCCGCGATCAGAGCCACACGCAAAGCGGCAATTACTGGAATCTGTTCTTCATGGAGTCCGCGTTCCAAGTCGTCACATGGGTATTGATCGCCTTTGCCATTGGCGGCATTTGGTATTATGCCGGAAAGAATGACATGAGAGGAGCGTTCTGGTCTGGAGTTGCTCTTGTTATATTTATCATATTGATGCTTGGTCTCATTGCGGACCGTCATTTCTTCCAAGGTAAGAACACGTCGACCGAAAAAGAACGACCACATATCTCCATCGCTGCGATTGGTTTGAGCCGTTATATTTTCCAGCCAGGGATGTTTAAGGTGAATTGGGAAATAAGGAACAGCCTCGGGGGGCCTGAGATTTCTATTGTAGATGCCAATATGACAACATTCTTCGAGTGCAAGGGCAATTCGTTGCCGGAAACGCCGCATTATATTCAGCCCGAGCGTAGTAAGTTGAATGGGGTTAGAATCGCTCCCGGCGACTCTTTCCTTGTTACTTATTCGTATGAAGGCGAACCGCTTAGCGAAGGTACTGTTAAGTTGATACAGG
>DASZGW010000104.1:0-6828 GCA_035938475.1 Candidatus Udaeobacter sp.
AGGGATTCCACTTCCTGTCTCGGTTGCTTTCCGAGCTTCATCGCGCAGCCGGAAAGCAAAATTGCCGACGCCAGATACAGAAAGTTTCTGCAAATCGTTTTGTCCATTCGACCTATCATCGTAGGTCACGAGATAGACAGCTGTTACGATTCATTGGCCGAGATGTTTCTTGAGCGCGTCCGTGAGCCATGCGTCGAGCCGCATTTCTTTTCCATCCGCGGTGCGGACCAGATACGGCTGGCCGGTCAGCAAACTCTTGCTCGCCGAAAGCCGAATGAAATCCTGCGGCGTTTTGATCTCGTTCTTGAAGTGCTCGTACTTCGCTTTGATGTGGCTTGCCGCTTCCTGCGGCGTGTGCGTCTGTCCATTGCGAATGAAAGTCGCGTTCGAGTTGGCGACGTAATCGAGCAGGTAATTAATCGAATTGTCCAATGATTCGGCCGGCAAGAGTTGTCCGATGGAGAACGCGAGAAGAATCAGAGCCATTAGAAAATGACGACACCTTTTCACATCAATGATTCGATTGCGGTCAATCCGGCGCGTGGAAGTCGATGTTGCGGAGTGCGCGCCCGGGGTGACTCGAACACCCGGCCTACGGATTAGAAATCCGTTGCTCTATCCGGCTGAGCTACGGGCGCTGTTCATAGGTAAATCTAGACACCGAAAACGATTTTTGCCTTTTTCACGGTGCGCTTCTTCGGTTGGCCTTGTGAAACGGCCCAAACCGAAGAAAACGTGGGCAAAAACACGGCTTCAAAATCTCCTTCGCCATAAATCTGGGCGCTACTATGCCAGAGCTTTCGCAGGGGGCAAAGAGGTTTGGAACTCAAGACATCACATTTCAGCGTAGCCGAAGCGAAGCTGGCTACATTTCTTAAAGAACACCGTGAGCGGCGAAGCAACGGCAACCGCGAAGTGTCCGCGAAAATGACATTCAGCGAGCCGCTGGCATTCACTTGGGGAATCTCGATGATAACTTGGGCATCAAACCGCGTACGCGGGACTACTGGCGCGAGGTTCTTGCCGCTTTAGTGAAAAGCTGGCCGGGGTTGAACAACGCCGAAGTCCGCCGGATTACACAAGCTGGCTGTAAAGAGTGGGCAAGGGCTTATGCGATCCAACGGATGGCGTCTCGGTTTTCGAGAAAAGGCTCGATGAGCAGCACATCAGGATGGTGTTCTCTAATAAGTTGATTCGCCTCCGCGAAGATATGTGCGGCACCACAAACATGATACCGTCGGTCGCGGCCAATAATCGCGACTAAGCCTTGCTCGCTGATGATCGTGTCTCCAACCGCGCAGCACCATTAAAGTTCTTGCTCGATTCTCTGCTACGGTCCTTTTCCCGTGCGAGAGACAATATCGGACCTTGGAATGAACCGGCGCTGCGAATATATGTGCGCCGATGAAGCCGGCCGATTGTACAATCGCGGCAAACGCCAAGCGCGCGCGAAGGGATTTAGTTCTAATTTCTCACGAAAACGATCCAGCGGTAACGACTGCCGCGCTAGTGTTGTTTGCGGTCGCGATAGGGCACGCCGTGGCGCTCAACCATGGGCTGTATAGCGCTTGGGCGATTTTATGGGTGAGTGTAGGCCTCGCAATTGGCGTGATCGGGATGATCCGGCCCACGGTTATCGCGTTTTTGGAGAATCGCTGCCTGCGGTGGGTGCCCAGAATCATAACGCTATGCATAGCCATCGAGGCGGCTTACATCACGCAGACGTTGCGGCAGGACCCCGAAATCGCGCTGCCGTTTATCGTCATTGCGTGCGCGGGGCTTTTTCAGTTTTTCAATCTGCGGCAGCTACGATGGCCGCTCATGGTTATAATGGTGCTCTCAGTTTACGTCGCGGGCGCAATCGCGTTTAAGATTCACCCGAAAATCGTCATTGACGTGTTCATGTTTCAAACCCGTGCGTGCTGGGCGCTAACGCACGGACTAAATCCGTACACGTTCAAGTACCCCAACGTGTATCCGCCGGGGACAATGTTTTACAGTCCGGGCATCGTCGACGCCAACGGAATGTTGACGGTGGGATTTGAATATCCGCCGTTGAGTTTGCTGATGGTTTTGCCAGGCTACTTGATTGGGGGCGACATCCGCTATTCGCAGCTCCTTGCGATGGCCCTGTCAGCGGGTTTGATCGTGGCTGCTCGACCCGGGCGTATCCCAGCGCTAGCGGCCACCCTACTGCTGCTCATGCCCCAATCGATTTATATTCTGGACCTGTCGTGGACCGAACCACTCTTGGTGCTGACGTTTTCGCTGTTTATGTTCTGCGTGTGCCGGTGGGCGCGGGCAATGCCGTATGCGCTAGGGCTGTATTTGTCGACGAAGCAATACGCGGTACTCACGCTCCCGTTGTTGCCGCTGTTAATCAGCAATCCACAACACTTGTTTCGGGTGTTATTCAAAGCGGGACTTATCGTAGCGCTGCTGAATATGCCATTCTTTGCGATGAGTCCGCACGCGTTCTTGCGAAGCGTTGTGGAATTTCAATTTCTTCAGCCGTTCCGGGTCGATTCGCTGAGTTATCTGGTCCTACTACACAGGGTGTTTCCGCGCTGGATTCCGCCCATGTGGATTCTGCTGTTGTTCTTGCTGTTGCTGTTGGCAGTAATGATCCCGCTGATCCACCGTCGGGTCGCCCGATCGCCTGCTGGCTTTGCAGCTGCCGTGGCGCTGGTTCACGCTGTATTTTTCGCGCTCAATAAGCAGGCGTTCGGAAACTATTACTATTTCGTGATCGCCACAGCCTGCTGGTCGGTTGCAGTAAGCCGGTCACAAAATGGCGAGGCTCCATATTCGTCAGAATTCTGACGCCCGAGCACATTACGGATCATCCTGGCTGTTCTCGCCGGAATTTTGCTTATTCGAGCGGAGGTTTTTAAGACATCTATGGTGAGTCACGGTCAAAACGTCTAACTAATCGATGAAGGCGACGGCAGACCACTCCGCGACAAGGACGAAGAAGGAATCATGGAGGCTGAAACGAAACACATCGCGCCATCGCCTGCCGTGGCTTATCTCTTTCTCGTTAGGCTATGCAGCGCGCAGAGTGATTGTCACTTTCGTGCAGCCGGCTTGGCCGAGCGGCCCCGCCGGAATCCAAATTGATCATCGGAAGCTGTTACTACCCCAGCGGCGATAAGTAACAAGCGTATTACTTTTCCGGCGTTGCCGGCGACGTAGCCCGACCTGATTGCCGATCGTGAAATCAACAAACCTATGCCGAGCGTTGTTATTGGGGTCTGCCCTTTGGTGCTCGCGGCTTTTTCTTGACTTCGCTGGCGGAGAACCTACTGAGCAGAGCGATTCGGATTCTGACGTAAGGGCCGTTCAAGCACATGATTCCTGGCTCCGGTATTGATAGGGGGGATGTTCTCGCCGTTGAGACGCCTTCATCTCACTCCCGCGGGAGCGTCGGTCAGAATGAGAAACATCTTTCTACCGACCATCTTTTGGCGGACCTTAAAGGTCGAACCATTTCGGGCGCTTTCATCACCTTCGCCGCGCAGGGTATTCAGTTCGTTTTGACTCTCGCTTCGGTCATGGTGTTAGCAAGGTTGCTTACGCCCAGAGACTTCGGCTTGTATGCAATGGTCACAGCCGTAATTGGCTACTTGCGCATTTTCAAGGACGCCGGCCTTTCCACAGCGACAATCCAGCGGGATGGAATCACTCATGCGCAGGTCTCGAACCTTTTTTGGATAAACGTGATCGTGAGCGGAGCAGCAAGCCTCGTCCTGGCAGCTGGTTCACCTTTGATTGCATGGTTCTACCGCGAGCAGCGGTTGATTCCCATTACGTTAGTTTTGTCCAGCACCTTTCTCTTGAGCGGTCTTACTATTCAGCACACAGCTCTATTGAACCGTCAGATGCGATTCAAGGCCGTGGCGTTCATTCAGGTAACTTCAATGGCAGTTGGCGTAGTAGTTGGTCTCGGCATGGCCTGGCTTGGTCACAACTACTGGGCCTTGGTTTTCTCGAACCTTGTCACGGTAGCTGTTGCGGTTCCGCTTACGTGGTTTGCTATTCCCTGGCGGCCGCAGGCGCCTTCCCGTGGCAGTGGAATACGGCCGCTTGTGAGTTTCGGCGCAAATCTCGCCATCGGTGGTTTGATCTATTCGCTCGCGAGAGGAGCTGACGCAATGTTGATTGGTCGATTTTATGGATCGGGTCCGGTAGGCCTATATACGAGAGCAGCTGCTTTACTGAACCGTCCTTTGGAACAATTCCTCGCTCCCATTGGTTCTGTTTTCGTGCCAGTTCTTTGTCGTGTGCAGGCCCAACCGCAACGTTACCGCAACACATTCCTTCGAGTATACGAGGCAATGGCACTGGCGAGTCTCTTTTCAACCGGGTTGTTGTTTGCGCTTGCTCGTCCGATAACTCTCGTCATTCTCGGTCCGAAATGGGAACACGCTGCGGTCATTTTTGCCGCCTTTGCTTTCGGCGCCCTCTGCAGTCCGTCAGCGGCGGCGGCAACCTGGTTGTTCGCGAGTCAGGGCCGCGGCAAAAGTTGGTTGTTTACGAGTTCCCTCATGTCAGGGATTGTTTTTATCTCTTTTGTCATTGGGCTTCCGTTCGGACCCGCCGGGGTGGCGATCGCCTCTTGCGCTGTTGGACTCGTAGTGGCGCTGCCAGTTCTTTACTATTTCGCCGGCCGGCAAGGACCGGTTTCCACCACTGATTTGTGGATTGGAATTCTGCGCTACTTGCCGCTGTGGGCAGTGACGTGTGGGGCCACGTATCTGGCTCGCCTTGCGCTGGCCGACTCTGCGCCCTTACTACAGTTATTCATCTGTATTCCGGTCGGCCTTATCGCCGGACTAATTCTGATTTACAGTGTAGCACCAATGCGTCGGGTGGCCCTGGATTTGATTAATATTTTGACACACTTAAAGTCCCGCGCTGAGATCCACTTGTGAAGATTGCGGTCTGGCATAATCTCCCGAGCGGAGGCGGGAAACGTGCACTCCATGACCACGTCAAAGGACTCTTGCAGCGCGGTCATATTGTCGAGGCTTGGTGCCCTCCAACTGCCGACCGAACCTATTTGCCGCTATGTAGTTTGATCCGCGAGCATGTGGTTTCGCTTGATCCGGCACCTCGAACAATCGGTCGTGTGCTGGGCAACACGTATGCAACGACAACAGCGCAACTCGCGGCCATGGATCAGCACTGTGCTCGATGCGCAACGGAGATCGGCAGAGGAGGGTTCGACGTTCTCTTTGTAGGTTCTTGCCGACTCTTCCGCACCAGTCCGATCGCCCGGTATGCCAATCTTCCGAGCGCGATTTATCTCCAGGAGCCTTTTCGTTCGCTTTATGAGGCCACTCCACCGTTGCCGTGGCTGGCGCCCGAATCACTCGGAAGGAATTATGAGGCCACTCCAAAGTTGCCGTGGGTCGCGCCCGAATCACTCGGAAAGAATGATCGGTTAATCCGATACCTGTGGGGGCGTTTACGCGATTTGGCTCGCATTCAAGCCCATCGCATCCAAATGCGGGAGGAAATTGCAAACGCTAGTCAATTTGACTTGATCCTCGTTAATTCGTTCTTCAGCCGAGAGAGTGTGCTGCGCGCTTATGGTCTCGACGCCACCGTCTGCTATCTCGGAGTCGACACTAATCATTTTAAGCCTAGCGGAGAAGCTTCCGAGAGGTTTGTTCTGGGATTTGGGAGCCTAATTTACGCTAAGGGACCGGATCGAGCAATTAAGGCGTTGGGCTATATCCCAGAGAGTAAGCGCCCTGAGTTAGTCTGGATTGGTAGCTTTGCGGAGCCGGAATACGAATTGGAACTTAGAAGAATAGCGAACAAATCTGGGGTTCGCTTGACTTTAAAGATAGGTGTTACCGATTCAGAGATACGCTCTCTTCTCTCTCGGGCAGCTATGCTAATATACACATCCCGGCTCGAGCCTTTTGGACTGTCACCGCTGGAGGCAAACGCCTGCGGAACGCCTGTTGTCGCGATTGCCGAAGGGGGTGTACGCGAGACTGTTCAACATCAAATTAACGGTTTGCTTGTAGAGAACGCCGATCCGAGGAGTTTAGCCCTCGCGATTGAACGCCTACTTGATGATCCGGTTTTAGCTCGTGAACTTCGTGTGGGCTCGCTTGCGCACGTCAGAACGAAATGGCCCATTACGGCGGCGATCGATAGGTTAGAGAGCGCCCTTTGTGAGCTTGCGATGCGTAAGCGCGCTTTCCCCAGACAGATGAGAGCGGCTTGATGCAACAACTCCACGCGCGCGCGAGGCTGTCTTTCACGGTCGCTTCTACGTTGGGCTGATTTTTTGCTGGTAAACTGCGCAATTCGGCGACGCACTTTGCAAAGTGGGTTCGTTAGATTCACCTATGAGAAACACGCTGTGCAACGCGGTGAAAATCTGCGCAACTCGTTAGGCTTGAATTAGAAATCCGCTGCTCTATCCGGCTGAGCTACGGGGGCAATCTGCTTGTATTCCACTAATTCTTGACTCCTGTCGGGTGCCGCGCATCGTCCGGATGGCCCGCACCTGGGGCCGCACCGGCTGACAGGATCATAGAGCTAAGCCGCAAGCGGCGCGTCCCACCGGGCGGCGCCCCGCCGCGCCTCCTCACCCCGGTGACGCCTTCCCCTCTTCTTCCAGTTGCCGTTTCGCCTCCTCGATCTGCTTGAGCATCTCCGGCGTCACCTCGGGGTAGTGCAAGTCGAGCCCGCGGATGGTGCCGGTCAGGATCCGGGCCACCAGCGCCCGGGTGACCCACTTGTGGTCCGCCGGGATGACGTACCAGGGCGCCCACGCGGTGCTCGTCTCGGTCAGCATCTGCTCGT
>DASZGW010000105.1:0-49721 GCA_035938475.1 Candidatus Udaeobacter sp.
AACATCGCAGGGTAAAGCGCGAAGCTACCCGCGACTGATGAGAGCCGCTGGTCGAGAGTTGAGAGAAAAGCACTGGTTTTCTTCCCAACCCTCAACAAACGACTCTCAAACTATCAAAGAACTATTCCCGCAATTCTGCGCGGAGATCGCTTCGCAATCGCTCGCGAATTTTCGCATGCGCTGCATTCACTTCCTCGCTTGTCAGTGTGCGACTCTGGTCGCGATATGTCAATCGATATGCGAGCGACTTTTTTCCTGGGCCAAACAGTTGCTCGGCCTCTTTGCCAACGACGCGATCGAAAAACGCGACGCGTTCGAGCAAAGGCTCCTCGGGCTCGTCAATCACTTTCCATATTTGTTCATGACTCAGTGTGTCGGGCACAATCATCGCGATATCGCGTGTGACCGCCGGAAACTTTCCAAGTTCACGAAAAGTCGCGTGCGATCCCCGTGTTTCCTCCGGAAAATCAAGCGATACCTCTGTCACTAAAACCGCCCCTGAAGCGTCGAGTTTTGAGGAGAGCGCATCGGATAGCTGTCCTGCTACACCAACCAAGTCATGATTCGCGAGGATTTCCACGGTAAGCGCCAGGCTCCTATTTTCTTGAAGACCACGCTGAAAGGACAATTTCTCTTTTCTCGTCAATTCAATCGCACCCTTCAGGTCGAAAAAATCGAGCCGGCGTTTTTCGTTCCGCCAATGAACTTCGCTGCCAACGTTACCCCAAAGGAGAATAGCTACTCGTTTCTTTTCTGCGCCGCTCGGTGGTTCGAAAACCCTGCCTGTTTCAAAGATCGCGACGCGTTCCGCTCCCGCACGAATGTTGTGGTCAAGTACTCCTAGCAACCCCGGCAACAAGCTGGGGCGGAGTGCCACATGATCTTCGCTCAGTGGATTGCGTAACTCGATCGCATTTTCCCCAAACGCGAATCTTTCCCTGGGAAGCAACTTTGACGTCCGCACTTCAGTAAGGCCACCTGCAACCAGTCGTTGGCGCATTTGTAATTCCAAATCGTGCGCGTGGTCAGCCGCGCTCGAAGGCGTGAATCGGCTGCGATCCGTTCCCGAAATTCTTTCGGCGCCGTAAGCTCGCACGACTTCTTCGATAAGATCGACATCGCGTTGCAAATCGCGCCGGTAGCTCGGAATTTTCCATTTCGTTATCTCGGCCGCGCTGATTTTCTTCAAACCGAATCTGGTTAGAACGTCGTCGACCGTTTTCGGTTTGATGGCGATCCCAACAACGCGATCACATTTCTCGTAGCGCAGCGAAACATCGGCAGGGTTCGGTGGGAGGTTGCCGGCGACGTTGATTTCCTTAGCTGGAATTCCAGCCGCGATCTCTTGAATCAATTCGGTGGCCCGCTGCGATGCACGGAGCACCATTTCAGGATCGACGCCGCGCTCGAATCGGTAACTGGCATCGCTCGGTAGATTTAATTCGCGCGCGGTCCGACGAATACTCGCCGGCAAAAAGTAAGCAGCTTCCAGCAAGACATTCTTGGTTGACTCAGTCACGCCGGTTTCTTCGCCGCCCATTACGCCGCCAATTCCAACCGCGCGCTCTTGATCGGCGACAACACAATTGTCCGGCTTGAGCGAATAAGTCTTTCCATCGAGCGCGAGAAATTTCTCGCCGTCACGCGCGAGGCGCACATTGATGCCGCCCTTCAATTTGTTCGCGTCGAACGCGTGCGTCGGCTGTCCAAGCTCGAGCATCACGAAGTTTGAGATATCGACGATATTGTTGATCGAGCGCACCCCAACGCCTTCGATCTTCGCGCGCAACCATTGAGGACTCGGTCCGACCATTACGTCGTCGATCTTGCGCGCGGAGAAAAACGGACATTCGCGCGTTGACGTGATGTTCACGCCGGTCTTCTTGACGGGAATTTTCGATTCGCGCGCGGTTGACTTAAGTTTTTTTCCCGTGAGAGCCGCAATTTCCCGCGCCAATCCGAAGTGACTCAGCAAATCGCCACGGTTCGGTGTAATTTCGACATCGAGAATGGTGTCGCTCGGGAAAAGATCCGAAATCGACGCGCCGACTTTCGCTTCGGGCGATAAAATCAAAAGACCGGCCGCGTCCGAACCGAGGCCGAGCTCGATTGGGCTGCAAAGCATTCCTTCCGATTCGACACCGCGCAGTTTGCTTTTGCGAATTTCAGTTCCGTTCGGCAGCTTTGCTCCCGGCAACGCCAGCGGAACTTTGTCGCCGACTTTGTAATTCGTCGCCCCGCAAACGATTTGGCGTTTCGTGCCGCTGCCGTCGTCGACTTCGCAAACTGTGAGACGATCAGCATTCGGATGGCGCGACGAAGCGGTGATTTGCGAAACGATCACCTGCTCGACGTTCGCGCCGTGCATTTCGACATTTTTGGTTTCAATGCCGGCGCGAGTCAGCACTTCGGCGATCTCTTCAGGATTCTTTGGAAGATCGACAAATTCGCGCAACCAATTGACGGAAAATTTCATGCGAATTGGCGGAGAAACCGCAAATCATTTTGCGCGAACAGGCGGATGTCGGGAATATCGAACAAAATCATCGCCAGGCGATCCATGCCCAGGCCGAACGCGTAGCCACTCCACCTTTCGGGATCGTAGGCTTTATCACCACGCGCTTTGTTGACCGCTTCGAAAACGGCTGGATGGACCACGCCCGAGCCGGCGACTTCGATCCAGCGCTCGCCACCTTTGAGTGCTTTCGATTTCACATAAACCTCGAGACTCGGCTCGGTGAACGGGAAAAAGTGCGGACGAAACTGCACTTCGGTTCCCGAACCGAAAAGTTCGCGCATGAAAAACTCGAGGGCGCCTTTCAAATCGGCGACGCTTACGTTTTGATCAACATAAAGTCCTTCGATCTGGTGAAACTGCGGGCTGTGCGTGGCATCGAGTTCATCGCGACGATATGCAGCACCGGGAGCAATCACACGAATCGGCGGGGGCGCGGTTTGCATCGTTCGAATTTGCACGGTCGAAGTGTGCGTTCGCAGCAAACGTCCGTCCGGCAGATAAAATGTGTCCTGCTCGTTTCGCGCCGGATGTTCAGGCGGCGTGTTGAGCGCGTCGAAACAATGCCATTCGTCTTCAATGTCCGGGCCGTCCGCGAGCGCGAACCCCATTCGCCGAAAAATTTCGATAGAACGTTCCCACATCTGCGCGAGCGGATGCAGCGCGCCGATTTCGTGCGGCGTTCCCGGCAGCGAGATGTCGATCTTGGCGAGCGCGCCCGACTCTTTTTCTGAGTGGAATTGTGCGTTGCGTCTTTCGATCGCGGCGGTGACAGCGCTGCGAACCTCGTTGAGTAGTTTGCCAATGACTGGCTTCTCTGCTTTGGCGAGCGCTTTCATCTGCTCACCCCAAGCGGAAATGCTGCCACTCTTGCCGAGATACTTTACGCGCGCGGCCTCGAGAGCCTGTTCGTCAGCCGCAGCTTCGATTTCGCGCACGGCGTCATCGCGAAGCTGATCGAGTGGATGCATGATAGAAGTTAAAATGTCCCAAAGTTACACAGTTACAAAAGGAGATGCGCCTTCCGTTTCTGACTTTGTAACGTTGTAACTATTGTAACTTTAACTCCCGTACCTACGCCGCTTTCTTGGATTTCTTTTCCAGCGCGTCCTTCGCTTGATCGATAATCGACTTGAACGCGGTCTCATCCGCGACCGCCAGATCGGCGAGAATTTTGCGGTCCAGGCCGACGCCTGCGGCCTTCAATCCCTCTGCAAGGCGGCTGTAGGTCATCCCATTGGCACGCGCAGCCGCGTTTAGCCGTTGAATCCAGAGATAGCGAAACGTGCGTTTACGCGTTTTGCGATCGCGATAGGCCCAATACTGGCCCTTCATGATGGCGTCCTTCGCGTAACGGAAAAGTTTTGAGCGGCGTCCGCGGTAACCCTTGGCTTTTTTTATGATTCGTTTGCGTCGCGCCCGGCTTGCCGGGGCATTTGTAGCTCTTGGCATGGTTGTTTGCCCCGAATTGCTCCGGAGCTCCTCGTTCAGCGAGTCGTTTGTTCCACTATCGATCTTCGCGACCTCACTCGCTGATGCAGTCCCGTTGCGCGGAACCAGATGCGCAGATCGTCTCGACGCGGCAGCGCCGAGCAACGAACAATAAGTAGTGAGTCGAGAATGACAACTGCTTTTCGCAGGGCCAGAAGTTGCAGCGCCGAGGCCGACGCTTTAACGCTTGAACATTTTAGTGCTAGATTCCGCCGGCATGCACTGGCTCGGGCGTCATCGATTCCAGGTCCTGGCTTTAATCTGCTTTTTTTGGACGAGCGTGATTTTGCTTGGTCATTTTTTCCCGGGCGTCCCTTTTCTCTCGGCGCCGTGGCGCGGCGAACAGAGCTTTGAGGATTTGCTTCGACGCGAAGGGCGGACGACGCCTGCACCGTCCGATTTTGTTTTCCTCGGAATCGACCAAAGTACATTGCAACTGCCGCCGTTGACCGCTGAAGAAATCGCGGGCAACCGCGCATTTCAGCTGATGACCGAGAAGCCATTCCCGTGGTCACGCGAAGTATGGGTGCTGTTGCTCGATCGGTTGTTCGCCGCGGGCGCGCGCGTAGTGATCTTCGACATGATCTTTAGTCCGCCCAATGATGGTGATCCAGCATTTCATGCTGCGCTTGATCGTTACCACGATAGGGTCGTGCTCGGCGCCAATTTCGACATGGCGAACTCGGCCCAAGCCGTCACGCCAAACAATACGCTGATTCCGCCGCCGCAATTGCAGGACGATCGCGTCGGGTTCGTGAATTTCTGGACCGATCCAATCGACGGAAAAATCCGCGCCGCGACTTATCGCGTGACTGACCGGCAACTCGCCGATTTGCCGCCGGACTCCAGCGAAGAAGTTTATCAATCTCTTTCGGCGCGCGTCCTGGCCAAGATCGGTCACGCGAATGATGTGCCGCACGATTTTCGTGGTCACATGATTCGTTTCACGTCGCCAGACGCGTTTGCGCCCCGTCCGCTTTATGAGGTTTTTGATCCAAAGTTTTGGCACGCCAATTACGCCGACGGCGCGTTTTTCAAGGACAAAATTGTAATGGTCGGCTCGTCTGCGCAAGTGGAGCACGACTTCGTTGTTACGCCGCTAAGCCCAACCACATTGGGTCCTGCGCTTCACTTGCAGGCAATGGCTGCGGCGATGAATCACGAATTTTTGCGGCCGACGCCGGCGAAAACCGGCCTGGCGCTGGTAGGCGCAGCAGGCCTGGTGGCGTGGTCGGTAGTCGCCTTTTTGCGTCGGCCCCTGCTTTGCCTTGGTACGCTGGTTTTGATTACAGTTGCATATCTCGGCGCCGCACGATTTCTGTACGACAAGACGGGATTGCTGCTTCTCACGGTTCCGGTGCTTTCCGCACTGCTGTTAAGCGGATTATTTTCGCTCGGTTTGGAATACGCGATCGAGCGCCTCGAGAAATTGCGCACTCGGCGCACGCTTGAGCGTTATGTCTCGAAAAACTTAGTCAAAGAAGTCCTCGAAAATCCTGACAGTTATTACAGCTCACTTCGCGGAGTCCGCGTTCCTGCGACGGTATTGTTCTCGGATTTGATTGGTTTCACCACACTATCGGAAAAAGCCGATCCAGAGGCGCTAGTCTCGCAACTTAATGAATATCTCAGCCGCATGACCTCCGTTGTTTTCAGTAATGGCGGGACGCTCGATAAATTTATCGGCGACGCAATCATGGCTGTATGGGGGAACGTGCGCAGTTTTGGCATGGCGCAGGACGCGAAAAATTGCGCGCGTGCGGCGCTGGCGATGCGGCGGGAGCTGAGGCAGCTCAATCAAAAATGGCGCGAAGAGGGCCGTATGGGGCTTGGCATGGGCATCGGCATCAATCAAGGCGAAGTGGTCGTCGGCAATATTGGCTCGCAAGAGCGGATGGACCCCACGGTCATCGGCGACTCGGTTAATCTGGCGTCGCGGCTCGAGGGTCTCACGCGAATTTATGGCGTAGATATTCTCGTCGGCGCGTCGGCGGCTGAATTGGCCCGTGACGAGGTTCATCTTCGCTCGGTTGCCCGCGTACAGGTGAAAGGCAAAAGCAAACCGGCGGATGTTTTCACTTTCATTGGTGCACGAAACGAAGAGGTCGACCCAGAATTCTTGAAGTGGCTCGAAACGTACGAGGAGGGACTGGAACTATTTCGGGCACGCGATTTTACTGAGGCCAAGATTCTGTTTTCTCGTTTCCTGGAATTTTATCCGGACGATTTATTGGCCAAGATGTATCTCAATCGCGCTCTCGAATACGAACAGACCCCGCCGGATGAAGCGTGGGAGGCGGTGGAGGTTTTTGAAAAGAAGTGATGGTCATCCTGAGCCGCGGACACGGTGAAGGACTTCACAAATGTGCACGACGTTAGGCGAATCGCGCGCAACGTTGCTAGAATGCGAGATCATGTTTTGTGAGGTCTCTCACTCCGCTTTGGGGTGACACGCTTTTTCGTTTCGCTGGCGAAATTCGCTACGCGGCGTAAAGAATCCGCGTGATGGAAGCGCCGAAGAAATTTCATTTCCTTGGGATTTGCGGTACGGCCATGGCGTCGGTAGCGGCAGCGCTCAAGGAGCGCGGATTCAAGGTCACTGGGTCGGACGAAAATGCGTATCCGCCGATGTCGACTTTTCTCCAGGAAAAGGGCGTCTCGTTAAAAGAGGGGTATCGCGCGGAAAATATCCCGGCCGATGCGGACGTGGTGGTGATCGGCAACGCGATGAAGCGTGGCAATCCAGAGGTGGAAGCTGTTTTAAATAGAAAGCTCCTTTACCTTTCGCTGCCGGAAGTGCTGAAAAATTATTTTTTGCGCGGCCGCCATAATCTCGTTGTTACCGGGACGCACGGTAAAACAACGACAACAGCGCTGCTCACATGGATTATGGAAAAAGCCGGGCGCAAACCCGGTTACCTCATCGGCGGACTCCCGAAAAACTTTGGCCAGGGCGCGCGCCTGAATGATTCGAAGTATTTCGTGATCGAAGGCGACGAGTACGATTCAGCCTTTTTCGATAAGCGCTCGAAATTTATTCATTACCTGCCGGAGCTGCTGATCATTAACAACATCGAGTTTGATCACGCAGATATCTTCAACGACGTCGATGAAATCAAGCTCAGCTTCCGGCGTTTGCTCAATATCGTTCCTCGAAACGGCATGGTGCTGGTCAATGGCGACGATGCCAATTGCGTCGAGGTGGCAAAAGATTGTCTTGCACAGTTGATTGAAGTGGGTTTCTCGGAGAATTGCGCGCAGCGAATCCGTGATGTCGCCTCTTCGGCTGAAGGTTCCAGATTCAAGCTTGGAGATGAGACGTTCGAGATTCCGCTCGTAGGCGAATTTAATGTGCGCAACGCTGCGATGGCGGCGATGGCGGCGCGGTTTTACGATGTGCCGAAGGCGAAAATCGACAGCGCGTTTAAGACTTTTGCCGGGATCGCCCGGCGGCAGGAAGTCCGCGGGGAAGCCCGAGGGGTGAAGGTGATCGACGATTTCGGTCATCATCCTACCGCGATCGCATACACCTTGGAAGCATTGCGCCATCGCTATCGAGGAAATCGGCTATGGGCTATCTTCGAACCGCGCTCCAACACAACGCGTCGCGCAGTCTTTCAACAGCAGCTTCCCGACGCTTTAAAGTTAGCGGATGGAGTTTTCATTGCGCAGGTCGCAAAGCTGGAACAGATCCCTGAAGAAGAGCGACTAAATCCTGAAAGAGTTGTGGCTGCGATCGCCGAGGCGGGCCGTCCTGCGTTTTACGAGCGGAACGCCGATGCGATCGTAGATCGAATCGTTCCGATGTTGCGGCCAAACGACGTCGTCGCGGTTTTTAGCAATGGCGGGTTTGATAATATCCACGACAAGCTTCTAACGAGGTTAAAAAGTTAAAAGGAGTGCGGTTTTAACGTGTAACTTTTTTAACGAATTACTTCGGCGGCGAAGCCGCGCTTGTATGATCGTACACAATTCGCCAGCCTTCCGGCAGGCGTCTTAGAATGAGGGTAAACCGTCCGTGGGGCTGGTCGTTTGCTCGCCTCAGTTTCCAACGTCCGGACGCCACCGCCGAATCAGATGATAACAGAGTGATTTCAAGATCAGAAAACGTGAGCGTCCCCATTTTCCCGCGACTGGAATATTTTTTCCTGTAACGATCGCGCACCGTTTGCCAGCCGCGTCTGATTGTGTCTTCCGAAATAAAAACGGTCGATGCCGAGCGGGCGTATCCGTTCATAAATCCGTCGATATCGCCCCGATTCCAAGCATCCTGCTGTGCCTGAAGGACAGACCGAATCTGACTAAGCGCATTTGCTGTTTGCCCGGGCGCGGCGAAGGCAGCGATCGCCATCAAGGTACAACAAGTGATTGCGATCCAGCGCGCCCTACCCAGACTTACAGGACTGATCATTTGCAGCGACGGCAATCTCTTGTAAACTAGGTGCCCTGCCGCGTCCAGCCTGAGCATCAAAGGATTGTTTCAACCGAGGGAAATATTTTGACGGGTCTCACAAATGCACTAGCGTCGCCCATCCATCTAAATAAGGCTGTGCACCGCTTTTTCTGCATCGCGACGCTGGTGCTTGCCAGCGCGACCGCAGCTTCGGCTCAGACCAAGCTGGGGCGTCCCGAGTCATCTCCCGCTTCTCCGATGGCGAATGCGCCGCCGGTAGAAGCGCCGGCTCCTCCCCCTCCGAACGCGCCTGCTATGGTTCGGCTTCAATTCCCGAACAGCGATGTCGTCGATGTGCTGCATCTCTACGAGCAGCTCACTGGCAAGAAGCTGGTGATGGATAATTTCGTGCAGGGGAAGGTGAACATTTTCATTGCCAAAGACGTGTCGCGCGAAGAAGCCATCAAAATCATCGAGATGAGTATGTCCCTCAACGGAATCTCCCTCGTTCCGGCTGGCCGCGACCTGTTGGACGTTGTGGGAGCGGGTCAAAATCCTCGAAAAGCGCCGGTGCCAATCGTTTCAGATCTGGCGGATATCCCGGCGGGAAACCCGGTGATCAGCTTCCTGTTCCGATTGCAGTATGCCGATCCTCAGGAACTCCAACAAGTGTTGATGGCATATTTTCAGGGAAGCTCGGGGACGATCAACATTCTCGCCTTGCCGAAAGCATCCGCTCTTCTGGTGACGCAAAACGCCGACATCATCCGGCAGCTTGCCAGTGTGATTAACCAGGTGGATGTGGCGCCGGCGGAAGTGGTGAGTGAGTTTATCAAGCTCGACCGCGCTGACGCGAGCAAAGTCTGCGACATGCTCAAGGACATTTTCGAAAAGGGCACCGAATCGCCCACTCAGCCGGGTGTCCGCAGAGTGAACGTGCCAGCGGCGGTTCCGCAACCGCAGCAAGTTGAAGGTGCCGGATTGGGTGTCCTGTCAGAGGAAGCGATCATCGTGGGTAAAATCAAACTTACTCCTGACGTACGCACCAACCGGATCCACGTCGTGACGCGCCCAATCAACATGCCTTTCATCCGTGAACTAATTCATCAATTTGACGCCAACGTCGAGTTTGCGAAACCAGTCACTCGCTATTTGCAATATGTTTCTGCCGGTGACGTTCTGCCGGTGTTGGTTCAGGCATTAACGGAGCCGGGCACAGAGGGAGCTGGAGCTGGCGGTCTGCCTGGCGGTGGGCTGCCTGGTGCAAGTCCGCAACCGCAGCAGCAGCAACAACAACGAGGCGGCGCTGGCGGAACAAATCCATATTCATCCCAATTTGGCACATCCGGCACGGCAGGCGGAGGCGGCGGCAGCACGCTGAACATTTCCGAAGAGCTCTCTACGCAGCCGGTAAACACCACGCCGCAAGCGGTCACGATCGGAAACGCCAAGCTCATCGCCGATCAGCGCGCCAATTCCATCATCGTCCTCGGCAATCGCGAGGTTGTGGTAAAGGTGGAAAAAATTCTGGACGAGATGGACGTCCAGGCGCCGCAGGTCGCGCTTAGCACCGTCATCGGGCAGTTGACACTCAGCAACAACGAGGAATTCGGCGTCGATTGGTTCGCGAAATACCACAACAGATTCATCGGCACTAACCGCAATAACAACCTATTCAGCGGTGGTAATCCGAACCACGATCCCGCAATTCCGCTGCCCGGTGGCTCGGCCGCGCCGACCAATATCTTGGATCCGTCGAACCTGATTAACTTCAGCAATATTATTAAGAATGTGGGCGCCGGGACCAACATTTACGTGGCAGCCGGCAACGCTTTCGCCGCGATTGTGCATCTACTTGAGGCCACTGGGCGATTCAAAGTCATGTCGCGGCCGACGGTTTTCACCAGCAACAACAAAAAAGCTATCATTGCCTCAGGCCAGGAGGTTCCCGTGCCGGTTAACACGCTGAGCAATGCCGGGACCGTCGGCACTGTAGCGTCGATATCATCGAGCATCGAGTACAAGAAGGTCGTGCTTCAGCTTGAGGTTGTGCCGCTCATTAATTCCGAGAAGGTAGTGTCGCTCGATATTTTGCAAAAGCTCGACAGCTTGGTTCCGGGCGGCAACGTAAGCATCAGCGGCAATTCGGTGCCAACAATCGACACCAAGTATATTCGCACAAATGTTTCCGCGGCCAACGGATCGACCATTATCCTGGGTGGATTGATCCAGGAGCAGAAAAACAAGCAGTACGAAGGCTTTCCTTATCTCTCTCGCATTCCCCTCATCGGCGCGGCGTTTCGTAGCACGCTAAGTGCCAAGACCCGACAGGAGTTAATCATTCTTATGTGTCCGCAGGTAACTCTGACCAAGCTGGATCAGTATCGGCTGCGCCAGAGGTGGGAGAACATCAACACGCATTTTGGCGCGGACCTGGACGAGAGCGAGTGCCCGGATTGCCCCAAAACGCGAGAGGGCAAACAATTGACATTGCCGCCACCCGATATTCCCGAACCGAAAGATATGCGTTAAGGTAATTTTATTCTTATGAAACGAATAGCTCTCACATTAGCTCTTTGCCTCGGCGCGACCATCGCGCAAGCCGACGAGTACGACATTCTGGACGTGGATATCTTTCATTCAGTCGATCCATTGGCTCAGAGAGACGAATGGGCTCTGCTCCACCAGGGGAAGGCTGTGAACGCCACCGACTTTGCGCCGCGCTACAATTGGCGATGGTGTTACTACTTCAAGACCCGCGAACAACTCATTTCGCAACCGGCTTATGTCGGTTCTATGCAAACGGCGCTGCGCCGGCTCGGCTATTACTGCGGACCCGTCGACGGTGTATTTACGCCAGAAGTGAGCGAGGCGATTGCGCGGCTCCAAAAAAATTATTCCATGCGCGTCACAGGGACACTCACCGTCCCCGTGCGACGCGCATTGCACATGCCTTAACCAAGGCATGGAGGGCGGAGCTCCGCGACGCCTAACGACGGTCCGCCAAATACCGCCTGAGTGCTCGGCCTCACAGGGGTTCGCCCCTCCATTTGCCCTGCCGTTTGGTTCAATGCTTTTCCCTCGCATCGGTCCAAACCTTACGGCCGCCGTCCCTGTCATTACGCATTATACGTGAAAGACCTTGCGAAACGCCCTAAATGGGCTTCATTCGAACGCTTCCAATTCTGTGTTGTCGATTCTACTGAACGCCGCGCCTAATGAGTTCACCTGCGAGTCAATCATTGATTAATTTGCTGCTGGAAAGCGGCGTTCCTTCGACTGAAGAAGCGGCACAGCTGGCTGTGAACCTGAACGGCGGTTCGTGGGTGAGCCAGGTGCTCGATTCCGGTAAAGTGGACGAGCAACGTTTTCTCGGCGCGATCGGTAATTTCTTCCGCGTGCCGGTCACGTCCATCGACGCGAAAAAGATCGATCGCGCGACTTTGTCGGTTTTGCCGAGCCGTTTTGTTTTTCAACATCACATTCTGCCTATCGAGGTGAAGGAAAATTCGGTCCTGCTGGCGACATACGATCTTTTCAATTCCATTGGCCGCCAGCTTGCGTCGCAGCTTTTGAAAAAGCCGGTTGAATGGGTGCTGGTGCCGCGCGCGCAAGTTCTGCGCGCGATGAAAACTCTCTACGGCGTCGGCGCGGAAACTTTCGATGAAATCCTGAAGACCAACCGCGCTTTCGAGGTGTTTCAAGACACCGAGATCGCCATTGAACTGAATGACGAAGATCCCGAAGCGTCAGTGGTGAAATTCGTGAACCAGATCATTCGCGAAGCGATCCTCGAGCGCGCCACCGATATTCACGTTGAACCGCTGGAGAACGATCTAAGGATTCGTTATCGGATCGACGGGATTCTGCACGAGGTCGCTGTTCCGCCACAATTGCGAGTCCTGCAATCGGCCATCATCTCGCGCCTGAAGGTGATGTCGCACATGGATATCGCGGAGCGTCGTCTGCCTCAGGACGGACGCATGAATTTGCAGTCCACTAACCAAAACATCGATGTGCGAGTTTCAACCATCCCCACCGTGAACGGCGAATCGATTAGTTTGCGATTGCTTAGCCGCGGCGAGCAGCAGTTCGGATTTGAGCGGCTCGATCTCAGCGAAAAGCAGGAGAAAATTATTCGGCATCTGCTGGCACAGCCGAATGGAATCATTCTTCTCACCGGTCCGACCGGCTGCGGAAAATCGACGTCGCTTTATTGTTTCCTAAGCAGCATCAATTCGGTGCAACGCCGCATTATTACAGTCGAAGAACCGGTGGAATATCGAATTCCCGGTGTCTCGCAAATCGATGTGAAACCAGAGATTGATCTGACCTTCGCCAAAGGTCTGCGTCACATTTTGCGACAGGATCCCAACGTGGTGATGGTCGGCGAGATTCGTGATGTTGAAACTGCGGACATCTCAATCCGCGCGGCGATGACGGGTCACCTCGTTTTTAGCACGCTGCACACGAACGATGCCGTTGGTGGCATCACCCGTTTGCTCGATATGGATGTGGAACCATTTCTACTCGCATCGGTGGTCAAATCGTTCATTGCACAGCGACTCGTGCGCACGATTTGTCCAGACTGCGTGCAATTCGTCGATTATCCTCGCGAATATCTCACGGAGATCTGTTTTCCCGTGAAAGAACTCGGTACCAGTTTCCAGCGCGGCGCCGGTTGCGATGGATGCCGTCAGACCGGCTATCAAGGGCGCGCGGCAATTTATGAGGTTTGCCTCATCACGGAGCCGCTGAGAAAAATGATCATGCGAAAACGCGATGGCGGCGAGCTCAAGCAATGCGCCATCGCCGAAGGCATGGAGACTTTGCGGCAGGACGGTTGGCGACGCGTCGCCGAAGGCAAAACAACCATCGAAGAAGTCGTTCGAGTCACGCAAACCGACGAGGTGATGGCCGAAACGACTGAAGAAGCGGCGCCGGTCGTGGCGGGGTAATCGCGCCAAGTGCGAAGCGAAATATCCCGGGCCTTTAGCTCTTAGAGCTCTGTGCCAGGATCGCCCCGCAATTCGCGGATCGCCTTTGCGTAATCTTTCGCGCGAAAAATCCAGGTGCCGGCGACGAGCACGTTTGCGCCGTTTTCGATCGATACTCGTGCAGTCTCGGCGTTGATGCCGCCGTCTACTTCGATGTCGAGCGTACCGTTCAACGATCTTGCCCGTTTAACTTTTTGCATTTGATCAGCTCGAAAGGGTTGGCCTCCGAAACCCGGATGCACGGTCATTACCAGTAGCATATCGATTTTGTCCAGGAAGGGCACAACCAAATCGAACGAGGTTTCGGGGTTTAGAGTAAGGCCGGCGCGGCGACCGGCGTCTCGAATCTGCTGCAATGTTTTCGCGACGCTGTGTTTCGCCTCCGCTTCCGCGTGGACGGTGATCGAGTTTGCGCCAGCCTTGATAAATCGCGGGACGTAATGATCGGCGTGTTCGATCATAAGATGGACATCCAGCGGAAGACTTGTTAGGCCGCGCACCTGCGCGACAATCTCCGGCCCGAAGGAAATGTTATCGACGAAATGTCCATCCATAATGTCGCAGTGGATCCAATCGGCGCCGGCAGCCTCCACCCGACGAATTTCGTCACCGAGTCGCGAGAAATCGGCGGCCAGAATGGATGGGGCGACGATTACTCTTTCCATAGAATGATGGAGTAAAGGAGTTATGGGGTAATGGCAAGCTCTCGAGGCACTCCCTGCTCCGACACTCTATTGCTCCAACAGAAATGCTGCTTGACGGCGTCCCTCTCTGTTTCATGTTACGGCGATTCAGCCGGCCGAATCGCGCTCGTGGGGAGGTTCCTAAGATAGGCCGCCTCGGGCGGAAGAACGCGCTTCTTCTCGGGCTGGAAAGTTGCTGCTAATAAATAATTCATGTTCAACGGACTTTTCGGCTGGTTATCCAGCGACATCGGGATCGATCTGGGCACGGCAAACACTCTTGTTTACGTAAAGGATCAAGGGATCGTTCTGCGCGAGCCATCTGTCGTCGCCGTCCAAGCCGGCACCAACAGAGTGCTGGCTGTCGGTGACGAAGCCAAACGCATGCTCGGTCGCACGCCGGCAAACATCGTCGCAGTGCGACCGCTCAAAGATGGCGTCATCGCGGACTTCGAAGTGACGGAAGCCATGCTGCGGCACTTCATCACCAAGGTGCACAACCGCCGGGTACGCGCGAGACCGCGCGTCGTTATCGCCGTGCCATCTGGAATCACGGAAGTGGAAAAACGCGCCGTGCGTGAGTCGGCGACTCATGCTGGGGCGCGGGAAGTTTATTTGATCGAAGAACCAATGGCAGCGGCGATCGGAGTGGGCCTTCCGGTGCAGGATCCAGCCGGTAACATGATCATCGATATCGGAGGAGGCACGACCGAGGTCGCACTGATTTCGCTGTCGGGAATCGTGTTTAGCCGCAGCGTGCGCGTGGCTGGCGATGAGCTGGACGAAGCAATCGTGCAGTATATGAAGCGCGCCTACAATCTGATGGTCGGCGAACGCACAGCTGAGGAGATAAAGATTAAAATTGGCTCGGCATATCCGAGCGAAAAGGAGACGAGCGTGGAAGTTAAGGGACGCGACCTGGTCGCCGGTCTGCCTAAGACGCTTATGATCACCTCCCAGGAAGTGCGCGAAGCGCTGCTTGAGCCAATCTCGACAATTGTAGATTCCGTGCGGATCACTTTGGAGCGCTGTCCGCCCGAGCTTTCGGCAGACCTCGTCGATCGCGGCCTGGTACTGGCAGGCGGCGGCGCGTTGCTGCGGGGCTTTGACAAGCTTTTGAGCGAAGAAACGGGTTTGCCTGTGCATGTTGCTGAAGATCCGCTCAGCGCAGTGGCGGAAGGGACTGGCAAATGCCTCAATGAACTTAAATTCTTGCGTCAAGTGGCCTCGGCAGACCGCCAGTGGCGATAGGAAGAATTCCGGATTGGCAATTTCGGATTGCGGAATGATGTCGGTGCTTCCGCAGATGTCGATCTTTCTTAATCCGCAAACGCCAATCCGAAATCCGCAATTGCGATGAGCCGCACGAACATCATCGCGCTGCTGATTTTCGGCGCAATTCTGGGATACTTTCTCAGCTTTGGGCCGACGGCCACGCAGAAGTTCAAGGCTGGCGTCTATCAGTTGCTGGCACCATTTTTCACTGGCGGTTCTGGATTAAAAAAACAGCTTACATCGGTGCGTACAGGCTTGAAGTCCCTTGAGCAATTAGAGCGCGAAAATGCTGGCTTACAGGTGGAAAATCGAGAGCTAAGGGCAACTAACCAGGGTCTGCGCGATGCCGAGAACGAGGTGAATCGTTTGCGTCATGCGCTCAATTATCGCGAGCGTTCAGTCTTTAAATTGATCGCCGCTGAAATTGTCGCGCGTGATTCGTCGACCTGGTGGCGAACGGTTACGATTAACCGTGGCAAGAGAGATGGAATCGAAATCGACATGCCTGTCGCGACAGACGAGGGTTTAATAGGAAAAATAACGACCGTGAGCGACAGCGTCTCAATTGTATTGCTTGTTTCGGATGAAAACTGCCGGGTCGCCGCAAAGGTCGAAGGAAGCCGAGAACAGGGCATCGTATCGGGCGAGCGCGTGACAACGGGACTCACCCCGTTTCTGAATCTGAATTTTTTGTCAAAACAGGCCGACCTGAAGCCTGGCCAAAAAGTTTATACTTCAGGAGTTGGCGGCGTGTTCCCGTCGGGTTTGCTGATTGGTGTTGTGAAAACTTTTCGTGTGCGAGAACTGGATGGGCAAGGGCAGCTTACGCCCGCAGTCGATTTGTCGCATCTGGACGACGTGTTCGTAGTAACTGGCAGAAAATGATTTTCTTTTTTGTTTTGCTCCTACTGGTGCTGATGGCGCAGATTGCGGAGTTTTTTATTCCAGCGCTGCCGTGGCTCGACAACGCGCACGTGTACATTGTACCTGTGATTGTCTTTTACGGCGCGATGGCCCTGCCGTTTCCTCTGATGCTGGCACTCGCGCTGTACGCAGGAGTTTTACTGGATGCCGTTACCGTGCAGGTGATCGGGGGCAAAGTTGAAATTTCAACTGGATCATCGATACTGATTTACGGTGTGCTGGCAGGAGTAATGCATGGCCTGAGACCGCTCTTTGCACGCGGTCGTTGGGAAGTGCACTGCGTCTTGAGCGGCGTTTTCACCTCATTGATAGTTCTGGCGCAATATTTGATGATCACATTTCGTCGCGGCTCTTTTATTTTTACCCGCGAAATTTGGTGGCAGATCGGCGGGCCTGGTCTTGTTGCCATGGCGATAGCCCCAGTGCTGTTCTGGTTCCTCCAATGGATAGGACGGATTACTGCCTACTCCTATCAATCTGAAAGGGGACGGTTTGAATGAGCAGACGCCGGATTACCTCGCGTGGGCGGCTTCAACTTCTGGGACTCTTGATGCTGATAGGCATGGGCGCTCTCGGCCTCAAGCTTTGGTGGATTCAGGTTGCGCATGGCCTGGAATGGACTTCCCAGCTCCGCGGTAGCTCTCAGGCGACGGTGCGCATCCCCTCGGTGCGCGGCGAGATCAAAGATCGGAACGGACTCACTCTCGTCCAAAATCGGGCGAGTTATGAGGTCGATTTTTATCTGCCAGAAATGGTCAAAGGCTATCGCGAACGCTTTGGTCACCCGCCCGTGACCGAGTATCGAGCAACCATTAATGGAATGCCGAAAGACATGAAGGAGCCGGACATCATCAAGATCGTCAATAATGGCGTCGTCCCGCGCCTCAACGATCTCGATCTTGCGCGCGATTACAATGCGGGCAAGTTGCAAAAACATTATCGCAACGATACCGAAGTTCCGTTTTCCTACGTTAAAGACATCGATTTTCCAACTTTGGCGAAATTTTCCGAGCATGATGTCGGGTTGCCGGGAGTGGAACTCGCGCTCAAACCCGTGCGTTCTTACGTTTACGGCGCGCTTGCCTCGCATCTTCTGGGTTATGTCGGCATGCCGGATGATGTCGATAAAGAGGACGCAAAGAAATTCACGTTTTACCAGGGAGACTTTGAAGGGAAATCGAACATCGAAAAGATCATGGACGAGTTTCTGCGCGGGAAACCCGGGGTGCGTTATCTGCGGCGCAATGCAAAGGGCACCATTGATGGCATCCTGCGCGAAGATCCCCCGGAGCAAGGCGCCAATGTTTTCCTGACGATCGACGCGCGCATTCAGGCGATTACGGAGGAGGCGCTGCGCGCCGTGAGCCGGGCAGGCGCGGTAGTTGTCGATCCAAACAATGGCAACGTCCTGGCGATGGTTACTGTTCCATCATTTGATCCCAATACTTTCATCCCCAGCATCAAGGCGAAGGATTGGCAAGCGCTGCAAAAAGACGAGGGCGATCCGCTGGTCAACCGTGCAATTAGCTGCTTGCCGCCGGGCTCAACGTTCAAGCTCATTACGGCACTCGCCGGTCTGCGCGGCACGAAGAATCTCTCAGGCGCCAAATACAGCTGCGGTGGCGGTGTGAGTTACGGCGATCACTTTTTCCGATGTTGGGTAGCCGAAAAACATTATACGCACGGGACCATCGGACTCGCCGATGCGCTCAAGGTGTCGTGCGACTCCTTTTTCTATCAGTATGGTAACGCGGCTAGCATTCAATCGATCGACGCGGTTGGCAAAATGTTGGGAATCGGCCAAGAATCGGGCCTGCAACTGTCAGGTGAACAAACTGGCAATATGCCGGGACCTGAGTGGATGCAAATTCACCATCCCCAAGAGAGATGGTCGCAGGCGCAGACGGCCAATGTTTCGATCGGCCAGGGCTACACGCTTGTCTCGCCTCTGCAATTGGCGATGGCCTACGCGACGATCGCAAACGGCGGTGTGTGTTATTACCCACGGCTGGTCGATCGCGTTTTGAACCAGGACGGCTCTCCTGTGCTGGACGAGCATGGCAACGTCGCAGTGCCTCAGACGCCACGAGTGCGATCTGACTTACGTCAGGAAATCTCACCTGACAAAATTGACCTTGTGCGCAAAGGCCTTTGGAAAGTTGTTAACGAAGATGGAGGGACCGGTGGCCGAGCGCGTTTGAAAGACGTTGTGGTGGCTGGAAAAACCGGTACTGCGCAGGCCACGGACCGTGGCCACGAGGAAAACGTGGCGTGGTTTGTGTGTTTCGCGCCATTTGATCATCCGAAGTATGTCGTCGCAGTGATGGTGCAGGGCGCGTCGGGCCACGGCGGCGAGGTCGCCGGCCCGATCGCTACACGCATTCTCGAACGCACGCTCGCGCAGGATGAAGGAAAGTTCGATATGCAGGTTGCCTGGCTCGCACCCGCGCATCACGCCAATCCGCTCCAATTGATCAAAGCAGTGACTTATCATGGCACGGGAGGCAATCTCGGAGGCGAGGACGAAGAAACTGCGGACCAATCGCAAAATGCCACTGCGCAGATGGCAAGCTCGGACGCGTCGCCTGACGTCGAACCGGAAGCAGATTCTCAGGGGAAAGTGCGTCGGCGAGACTCTGCGGCCCGCGCTCTCCCCGCTGCGACGCCAGCTCCCCGCAATTTCTTCCAACGGATCTTTGGAATGCATCCGCGCCAGGCACCTGCGCCTCCGCCACCGCCACCTAACCGCCGGCGTGGAACACCACCACGATGAACACCCGAGCAGAACCATCGCAGCAGTGCATTTGGTCAGTTCCGCTTCTGATCGGACAACCCATTTCGTTTTATGATAGACAAAGTAAGAAAACTTTTGGGTCTTTCCTCGCGAAAGACCGGCAAAAAGCTCATACTCAGCGTCGAAAAACTCGAGTCCCGTGTTGCCCTGCTCGAGAATGACCGGCTCGAGGAGTACAGTGTCGAGCGAAAGAGCTCACGGAATATCGTCGGCAGCGTTTATAAGGGTAAAGTCAAAAACATCGAGATGGGGTTGAAGGCGATGTTTGTTGACATCGGCTTCGAGAAAAATGCGTTCCTCCACTTTTGGGACGCAATTCCGGCCGCGCTCGACAGCGGCATTGAGGAAATTGATCGCCGTGGGAGCAAACGGCCGCGAAAACGAATCACGGTAAAAGACATCCCGAGTATTTATCCCGTCGGGGCGGATGTCATTGTTCAGGTAACCAAGGGGCCCATTGGCACAAAAGGACCAAGAGTCACTACGAATCTCAGTTTTGCCGGGCGCTACCTGGTGCTGATGCCGTTCAGCGATCGTAGCGGCATCTCGCGAAAAATTGAGAATCAGAAGGAGCGCGAACGGTTGCGCAAGATCGTCCGGGAATTGGAAATTCCCGACGGCGTTGGAGTCATTATTCGCACCGTAGGCGAAGGCCAGCGGGCACGATATTTTGTGCGGGATCTGCGGTTTCTTCTCGATCAGTGGGCTCAGGTCGAGCAACTCATTCATGGGGAACCGGCTCCCTGCCGTCTCTTTGAGGAGCCGGATTTGGTCGGACGGACAGTGCGCGATTTTCTCACTGAGGAAATCGACGAAGTCCTTTGCGACGACCGCGCGTCAATGGAACGAATGATCGAAATGATCGGCCAGATTTCCCGACGCGCCCGGAACCGCGTGCACCATTACGATGGTGCGATGCCGATCTTCGAAACGTACGGTGTACAAAAGCAAATTGATGACGCTTTTCATCGGCAAGTTTGGCTGAAATGCGGTGGCTATATTGTGATCGACGAGACCGAAGCACTGGTCGCAATTGACGTCAATACGGGTCGAAACAAAGGCGGGCGCGACGTGGAGAAAACTATCTCGCAAACCAACCTGGAGGCAGCGGATGAAATCGCGCGACAGCTTCGTTTACGCAATATTGGTGGGCTGATCATAGCCGACTTCATCGATATGAAGAGCCGCAAAGACCAGCAGGCAGTCTTCAGTTTGATGAAGGAACGGCTCAATCGCGATAAAGCCAAGACACATGTCCTCCCCATTTCGCAGCTCGGCTTGATGGAAATGACCCGCCAAAGAGCGCAGGAAAGCCTGAGCGACACGATTTACGAGAATTGTCCCTACTGCGGCGGACGCGGCGTCGTAAAAACCTCCATGACTACCAGCGTAGAATTACATCGGACTCTCAATACTGTCATGCGCAAGTATCAGGACAGTATTCATGATATCCGGGTAATTCTGAATCCAGGCGTGCTGAAACGATTAAAGGAAGAAGATGAAGAATTGCTGGTGGAATTGGAGCGCCGTTACGCGAGCCGGCTCACCTTTCGTGGCGATCCTACGTTTCATCACGAGAAGTTTGTTATTACCGACGCAAATACAGGGGCGGAGCTCCACCCCTGAGCCGGGCCCTTTTGGCCGCCCAAAAAGTCCTTGCAATTTCTTGTCGCCGGCCCAAGAGTCGGGGCATCCGCAATAATGGCGAGTTTCGTTATTACCTTGCGTGTGTTCCAAAGGAGTGTTTGGAGCTGAAAAACTGAGGAGAGACTTAACCAAAGGAGAAATAAGATGAAAAGATCGGTGTTGGGGTTGTTATGCATCGCTGCACTCACTTCGGTAGCGTTTGCTGGGACTGAGACTTATTCCGGAAAGGAGATGAAACAGGTGGCGCCGCCACCGTGTCCGCAATGGTACGCAGACAACGAGTTTAACGTCAGTCTGTGGGGCACTTACATTTTCACAGGAAACAACTGGCAGGATGATCGCTACCTTGAATCGGACCACGCCTTCGGCGGTGGTATTGATTTCAAATACTTTTTCCATCGGTACTTCGGTGTCGGTATCGAAGGGTGGGCGGTTGATTCCAGGCGCGCGGTTGAGGATGTCTTTATCGACACCAATACCGGCATTTTCGACGTCCATACTGGACATGAGAGCCGCGCCGTGGGAGCGGTGTTAGGCACATTGACGCTACGCTACCCGATTCCCTGCACGCGCTTCTCGCCCTACATCTTTGGTGGGGGCGGCGGAATCTTTGGCGGCGGCGAAAGAACGAACGTTGTCGTGAACGACGGAATCATTCGTACTCAACAAACCGGTTCCGAGTCTCGGGCAATCGGCCAGGTCGGCGGTGGCATGGAAGTTCGCATGACCCCACATATTGGCTGGGTCAGTGATTTCAGCTGGAATTTTGTCGATGGACCGAAGAACAACTTCGGGATGGTTCGCACCGGCGTAAATTTCGCCTTCTAAAGATCCACGATCGGGTTTGCTAAAGCGGCGTCCGGAGTCGGTCGCCGCTTTGGTTTGTACGCGATTGGCGTTTGCGAACGCGGGCATGGGCACGAAATTATCTTAATGTCGTTCGTCGGAACCCTGGACAATCTGGCTCTGAAGAAATCGGAACTCGTCAAGCGATTCGAGCACCTGATTGCTCCGAAATCGGATCGGGAATTCGAAGCGATGGCGCAGACTTCGCGTGCGCTTACGCTACAGAATTTTGGACGAACGATGCGTCTTTTCGCGCCGCTCTATCTTTCCAACGAGTGCGTTAATAATTGCAGATATTGCGGTTTCTCGCGCGACAATCCGATCCTTCGCGTCACACTCGACATCGATGAAATCGTCGCCGAAGGGCGGCATCTTTCCCACCAGGGATTTCGTCAGATCCTGCTGGTCACCGGCGAGCATCCAAAATTTGTAAGCCGCGGCTACCTTGTCGAATGCGTGCGTGCTCTGTCCTCCGATTTTTCGTCGATTTCAATCGAGGTAGGCCCGATGGAGACGGAAGATTACGTGCCGATTGTGGAGGCTGGCGCGGATGGCCTCGTCGTTTATCAGGAGACGTACAATCGCACCGTTTATGCGGAAATGCATACCGCTGGGCCGAAACGTGATTTTAATTTTCGGCTCGATTGCGTCGAGCGCGGTTATGCGGCCGGTTTTCGCCGACTCGGCGTCGGTGCGCTCATCGGTCTATCGCGCTGGCAAGACGAAGCGATCGCGCTGGCCGCGCACTTGGAACATCTGTTTAAACGCTGTTGGCAGGCGCAAATCACTGTAAGCCTGCCTCGTTTGCGTCCCGCGGCCGGCGAATTTCGTTCGCTTTTTTCCATGACTGATCGCGAACTTGCGCAATTGATTTGCGCGTTACGGATTACTTTCCCGCAGCTCGGCATCGTGCTCAGCACGCGCGAGCGCGCGCAGTTGCGAGATTCGCTGGCGCTAATCGGGGTAACGATGATGAGCGCCGGCAGTCACACGGAGCCGGGCGGCTACACCCGCCGCGGGCGCGAACATTTGCATCGCACCGTACGCGGACGCATCGTCGCGCCCGATTACCAGGACGGCGAAGATCAACTCGCAACCGGCCAATTCGAGATTAGCGACGAACGTTCCCCGGCAGAAATCGCCGCAGTCCTACGCTGTCGGGGACTTGAACCGGTTTGGAAAGATTGGGACCAGGCCCTTTGCGGAGCGTGACGATTTCACTCAATGGCGAAGGTGTTGATGTGCGCGAGACAAAAACGATCGCGGAGTTAGTCGATCGCTATCAATTGCCGCCGCAATCCATTTTGGTTGAACATAACGGCCTCGCCGTCCATCGACGTGAATGGGCGGAGCGATCATTAGCCGAAGGCGACCGTGTTGAATTGATCCGCGTCGCCGCCGGCGGCTAGAGGGTTTTTTGGAGATTCTACTCCTCAGATTTGAGCAGCGCTCTTTACTACGACGCGCATTCCGTCAGTTTGGATGACGGTGACGGCTGTTTGCGGAGCGATGAATTCACCTTCGGTGACAACGTCGACCACGTGATCGGCGAAACGCGCTTTGCCGCTCGGTCGTAAAACCGTAACCGAAGTACCTTGCATTCCTGGAGCCAGAGAGAGCGCGGTTGCGAACTGTCGCGGCACGCCGGCCAGCGATGGGCCGGGCGGATTTGAATCCATCAAGGCGAATCGCAGGTAAATGCTCGTGCGCGGTAGATAGCGCGCGAGCAGGGCGATGATGATGAATGATCCCACGATCGCGATGAACATGTTAAGCAGCGGCATCGCGAGCATTTTGCCGGTCGGGAAGAAATTCTGACCCGGATAGCGATCGATCATCGTCCACAGCAGCGAAGCGAGGATGAGGAAAACGCCGACGACACCAAAAACAATTGTACTGTGCGCGAAGAAAAGTATCTCGATCAGCACCAGAACCATTCCGAGAATGAACAGCGCGACGACTTCCCAGCCGGCGAGCCCGGCCAGATAATGCCCAAGGAAGAATAGCGCGAAACAAATCGCAGAGATGATCCCCGGCCACGTCACACCGGGAATTTTAAATTCCAGATACGCGCCGAGAATTCCTCCTAGCAGCAGCAATGGCGCAAGCGTAGTGATCCAAAACGCGATTTGCTCGAAGCCAGTCGGCCCGATCGTGACTTCGTTTCCTTTTAGGCCGGCTTTTTTGATCAGATCGCTAACAGAATCGGCGACACCTTCTGCAAGCAATGGTTTGCCGTTGATCCGTTCAGTTGCTTCCTGAGCATTGAGAGTAAGCACCGCTCCCTTCGGGTGAACGATGCGGTCGCCAATCTTTATTTCCTTGTCCTTGTTCATGAACGCTTCGGCGACATCCGGATTGTGCCCGTTCTTCGTCGCGGAACCACGGATGAGCGCCGACCAATACGAAATCGTTTTCTCCTTTTCAGTAGCGGGAAGATCCTCGCCACTCGGGAGAATTGGTGCGGCTGCGCCAATTGCGCTCACCGGCGCCATGTAAATGCGTTGTGTCGCAATGGCGATAAGCGAACCAGCCGATCCGGCATTTGTGTTGATGAATGTGTAGGTCGGGATTTTGGTTTGATTAAGTGCGTTCACGATATCGGTCGCCGTATCGAGGCGGCCGCCGTACGTGTTCATGTCGAAAACGATCGAGGATGCTTCGTTGCTCTCGGCTGTTTTAATGGCACGGCGCAGGAACGCCAGGAGCGAAGGTGCGACTTCGCCACGGAGCGGCACCACAACCACGTCTCCCTTGTGGACAGTGTCACCTGCATGGACCGTTGTGACCATCAGCAGCCCCAAAGCGATCCAACACACCGTCATTCCGAGCGTAGCGCACTGAAGCCGAGGAGTCCCAGGCCGACACTGTAGGGCAGCGCGACGGAATCCCTCGACACCGCTCGGGATGACGGACAAGTTGCTTTGCATCGGTTGGAAACAGCGTCGCACTGCGTAAGTTTGGCATCGCTTCAAGAGCCAAACGAGGCAAAAATAATCAGGCGCACATGGGAACGATCCCTCCGGAAACGATCGAGCAGATTGCTGCCGCGAACGATATTATCGAAGTGATCAGCTCGTATTTTCCGCTCAAGCGCGCAGGAGCAAATTTCAAGGCGCTCTGCCCATTTCATCAGGAGAAAACGCCTTCGTTCATGATCAGCCCGAGCCGACAGACCTTTCATTGCTTCGGTTGTGGCGCGGGCGGAAGCGTTTTCCGGTTCGTAATGGACTACGAGCATGCCGATTTTCCGTCGGCTGTGCGGAAGCTCGCAGCGCGCGCCGGAATTACAGTGGTGGAGGAGCGCGGCGCGGCGGATGAAGATCGACGATATGAGGCGCGCCGGACACTGCTGAAATTGCACGCCGACGCGGCCGAATGGTTTCACGAAAACCTATTGAAAAGAGATGTTGGAAATCCAGCGCGAAAATATTTAAAGCAGCGGGGGCTTACGGCGGAAATCGCCAAACATTGGCAGCTTGGTTATGCCCCCGATGAATGGGACGCGTTTGGCAACTGGGCACATGCGCAGGGCTACCATACTCGCGACCTCATTACGAGCGGCCTCGCAAAAACAAAGGATGACGCAGAGAGCACGCCGGTTGAGAGTTCAAGTGCGTACGATCGCTTTCGCGGCAGGATCATGTTTCCGATTTGCAACGATGTCGGCGAAGTAATCGCATTCAGCGGCCGCCTTTTGAAAGACGCGGAGGGCGTAGCGAAATATTTGAATTCGCCTGAGACACTGCTTTTCCGAAAAGGCAGCGTGCTTTTTGGTCTGCACAAAACCAAGCGCGCCCTGATCGAGGCGAACTGCGCCATTGTATGTGAAGGCCAGCTAGATTTGATAAGTTTATTTGAAGCGGGAATCACGAACGTCGTCGCGCCACAGGGAACAGCCTTCACAGAAAATCAGGCGCGGGTTCTGAAACGCTTCGTAAATGAAGTCGTTCTTTGCTTCGACGCCGACGCAGCCGGCCAGAAGGCTGCCGAGCGTTCGCTCGATGCGCTGCTCCAGAATGACTTGATCGTGCGCGTGGCAGAAATCCCGGCGGGCGAAGATCCTGACTCGCTAGTTCGGCGCGAAGGGAAAGAGGCATTTGAAAGCCGCGTCGCTGGTGCGCGTGATTTTTTCGACTACTGGATCGAGCGTGAGGCCGCCGGTGTCGATCTGGCTTCCCTGGGGGCCAAGATGCAGTTAGCCAGGAGTCTGGCTGGAACTGTCTCGCGTGTGCGCGACCCGCTCATGCGTGGGGAGGTTGCGAGCAAAGTTAGCGCACGCCTGGGTGTCGCCGCTCAAGATTTTCAGGCGCTCCTGTCCAAGCAGCCAGGCGAATTACTTCGGTCAAACGATCGATCCGAGGCGGATGGCATTGGTGGAACCGCTCCGCCACCGCGGCACGACATTGCTATGCTTTGTCTTCTGGCGTTACGAGACGAAGAAGCCCGAGAATTTCTTCGCGAACAAAATTGGCGCGAGATTCTCGCCCAGGTAGCGGATGGAGAAATTCTCGTTCGCATACTCAAAAGCGACCTGCGTCCGGATGACGCGGCCTCACTCAACGCCTTCATGGTCACGCTTTCCCCGCCGGAGGAGCGATTGGTCTCTTGGTGGCTGCTGCAAAAGGTGCCACTCAACGCTGCGGCGATGGTCGAAAAATGGTGGCTCGGCATTCGCCAGGCTGTCTTGCGCCGCCAACTTAACGTCGCTACAAACCAAATAAAACTGCCAAACCTGAGCACCGGAGAAATCGTAAATTTGCAGAAACAAATCCTTGACCTGCAGGAACAGCTCCGCGAGCTTTCCCAGCCCGCCGGCCCGGGCGACAATTAGTTGTCGATCTACTGCCGCGCGGCGAGTCGAACGTCTTAGTCAAATCAGTAATCTCATCATCTTGGCCAGGCATTCGAAACCCAGGGGAGGCAGCCGACAGTCGTCGGCGAAACGGCTTAAACGAGACCTGCGCCGGAGTTCATCAAAAAGACCTGTTGCTCTTCGACTTCGCCGGAAGCTTAAGAAACAACCGCGAATCGCTGCACTTAAAGCCAAACGCAGACCAACCTCGCCACAACACAAGAATGGATCGTTACCGGAGCCGCGAGAGCAAATGGCAGCGTCCCGGTTATACTCGGCGATGGAATTACAGAGTCGCATTCGCGAACTGATCAAACTCGCGAAAGAACAAGGCTATCTCACGTTTGACGACTTAAACGAGGCGTTGCCTGAGGGAATCACCGATGCCGATGAATTGGACCTCATTCTGACGCGCCTCCGTCGCCTCGAAATCGACATCATTGAGGCGTCGGAAGTCGATCGCTACAAGGACGGGAAAAAAGATACGGACGAAGAGTCGGAAGAAGAAGAGAGAACCGAAGCGAAGGTCGATATTCTGGATGACCCGGTGCGGATGTATCTCAAGCAGATGGGTCAGGTCCCGCTTCTGACCCGGGAACAGGAAGTTGAAATATCCAAACGGATCGAGGAGGCCGAAGACATGGTTCTGAAGCACATCAATCGCTTCGGTTTTATCGCGCAGGCCCACCTGGATCTCGCCACGAAACTGATCGAGGGCAGGGAACGGTTCGATCGGGTGATTCTCGACAAGAAAATCGAGAGCCGGGAAAGGTATATGAAAAATCTCCCGCGTCTCTGCAGGCAGGTGGAACAATTAAGCGCGTCAATCAGCCGGCAGTTTTGTGAGGTCTCGCGCTATTCCTTAAAAAAACGAACGCCGAAGCTCCGGGCATTGCAAAGAATGATGACTTCCTTGCAAAGGCTTTATCCTCTTTTTTACCTCAAGCAGAAAGTCACTGAGGAATTTGTGCACCTGGCGGATGACGCGCATCACACCTCGCTTTACCTGCAAACTGAGCTGGCCAAAAATCCTCGCAGTAAGAAACGGCGATTGCAGCTTCAGAGCAAAGTCCGCGAGCTAGAAAAGGGGCTGTGGTTCCCGCTTGCCGAATATGCGAAAGAATATCAGACGCTTAAGGGTTGGATGCGTCAGGCATTCAAGGCTAAAACCGAAATGGTGGAAGCCAATCTGCGTCTCGTTATTTCGATTGCAAAAAAATACACCAATCGCGGTCTATCCTTTCTTGACCTGATCCAGGAAGGAAACATGGGATTGATGAAGGCGGTCGAGAAATTCGAGTATCGGCGCGGGTACAAGTTTTCCACCTACGCGACGTGGTGGATTCGCCAGGCCATCACCCGTTCGATTGCCGACCAGGCCCGCACGATTCGCATCCCGGTTCACATGATCGAGACGATCAATAAGCTCATGCGTGTGCAGAAACAGCTGGTGCAGGAATACGGGCGCGAACCGTCCCCGGAGGAAGTGGCCGAAGAAGTGCTCCTGCCAGTAGATCGCGTGCGGTCGGTTCTCAAGATGGCGCAGCAACCAATCTCTCTCCAGTCTCCAGTGGGCGAGAGCGAAGAAACAAATTTTGGCGATTTTATCGAGGACAGGGGCGCCGAAAATCCAAGCGACATGACTGCGATTGTTTTGTTGAAGGAAAAAATTAAGGACGTGCTGGAAACGCTAACCGATCGTGAAAGACAAGTCCTGGAGCAGCGATTCGGGCTGGTCGATGGCTACAGCCGAACCCTGGAAGAAGTGGGTCGGCAGTTCCAAGTCACCCGCGAACGTATACGCCAGATCGAAGCAAAGGCATTGCGCAAAATGCGGCATCCAACTCGTATTCGGCAACTCGAAGGCTTCCTTGAAGCTCCCGGCCTGTGAATATGGTTGCCATTCGAGCGCAACTTCCATCTCTGCAGATAGTTCAATTGACCGGAGACTATGGATCGTGAAGATGACAAGGAATTGTGGGATACGCTCGGTCGCATTCCCCAACCCACGCTGTCGCCGTTCTTTGCCCGGAACGTGGTAAGGAGAGTTCGTCAGGAGGCAACTCCTTTCGAGCGGGCGCGAAGCTGGTTCAGTTTGCCGAGACTTGTTGCGGCGTCCGCCGCGGCAGTCATCGTGGTCGGCCTGGCCATCGCCACGCATCATCCAGTCTCGCAGACGCCCGCTGTGAATGACTCAGACGTGGTGGCAAAAATCGATCCACAAGATTATGACGTCGTGGCCGATCTGGATGAATTGATCGCCTGGGATGAAAATAGCGTGTGGGAAGACAAGCCAACTTTGTAAGTTAGTCGTTGCTTTGTCGGTCTTCGCTTTGTCTTGCGGCGCCGCACAAGCGCAACCACAATCACATCGCCCGGTTGGGCGACCTCCAGTCGGAGCTCCCCATGGGCGTCCGCCATCCCAGAGCATACGTGAGCGCTGGCAGGCAATGCCCCCGGGGGCCCGCCAAAACTTTCAGCGCAATGCCGAGCGTTGGTTGCGCATGAGTCCGGAAGAGCGCAACGTGATGCGCCAACGGGAGAATCTGCGCCGGGAAACCATCAGGCGCGAGACCGAGGCAGCCGTTCGTGACTCTGGCCTGCGTTTAAGCCCGCAGGAACGTGCTCAGTTTGAATCGCGCTACATCCAGGAACGGCGAAGAGTGGAACAAACGCTGCGGCAGCAAATCGAAAGCGAACGACAACAGCAGCTACCGGCGTTGATTCAACAGCTGAAAAAAGAGTTCCAGATTGACCAGCCAACCAAGGGGCCGGTGGCAAAACCGGTAGAGTCGACTAAACCCAAGAAGTAACGGTTCACGTTCGCGCCTCTTTCTTGTGTCCTTAGAAGAGGCGTTCCTGGAAAAAGAAACTGGCCCGAGACCGCTCTCGAGCCAGCTCGATCTGGGTTTCTACGCTCTATATCATCTTAGTACCGATAGTGGTGATGATGACGATAGTAACGATGCCCGCCGTACCAATAGTAAGGTCTATAGTAATACGGCCGGTAATAACGGTACGGGTAATACCCGTAGTAGCCCGGGCCGAACCCAACCGAGAAGTACACTTGCGCATCGGAACGCGGGGCTGAAGTAAATACCAATCCCCCCGCCACTAGTGTAATTAAGAGAAGTTTCTTCATTGTTTTACCTCCCAGTAATTAAACAGAAGAGGAAAAGAAAAGTTTTCCGGTTTATTCGGATGGACGAACCTCTGGATAACCCATGATGCAAATGCTTTGGCCAACCTGCTCATAAGAAACGCGCTGAAGACGCAGGGCATTCGAAGCCGTTTGGGCGCCGCGACCTGGGAACGCGATTATCGGGCCTGCCGTAAGGATCGGACCCAAATGGAGCTGCACTTTATCAATGACGCGTGCATCGAGGGCCTGACCAAGAACTTCACCGCCGCCCTCGATCAGCACGCTCGTGACCCCGCGTTCGCCCAGATTTTTCAGCACAGCAGCAAGAGACTTGCGTCGATAAATCAGCGTTCGCGAAGCATGTTGGTCGGAAAATAGATGGGCATGCTGCGGCAGGCTTCCTGAGCGACTCAATACGACGCGCCACGGTTGCCGCGCGCTGGGAACGCCGCGCACCGTCAATAGTGGGTTGTCCGCTCGGAGTGTTTGCGCTCCAACCAAAATCGCGTCCACACTGGCGCGAAGCTGATGCGCGTAATGGCGGACGGAACGTCCTGTGATCCAACGAGACTCACCAGCAGGTCGCGTCAGTCGACCATCAAGAGACATTCCGCATTTTGCGATAACAAAAGGACGCCCTGTGACAATCCATTTGTTAAAAGCCTCATTAATCTGCGCGCAGTCATCGGCCAAAACGCCATCTCGTACGCTGACGCCCGCATTTCGCAGTTGCACAATCCCTTTGCCCAAGTGGCGCGGATTTACGTCAATCGCGCCGACAACCACGTTTCTGACTCCCGCCTGAAGTATCGCATCTGTGCACGGAGCAGTGCGTCCTTTTGTGGAGCACGGTTCAAGAGTAACGTAAAGCGTAGCGCGCGCGGGCAGGGGCGCGGCGAAATTGCGGAGGCATTCAATCTCAGCGTGATCGCGCCCCGCCCCTCGATGATGTCCTCTCGCCACGATCCGGTTATCGACGACGAGAACCGCGCCAACCGCGGGATTAGGGCTAGTTTGACCAAGCGCCTTCTTTGCCTCCTTGAGTGCAGCGCGCATGAACTTTTCGTCTCGTTCACTGTTCATTACTTCGATAGATGCATAGTTGTTCCTGTCTGTCGAGGCAACGCGGGTTCCCCCCGCGTCCTTGCACCCGCGTTATCAGAGCATCAATGCAACGTCCGCCGGCACACTACAACGGCGCTAATTCGTGCCTGGAGGGATTCGAACCCCCAACCTTCTGATCCGAAGTCAGAAGCTCTATCCGGTTGAGCTACAGGCACAATGGGAAAGTGATTAGGGGCAGACCAAACTTCTCACCTTTCACTTCTCACTAATCTCTTTAAAATCTGGGTGGCCGACGGGACTCGAACCCGCAACAACCAGAACCACAATCTGGGGCTCTACCATTGAGCTACGACCACCAACAGTGACGCGGAACAAGATTTTAAGATTCGATTCTCCATTTGCAAACCCAGTGTCTGTTGGTTGCCAGTTTGGACAGAGGCCTTTCTCGACTGTCGACGTGGGCAGAGGGAAAGGAAAATGGGGGCGTTTAACCTTTCTCAAACAAAGAACTCGACTTTCCCAGGTGACTCCACTAATCCTCGACGCCGGTGGAACGAAAATCTGCCTGCAGCTTGATTGTTGCCTCGGTTAATCCTGGCGTGAGGCGGGTTGGCTCGGCTTTTCTTGCTGCCTTGTTTTTTCCTCTTTTGATGATTCCGCTTTCCGCGCAGCAGGACGATCCGAGCGAGATTTTTCTTAAAGCTTATCTGTCGGCGCAGCAAGGCGAAAAGCTCGAGCACGAAAACCGATTTAAGACTGCCCTCGCCAAATTTCGGTTTGCCGGGAGCCTGATCGAAGAATTGCGGAGATCGCACTCCGATTGGCAACCCGCGATCGTGGAGTACCGCGGCCGTAAGATTGGCGAAGGAATCTTGCGAGTCCAAGAACGCATATCGAAGCTCAATGAACTAAACGCAGCTGCACGTCCTTTGCCGGAAGTTGTTCCTTCTCTTCCCGAGAATGAGGCTTGGTCAGAGCCCGGTCCCGAGGTTGTAGCTCCGCAAGGACTCGACACAATTTCCCAAGGACCGAGCGATGGGGCGATTGAAGACTCAACCAGGAAATTGCGTCGCAAGGTCGATCAACTGCAAGCGGCGCTTGAAAAGTCGCGCAGCGATCTCGAAACCGCCCAAAAAGAAAAGGCAGCCGCAAACACGCATCTGGAGGAAACAAGCTCCAAGCTTCAGGATGCACAAAAGGAAATCGAGTCGTCAAAGGAGTCAGAACGTCAGGCGCGCGATCAACTCGCGCAGACGAAGGCATCGTTCAAAGCACTTGAGTCATCGCAGGAAAATGGCGCGGAGCAGTTGCGCACGGAGATCGCCGATTTGAAGGATGCCGTTGCTGCTGCGGAAGAGGCGCGTGCAACAGCGGAAAGGCAAAGAGACGAAACCAACGCGAAACTCGCTCAGGCAAACAGGCAAATCACTACGGTAGAGCAGCAGCGCGATGAAGTGCTCTCCCAGCTAAAAGCGGGGAGCGAAACGGAACAGCACACGAAGGCGCTCCTTGCCCAGAATGGCGATCTTAAGCTGAAGCTGGCGAATTTAGAGAAAAACGTGTCCGCCAACGACAATTCAACAAACGTGGAAGAATTAGTGGGAGTGAAGCAGCAGGTTACGCAACTCCAGCAGCAACTGGCCGAAAGTCAGAAACAGAATCAATATCTCGTAGCCAGAATTGCGGAGCTTTGGGTGCAGTTGGATGAGGCTGGCGCACAGCTTCAGAGCGCGAAGGTCGCCGGCAAAAACAGCGAGGAGACAGACCGACTGATAAGAGAAAACGAACTCCTGCGAAACATTGTGGTACGCGAACGGGAGGAAGAAGCGCGTCGGGACGAAGCAAGAAAATTGATGCTGGCGGAGCTGGACAGGTTAAGAATCAAATCTGACTCGTTGAATAAGGAGATCGAACTCCTCGCCCAGCCAGTCACAAAATTAAGTAGCGAAGAACTCAGTCTGCTGCGTCAGCCTGTGGTTTCAGTTTCGGGACAGAACCGCGGGGCATTGACCGCGAGTTTTATTTTTGCAAAAAAATCCGGGGGAAATTCAGTCGAGGCTGAGGCGACAACGAACAATCCCGGCGGGTTGAAGGGAGAGGCACGCGACGGCCCGCGCAGCGTTGTACATGCCGCCAGGGAAAGCTTCAGCGGCGCGAGTACCGGACCACAGAAACCTATTTCGGGAAGTCCTGACCAAGGATCCGAATGACCCTTGCGCGGTTTAAAGTTTTGCCGTGGCTTGACCGCAAATCTAACGGCGAATTATTCGATTAACTTCGAGCAAGCTAGCCGCAAATCTTCATGCGCGTTCTCCGGGCTTTATTCATCGCGCTTATCACAGCGTTTGTTGGATGTGTTCTTGCCTTCTTTGTCGGCGATTATTTGACCAGACTCGCGCAGGTGCCCGAGATGGAAGGCCAGCGTGGGATGACAGTATTCTTCCTATGCGTGCCTCTTGGGATCTTGGCGGGTCTAGTAATTGGAATTGTTTCAGCAATCGTGGTTCGGCGGCAGGGATTCGCCGGATTTCTCGTTGCACAAGGTTGGTCGCTTCTGATTGTTTGCGGGCTCGCCAGTCTATTGGCTGGCGTTCCATATCTGTTATCCGACAAACCTCCAACAATCGATGGCAAGCACCTCGAGTTGCAATTCGAGCTTCGCGCCCCAGCAACATTTAAAATTCCAGACCAGCCCGACGGTTACAGCATCCGGGTCTGTCTTTACACTGACAATCGGCAAAATCAGTACGCTTTCATTGATTGGAACGGGATCACAAAAGATGCCGAACATGCCACGGTTCCCGGACATGTCCCGCTGTTGACGCATAGCAAAACCAGATCGCTCCTGGCCTCACTCGGCAACGAGCCGGTCGCGTCGCAATTTATTGAATTGAGAATTCCACCTGCGCCACGGAAGGAAGATGAAACTTGGTCTGACTGGATCTTCGCGACGCAACGCGCAGATCTAAGCTCGGTTTCCGACCCGGACAGAATGGCGCTTCGCCATCGCGTGCGCCCAATTGACGATTGATTGTGTAGCGGCGGTCTGTGACCGCCGAACCTCGATATGCAACCGTTTCTGTCTGCTAACTGGCGTTATCTGGCGATGTTGAATTACGTCGTCCATCCCGCGCTGGTTGAACCGCTCGTTCCGGTCGGAACGGAGATCGATTATGAAAACGGCGAGACGTTTGTGAGCATTGTCGGATTTTTGTTTCTCGATACCCGTCTTCTGGGTCTTCCGATCCCGCTGCATCGCGATTTCGAAGAAGTGAATCTGCGTTTCTACGTGAGAAGAAAATCGGCAGACACCTGGCGGCGCGGTGTAGTTTTCGTCCGCGAGCTTGTGCCTCGCCGTGCAATTGCCCTGGTTGCTCGTGCATTTTATGGAGAGCGCTACTTCGCTCTCCCGATGAAGCACAAAATCGACCACGTCGATGCTAAACTACGCGTTGAGTATTGCTGGCGACGCGGAAAGAAGTGGGAATTTCTCAAGATGAGCGCATCCAGTGAACCGCAATCAATTTCCGCCGGTTCGCACGCCGAATTTATTACCGAACACTACTGGGGCTACACCTGTGTGCGGGACGGTTGCAGCGAGTACCGCGTCGAACACCCTCGCTGGAAAATCTGGAATGCGGCCAGCTTCGAATTGAACGCTGACGTGGCAACTCTTTACGGCGAACAATTCGCCGAAACGTTGAGTCAGCCTCCGCGCTCGGCATTCATTGCGGACGGTTCCCCAATTACCGTCCAAAAGCGCGAGGTATTGTCATCTCAATAGGAGTCGCCTCAGCACAAACGGCAGAATCCCTCCATGCCGATAGTAATCGATCTCGATTGGCGTATCGATGCGAACCTTCACAGGCACGGAGCGCTTCTGCCGATCTTTGCCTTCGATCTCCAGCGTTACGGTTTGGCCGGGCTTAATTGTTTCAGACAAACCAATAATCGAAAAGATCTCCGAGCCCTCGAGCCCGAGCGATTGTGCTGTTGTTCCGTCGGGAAATTGCAATGGCAACACGCCCATGCCTACGAGGTTCGAGCGGTGAATCCGTTCGAAGCTTGCAGCGACAACCGCCTTAACCCCTAACAAACGCGTCCCCTTCGCAGCCCAGTCTCGCGACGAACCGGTGCCGTACTCGTGGCCAGCGAGAATCACCAGCGGAGTATTTGTCTCCGCGTATTTCATCGCTGCGTCGAAGATCGACATCTCTTCGCCTTCACCATTCGCAAAATATTTCGTCACGCCGCCTTCAATTCCCGGCACCATCAAGTTCTTGATCCGGACATTGGCAAATGTTCCGCGCGTCATCACCAGATCGTTGCCCCGGCGACTGCCGTAGCTATTGAAATCTCGCGGCTCAATTCCGCGCGACTTCAAATATTTTCCAGCTGGCGACGTTTCTTTGATCGCTCCCGCAGGCGAAATGTGATCGGTCGTTACTGAGTCGCCAAAAATGCCAAGCGGCCGAGCGCCTCGAATCTCCTCAATGTGCCCCGGCTCCATCGAGAAATTTTGGAAGAAAGGAGGCTCGTGAATATAATCGCTCTTCTCGTCCCATTGGTAGATGTCGCCGCTGCTCGATGGAATGTCGTTCCACTTCGGATTTTGATGGGCAAAATCGCGGTAGAGTTTGCGGAAAGTTTCGGGTGAAAGCGCCCTTTGCATGGCCTCCCGGATTTCACTGAGACTCGGCCATAAATCTCGGAGGAAGATTTCCTTTCCATTTCTATCTTTTCCTAACGGCTCGCGCGAAAGATTGATGTGCACCCGGCCAGCCAGCGCGAACGCGACCACCAGCGGCGGCGACATCAGGAAATTCGCCTTGATATGTTGATGGACGCGCGCTTCAAAGTTGCGGTTTCCGGAAAGAACAGAGGCGGCCACCAGGTCGTATTCGTTGATTGTCTTCTCAATGTTCGGATGAAGTGGCCCCGAGTTCCCGATGCAGGTGGTACAACCGTAACCGACCAGATTAAATCCGAGTTGATCGAGGTATTTCTGCAGCCCAGTCTTGTGGAGATAATCGGAAACAACACGCGAGCCCGGCGCGAGTGATGTTTTCACTCCAGGATCGACACGCAAGCCACGCTCGACTGCTTTCTTTGCGAGCAATCCGGCCGCGATCATCACGCTCGGATTGCTCGTGTTCGTGCAACTGGTGATTGCTGCGATCAGGACGCTGCCGTGCCCGACGTGAGTGCGTCCGTGAGTGAAAACGTCGCTGGACTCAGCTTCAATTTCCCTGCCAGGATCCGGTGTTGGCCGGTTTGAAATCATCTCAATCTTGTTGAGTTCATCCCCGGGACTAATTCCCTGGTCTTCCTTTTTATCGGTCGAAAACATCTCGGCGTTGCGAGGCGGGCTGCCGTTCAATTCGACCAGATGCTTTTCGCGAAGATCGACATTTTGCTTGCCGTACCCGCCATCACGAACTGGCTTTTCGAGCAACTCGCGAAACGTTTTTCCAAGGTCCGGCAAATTGATTCGGTCCTGCGGCCGTTTGGGTCCGGCGACGCTCGGCTGCACGTCCGCCAAATCCAGATCAATATCGACGCTGTAATCGATTTCGCCCTTAAGAGGTATGCCGAACATTTTTTGCGCTCGAAAATAATTTTCGAACGCAACGCATTGTTCTTCGCTGCGTCCGGTCGCCCTCAAGTAATCGACCGACTCTTGATCGATCGGGAAATATCCCATCGTTGCGCCGTACTCCGGCGACATGTTTCCGATGGTCGCGCGATCGGGAACCGGCAACGACGCAGCGCCTTCACCGTAAAATTCGACGAACTTCCCAACGACTTTTTGCGCGCGGAGCAATTGTGTGATGTGTAGTACGAGATCAGTCGCGGTGACGCCTTCGCGCAATTGTCCGCTCATGTGCACCCCGACCACTTCCGGGGTCAAAAAGTAAACCGGCTGGCCGAGCATGCCGGCTTCCGCTTCGATTCCGCCCACACCCCACCCAACGACGCCCAGACCATTGATCATCGTCGTGTGCGAATCGGTGCCGACGAGAGTGTCGGGGAAGTAGATAGTTAATGCTTCGTTGTTGCTGGTTGATTGAGCGAAGAGAACGCCTTTCGCGAGGTACTCGAGATTCACCTGGTGCACGATGCCGATGCCTGGCGGGATGAGCTGAAAAGTTTTGAACGCCTGCTGTCCCCACTTTAAAAACTGATAGCGTTCCCGGTTGCGTTTGAACTCCATGTCCAGGTTCAGCTCCAGCGCTCGCGCCGACCCGAAGAAATCGACCTGCACCGAGTGATCGACCACCAGATCGACGGGCACGAGAGGCTCAATAATTTTTGGATCACGACCGAGTCGTCTCACCGCACTTCGCATAGCGGCGAGATCGACCACCAGCGGCACGCCCGTGAAATCCTGCAAAACGATGCGCGCGACGACGAACGGAATCTCCTCGTTCGCAGGAGACTTCGCGTTCCAGTTCGCCAGCGCTTCGACATCTTTGCGCCGGACTTTTTGGCCATCGCAATTGCGCAGCACCGATTCGAGAACAATCCGGATGCTCACCGGCAACCGCAATATCTTCCCAATTCCCTGTTCCTCCAGGGCGGGGAGCGAACAGAAAAATGCCTCGCGCCCTTTGCCGACATCAAATTTCCTCACCGTTTTGAATTCGTCGCGCATTGTTGTTGTCATTCCGAGCGGAGCGCCGCGGAGCCGAAGAATCTCTCACTGGCAATAAAACGAGATATTTCGACCTCGCTTAACGTGAAATGCGTCACTTTAGCTCTCCGAGTTTCGCTTTGATCTTGTCGAAATTGGGCAACTGTCTCGCGTCATCATTGCTCTCCGTGTACTGGATTACACCGTTCTTATCGATGATGAACGCGGATCGTTTCGGCACGCCTCCCATGCCGAGATTCATTTGCGGAAGGAACGATTCGTACATCACGCCGTAATCCCTAGCGATTTTGTGTTCGTAGTCGCTGAGCAACGGCACGGTGATTTTTTCTTTTTGCGCCCACGCTTCCTGCGCGAACGGATTATCGCCGCTGATTCCGTAAACGATGGCGTTCAAATTCGTGTAAGCGTTCAAGCCTGCGCTGACTTCGCACATTTCCGTTGTGCAGGTACCCGTGAAGGCCATGGGAAAGAAAAGCAGAAGTGTGTTTTTCTTTCCGAAATTGTCGCTCAGTTTGATTTGCTTGGGCCCGTCAGCCGCCTTGGTCGATAACGTGAAATCTGGCGCTTTAGTTCCGACGGCGAGTGGCATAAATAGATCCTCCAGTTTTGAGTTCAACATGGGGGGACTTTCACTATAGGAATTGAGGTGGCTCGGTCAAAGCCTCGTTAAAGCGCTAAAGTGTTTACTCGTGAAAGCCATCGGAGTTGAGGTGTGAATCGTTAGATCGCTAAATCGGTAAATCCCTAATAGTGTAATGGAATTATTCTGGTGGCTTGTCGCGGTGATCCTGTTCGCAGTCGGTTTGATCGGCACGGTGCTGCCTGTGTTTCCGGGGACAATTATCATTCTGGCTGGCGCGCTCCTTCACCGGATGATGCTCGGGCCGGAGAAAAGCGTTGGCTGGGGAACGATCACTGTCCTTGTGCTGCTCACTGCGGCGTCGTATGCGCTCGATTTTCTCAGTGGCTACTTCGGAGCGCGATATTTCGGAGCCACAAAGTGGGGAATGTTCGGCGCGCTACTCGGAGCCCTCATAGGTATCTTCTTCGGGGTCGCCGGATTATTTATTGGACCGGTGATTGGCGCGGTCGCCGGTGAATTCATCGCCGGCAAACGAATGATAGATGCGGGTCGGGCCGGCTGGGGGAGTTTGCTGGGAAATCTCGGTGCGATGATTGGCAAACTTTTTATCGCGCTCGTGATGATCGCGATTTTCTTCATGACGGTGCCGCACCCGCTTTGATCGGTGTCATGTCGAGCGGGGTCGAGACGTCTCTAATTTCCTTCGGGATACGTGCCAACCTGCGCTGATTACCGCAAATGAAGAATGGTTTAGCTCGTCCGTGTTTCATCCGCCCGATCTTCGCTTCTCTTTTCTTTCAGGCTGGCTGTGATAAATTATTTGCCGATGGCAGATGATCGCTGGTGAGCCTTTTGGCTTGCTGGAGGAAAGTCCGAACACCATACGGCGGCATGCCGCGTAAAACACGCGGGCGTCTCAGTTGAAAAACTGCGATGACGGAGAGTGTCACAGAAAAGATACCGCCGGTTCTTTGGCAACAAAGTGCAGGCAAGGGTGAAAAGGCGAGGTAAGAGCTCACCGCTCGCGGAGCAATTCGCGAGGCACGAAAAACCCCATGCGGTGCAAGACAAAACAGAGGAAGGGCAGCCGGCCCGATTTATCCTCGGGTATCGTCGCATCACGGTCCCGCGACCGCGGGATCGGACTCTTGGAGAAATCCGGGAGAGATAAATGATCATCGCGGCCGAGAAATTGGCCGCACAGAATTCGGCTTATCGCCATCGAAACATGAAGGGCGCTTTCGGGAAACGAAGGCGCCCTTCGCTTTTACAATTCGACCGGGGAGAGCCCGCTCTAACAGCGATGGCCAATTTTAAGCCACAGAAGGTCTAAGCTTAGACTTTTTGTGCAGCAGCGGCAGAACTTTTTCCACCAATGCGTCGGCGGTAATGCCGTGTTTCTTCCGCAGGGCCGGGATGTTTCCGTGCTCGATGAATTGATCGGGCCATCCGATGCGCACCACCGGCGTGTTAATCATTTGCGAGTGCAGATGTTCCATGACCGCGCAGCCAAACCCATTGTGCAAAACGTGATCCTCTATCGTGCAAACGACTTCAACGCTGCGCGCGAAAAATTCGAGCGTGCCGGTATCCATCGGTTTGATCCACCGGGGATTGATGAGCGCGACGGAAATTCCTTTCTCTTCCAATTTCCGGGCGGCTTCATCTGCCACTTCAAACATGTTGCCAAGGCCGAAAATTGCCACGTCGCGCCCATGCTGCGCGACTTCCGCCTTGCCGATCTCGAGCAGCTTGGGTTCCGATTTGATTTTCGCTCCTGGGCCCGAGCCTCGCGGATACCGAACGGCGATTGGACCGGAATTGTAGTGCGCCATGGTCCAAAGCATATCGACGAACTCATCCTCATCCTTCGGCTGCATATGCACCCAATTCGGGATGTGCCGCAGGTACCCGATATCGAACAGGCCGTGGTGCGTCGGGCCATCGTCGCCGCTCAATCCGGCGCGGTCCATGCACAACTTCACATTCAGGTTCTGGATGGCGATGTCGTGAATCGCCATGTCGTAGGCGCGCTGGAAAAATGTGGAGTAAATCGCAAGGAACGGTTGCAAACCCTGCGTCGCCAATCCACAGGCGAAGAGCGTGGCGTGCTCTTCGGCGATGCCCACGTCGAAGTAGCGGCCGGGATGGGCTTTGGCGAAATGCGAAAGACCGGTCCCGCTTGGCATCGCGGCGGTGATGGCAACGATCTTTTGATTCGTCTCTGCAAATTTGGCGAGCGTCTTGCCGATGATTTCTGAATACGTCGGCGTAGGCGTTGGCGCGGTCTCGCCGCTCTCGATCTTGTATTTGCCGAGACCGTGGAATTTATCCGGTTGCTTGAGCGCCGGGGCGTATCCCTTGCCTTTCTGGGTGAGAATGTGCAGCAACACCGGCTCTTCCTGCGTCTTCAGGAATTCGAATGTTCGGATGAGCAACGGAATATCGTGCCCGTCAATTGGGCCGTAATAACGCAAGCCCAGCTCCTCGAAGATGACACTCGGCACGAGCAAGCCTTTGACGCTTTCCTCCACTTTGTGCGCGAGGTGCACGCCGGTTTTCCCAAGAATCGCCTGGACGAAATCGCGAGCCTTATCGTGCAGATGCGCATAAGTCGGATTCGTGACGATGCTATTTAGGTAATTCGCAATCGCGCCGACGTTTTTTGCGATCGACCACTCATTGTCGTTGAGCACGACTATGAAACGCTTCGTGTGCGCTTTTACATTGTTGAGCGCTTCGTAGCTGATCCCGCATGTGAATGCGGCGTCGCCGGCTACCACGATGATGTTCTCGTCGCCACCGCGGAGGTCGCGTCCAACCGCCATGCCGAGCGCAGCGGAAAGCGCCGTCCCCGCATGACCCGCGCCGTAGCAGTCGTGTTCACTCTCGGTGCGCAAAAGGAAACCGTTGAGTCCGCCGAATTGGCGCATCGTATTAAAACGATCGAGCCGTCCGGTGAAAATTTTGTGGACGTACCCTTGATGACTGACGTCCATAACGAATCGGTCTTGCGGCGTGCTAAAAACCCGGTGCAGGGCAATGGTCAGTTCAACGACGCCGAGATTTGGGCCCAGATGCCCTCCGGTTTGGGAAAGGACTCTGATCAGTTCGTCCCGCACTTCCTGTGCGAGTTGGGGCAGATCCTGTTCGCGCAGCGCCTTGATATCGGCGGGCGATTGAATCCCATCGAGCAGGCGCGGCGCGGTGGCGGTCGCCTCGGAGGTCTGAGACGAGTCAGAAGAGTTTGATTTCATCATTTGTGCTTTCGGATTCATCGACGCCTTCGGTCGGAGCAACCGGTTCCGGTGTGGGCTCGAAATCCTTAACTATCGTCTTTCCTGCGCTGTTGCGAGCTATGATTTCGATCTTTTGCTCGGCCTTCGCAAGTCGTTCCTGACAAACTTTTACCAGATTCATTCCCTCTTCGTAGCGTACGATTAGATCCTCGAGCGGGAGTTTGCCGGACTCCATCTGCTCGACAATTTTTTCGAGCCGGTCCATCGCGCCCTCGAAATTAAGCTCTGCCTCGCGCGGCTTCGGTTTGCTGCTCATGGGGAAAACGGAGGAATTAAGCACAGCTTAGCCAGGAGAAAAGGGGCGACTTACGCGGTGCGCCCGCCAACAACGGAGCGAACGACACGCTTTAAGGCCTTTAAACGACACGCCAAATAAGCATTCGCGTCAATTCAAAGCGCGGCCGAATATTTCCACTCTGCATCCATGAAAAGAATGCCGGCAATTTCGCGTTCGTGGTGGCGTCGACGTAAGGATACGAATCGGAGCGAGTTATCGCCCGAGCCATCCTATTACGGGATGTGGGAAGCTGTCGCAGGTTTCGCGGCTGAACTCCGGGCCAGCGATTTTATGGCTGAAATGATCCGCCGCCGCGATGCTTACGGTAGCGAAGGGGTGATGGGAGCGCTCGATTGCGCAACGCTTTATGGATTGACCCGTTGGCTTCGGCCGGCGGCGATCGTGGAGTCCGGCGGATATATTGGAATGTCGTCCGCCTTTATCTTGAAAGCCCTTGCCGATGAAAAGCTCACCACATCCAAACTGTACAGCATTGAATTCAGCCAGGAATGCGAGCAAGGTGCTTTAATTCCGAATGAATTGCGGTCCGTCTCAAGCGGTTTCGTGCCGATGCGCGGCAAAGTCGAAGATTTCCTCAAGCGCAATGAGATCCCTTCATCCATCGACATGTTTCTGCACGACAGCTCGCATAGCTATCGGCATATGCTCTGGGAGTTTCGCCAATTTTGGCCGCGTCTGTGCGACGGCGGATTACTCGTGTCTCACGACGTGCAGATGAACGCGGCGTTTCTCGAATTCATAGCCAACACTTACGCGCACGATAAAGAAACCGGCCGCCGCGATGCGCAGCGTACGTCCCATTACGAATGGGGTCGCTGGGGTTACATCGGCTTCGCCATTAAAAAGCAATTGACTAGTTAGGTAGTGCTGCTTGCAGGAGCGTACCGCTATCATTTAATGCATCGACGTATGGCACGTCTGATCGATTCGATTGGTGGTCACGATGCGCGGCATCGAATCATTTTGGGAAGCGCCGCCGGAGCTGCCGTTTTCTTTTGTTTACGGAACCACGTGCGTGTTCCGACTGACGTAATTGCGGCTTGGGATGCTTTTGCCTTTTTCGTTCTTGCCTCTGCGTGGCTAACAATCTTGATCACTCCGCAGCAGAAGTTGCGTGCTCGTGCTCAAAAGCAGGATTTTGGGCGGACCGTGCTCTTCGTCTTTGTCGTAGTGGCGGCGTGTGCGGCTTTATTCGCGGTGGGATTTCTGGTAATCGTAGGCGGGAGTGAGACGCGCGGTCACTTCACGTGGCATCTCATGTTAGGGCTAGGGACGGTTGTCTTGTCTTGGTGTCTTATGCACACTGTCTTCGGGTTGCGCTACGCCCACGCTTTTTACGGCGATAGCGACCAACCAGGCGAAAGTCGACTTGCTGGCGGGCTCGTTTTTCCAGGAGAGCGGATGCCGGATTATTTCGATTTTGCCTACTTTTCGTTCGTTATAGGCATGACCTGCCAAGTCTCTGATGTGCAAATTACTTCACACCGGATGCGGCGCCTGGCACTCCTGCAAAGTGTGCTCGCGTTTGGATTCAATACCATCATCCTTGCGCTCCTAATTAACACCGTCTCCAGCCTTCTGGGGACGAATTTGGTTCAGGGGTCACATGACCGCTAACCGATCTGCTTCTTGTAAGCTTCCGCGTCTTTCAACTGTTTGAGATCGTCGGCGTTGTCGAGTTTGAGAAGGAAAATCCAGCCCTGCCCATAGGGTTCGCGGTTGATCAAGCTGGGGTCTGCTTCGAGCGCTTTATTGACTTCCACGACCGTTCCTTTCACCGGCGCGTAAATGTCGCTCGCTGCCTTCACTGATTCGACAACCGCAATTGCTTCTTTGGCGTTCGCTTGCCGATCCATCTTCGGTAGCTCGACGTAAACCACGTCGGTCAATTCTGATTGGGCGTGATCGGTAACGCCGACACGGACATTGTCGCCTTCGCGTTTAATCCATTCGTGTGATTCGGCGTAGAGCAATTCGTCAGGGACATTCATGGTTTTTTGTAGAGCGGTTTCTTTTCTATGGTGGCTGGAAACTTTTGTCCGCGGATTTCGATATCGATTTGGGCGCCGACTTTCGCGCGCGCCGTCGAGACATACGCCATGCCCACACCCCAGTTCAAGCTCGGAGAAAGGGTGCCGCTCGTTACTTCGCCGATGCGTTGCCCGTTCTCGAAGACTGCATAATGCGGTCGCGGCGGTGGTCCTTTCTCTTTCATTCGAAACGGCACGAGTTTTTCGCGCGGTCCTTTTTCTTTTGTTTCGACCAAAACGTCGCGTGCGATAAAGTTTGATTTTGTCAGATCGACAAAGAATCCCAGCCCTGCCTCGATCGGATTTCGTTCTGGCGACAGGTCGGAGCCGTTTAGCGGGTAGCACATTTCGAGGCGCAACGTGTCGCGCGCACCGAGACCGCAGGGCTTAATTCCGAACGCTTTGCCTTTGTCGAGCGCGGCGTTCCAAAACTTCACCGCATCCGATGCGCGAAAGAAAACTTCAACGCCGTCCTCACCTGTATAACCAGTGCGCGCGACCGAGACAGTTGTCCCGTCGAATGGAAAATCGGCGATCGAATTTCGCGATGGAAGATCGGTATTCGCGCCAAATAGAGCGTGAAATACCTCCGCGATGCGCGGGCCTTGAATTGCGACTCCGCCAAAATCCGCGCTGCGATTCGCTAGCCTCACCGTGGCATCGGCATCCTGCCGATAATCGGCTGGAAGCTGATGCCACTTCTCTAACCACGCGAAATCTTCATCCGTGCGCGCAGCGTTTACGACCAATAGGAACTTCAGGTCGTCAATCCGATAAACGATCAGGTCGTCAATGATTCCGCCACTCTCGTTCAACAGAAAGGTGTATTGACCCATCCCGACATCGAGCTTGCCGACGTTATTTGTGAGCATGGTGTTGAGCCATTCGCGCGCGTCTGCCCCGTCCACAATCAATTGTCCCATGTGCGAAATATCAAAGATGCCGACGTTGTTTCGCACCGCTTGATGTTCCTCGACGATGCTCGTGTATTGCACCGGCATGAGCCACCCAGCGAAAGGAACCATTCTCGCGCCGAGCCGGACATGTTCTTCGTAAAGCGGTGTCTTGCTGTACTCGCCGTGCGTCACGAGCGACAGCCTAGACTCGGTGAGAGCTATCGCAAGCGCACCGACTTGGCTTCGACTCTTCATCTTCATCTCTTTGGTCGAGGAGGACAGGAAAGGATCCGGTGCGCTTTACATTTTTCATTCGCGGTACTCAGGATTGAGGAGACGGATTGTTGCGCTACTGTCGCCGAGCGATGACTTGGCTCGACAAACTCGAACGCCGCCTCGGTTTTCTCGGTATTCCTGGGTTGATGCGAATCGTGGTCGCTTTTAACGCGCTCGTTTTTCTGTTGGTTCGTTTGAACCCCGGTTTTCGTTTCGTGCTCGATCTCGATCCCGGGCGGATTCGCCACGGCGAAATCTGGCGACTGATCACCTATATTTTTCTCCCGCAGACCGACAGTTTTTTGTGGGTCTTCCTTCTCCTTTGGTTTCTCTGGTTTATTGGTGAAGGCCTTGAACAGGCGTGGGGAGCGTTTCGCCTTACGCTTTATTTCGTCGTCGGAATGATCGGCACGACAGCGGCTGCATTTTTCTTCGGAGCGCGTTTTTCCAACTCAATGTTGTACTCGTCGTTGTTTTTCGCTTTTGCCCGGTTCTATCCCGATCAAGTGATCTATCTTTTTTTCGTTTTGCCGGCGAAAATTAAGTGGATCGCCTGGGTTTCAGCAGCGTTCTTGTTGTTTGGCTTTGTTGTCGGCACGAATTCCTATCGCATGGCACTGGTGGCTGCCATGGCCAATTATTTGATCTTTTTCGGACCTGAAATTATTCATGACGCTCGGCATCGCGGCGAAGTCTCAGCGCGAAGAAAACGTTATGCGCAGAGTTCTCGAAGCGAAGCAGAGCCGCTTCATAAATGCGCAGTCTGCGGCGCGACCGAATTGAGTGATCCGAGCCTCGACTTCCGCGTGGCACGCGATGGTGAGGAGTACTGCATGGCGCATTTGCCGAAAACGGCAACGCCCGCGCATTAAATTTGTTGTAGAGTCGCTCGCCGCGGCGAGCGCCCCGGCAGTTTGGCGTTTGTCACAAACGCGGCTACAACCTTGACCAGAAATTTATGGGTACGAAACTAACCGCGATGACCGATAAAAACATCGCGTTGGTTCCCGAAGAAGGCTGGCATTGCCTGCATTTGTTTTACCGAATCGAGTATGGCCAATGGCAACTGCTGAGCCGTGAAGAACAAAATGCCGCAAAAACGAATCTGTCGTCGCTTGTACAGGAAGTGCGCGCGATGGATTCAACGCAATTACTCACGCTTGGCGTGGTCACGCCGAAAGCCGACGTCGGTTTCATGTTAATCACACCCGACCTGCATAATGCTAACAGGATTGAAAAGCGCCTCTCGCTGTCGTTAGGCGCGGATGTGCTGACGCCGGTTTACAGTTATCTGTCGCTTACCGAAGAGAGCGAATATATCACGAGCGAAGACGAATACGTACTGACGCTTGAGCCCAGTGTGCGGAACGATTCCACAAAACTAAATCAAGCCCTGACGGCATTTCGCGAGCGAATGAAACATTATCGACAGGAGCGCGTTTATCCGACACTGCCCGATTGGCCGGTTGTTTGCTTTTATAACATGAGTAAACGTCGCGGAGAACAGCGGAATTGGTATGCGCTGCCGTATGATGAACGCCGCAAACTGATGAAAGGACACGCCGCGGTTGGACGCGAGTTCGCCGGTAAAGTGAAACAGCTCATCAGCGGTTCGACCGGCCTCGACGACGCGGAATGGGGCGTGACGCTGTTTGCGCGCGATACATTTCAGATCAAAGCGATCGTTTACAAAATGCGTTTCGATCCCGTCAGCGCCGAGTACGCGGATTTCGGCGAATTTTACATCGGCATTCAATTGCCACTCGACGAGTTGTTCCGCCGCTTACAGCTTTGAAGCTGTAGGGGCAGGCGTGTCGCCTGCTTCGCGAATATTGCAGCCGTCACGGCTGCCACTACAGACGAAGACCACCGCAATCTGTACGCGGCAGTTGACAGCTTCCCTTGTGAAAAATCTGCGATTAGAATGTGGCGCTAACAGGATGGGTGACAGAGCGGTTGATTGTGCACGCCTGGAAAGCGTGTGTGCCGAAAGGCACCGGGGGTTCGAATCCCCCCCCATCCGCTCCCATCGTAATGGGATCGCGAGAGGCAAATGCATAACAATTTAACATAACAACGCTGCCGATTTCATTACTGTTCAGCATTGTGCGCTGAGGTCTGGCGCGTAAGGTTTGAAGCGGGGGTGAGGGGCGGGGGTTCGCGCGGTGCACGGGGCCGGTTCGCGGTGACTAGGTCAATGTGGCACGAAGAGGAAACATAAAAAGGGTCGCTTAACGCCTGTAAAGCCATTCTGATACAATTTCCGGCGCGGGAATCGGCATTTCTTATGCCACCGCGCTATGCTTTGCCGTGCGCTGAGTGCTCTTGCGAGCGAAAACGACATCGCAGGATTCGGACTGCCGATACGAAAATCATGGAAGCCGCCCAATCCGGATTGCTGATGCGCATTGTGGCGACGGAAAGCGGTTCATCGTCAGCGCCGACGAAAAGCTGACGGCGTTTCTGGCACTTGAAAGAGTCACACGCGAATCATTGCGCTTCCTAAATCCCGAATAATTCGGCACAATTCTCGCCGTGCAGCCTTTTAATCGCTTTCCCCGAGGAAGGGCAGGAAATAGATCGCAGAACGAGGCGACAGACGCTAGTCTTTTTGATACGACTTTAGTCTAATAGGCGAGTGCGCGTCTCATCATCTTTCATAAACGCTAGTCTCAATAGTCTTGCCACCTCATTTTTTCCATCCGATGAGCGGTAAAATTCGCTTTACTGCGGGACCCATCATTCTCGCGATGGGATTTTTCATTTTTCCCGGATGCCAGCGCAAAGCTCAAAACGCAGCTCCACTTTCGCCTCCTGAGGTACTCGTTACCGAAGTCGTGCAACAGGATGTTCCGGTCACGCGCGAATGGGTCGGCACACTTGACGGGTCGGCCAACGCGCAAATTCGCGCGCGGGTGCAGGGCTATCTGACCAAGCAAAATTACAAGGCGGGAACGATCGTAAAAACTGACGACGTCTTGTTTGAGATCGATCCGCGTCCTTTTGAAGCCGCCCTCGCCGAGGCAAAGGCCAAGCTAGCGCAGGCACAAGCGCAGCAAGGCAGGACGGATGCGGAATTTTTGAAACAAAAGGAACTCTATGACAAGAAAGTCACGAGCCAGCGCGACTTCGACGTTGCCACCCAGAACAAGCTGGCGAACGCCGCCAATGCCGAAGCGGCCAAGGCGAGCGTGGACCAAGCGGAGATCAATCTTGCCTTCACAAAAATCACGGCGCCAATCGACGGTTTGGCTGGAGTCGCCAAGCCGGGCATCGGTGATCTGGTCGGGCCGGGCACGGAAGAGTTAACAACGATCTCCACGCTCGATCCGATCAAAGCTGTGTTCCCAATCAGCGAGCAGGAATATTTGCGCGCGGCCGAGCAACTGAACGCAAAAGATTCCGGAGCGGTGTCGGCTCTCGCGGGCCAACTCGTACTCGCGGATGGCAGCATCTGGCCGGACAAGGGCAAGTTTTCTGTCGCAGGGCGTCAGGTCGATGTGCGCACCGGGACGGTCCTCATCGAAAGTCTTTTCCCGAATCCGGGAAACATTTTGCGGCCCGGTCAGTTTGCCCGTGTGCGCGTGATAACGAAAACGCAGAAAGGCGCGCTGCTTGTGCCGCAGCGTGCCGTCGCGGAATTGCAGGGCTCGTATCAAGTTGCGATCGTCAGCGCCGACAACAAGGCGGAGATCCGGCCGGTGAAGGTGGGCGAGCGCGTCGGCCAAATGTGGTTGATTGAGGAAGGCCTCAAACCCGGTGACCGTGTCGTGGTCGAAGGCATTCAGAAAGTGCGCGAGGGAATGCCCGTCGACGCCAAGCCGTGGGTTTCGCCGACGCCAGTGGCGGAAACGCCGAAGACGCAATAGTCGCGCATGGCGAAGTTTTTCATTAATCGTCCCATCGTCGCGATGGTGATCGCGATCGTCATGACGATTGTTGGCGCTGTCGCTATCCTCGGTCTGCCGATCGCATTATTTCCAAACATCGCGCCGCCGGAAGTGCAGGTGAAGGCGATTTACACCGGCGCCGACGCGCAAACGATCGAGCAATCAGTCGCGACGCCGATCGAGCAGCAGATGAGCGGAGTCGACAACATGAACTACATGTCGTCCGTCAACGCCAACAACGGCGCGATGACGCTGACGGTGAATTTCGACATTAAGACCGATCCGAACACCGACCAGATTCTGGCGCAGATGCGCAGCTCGCAAGCGGCTTCGCAGCTTCCGCCGGAAGTGAACGCGGCCGGTGTGACGGTCCAAAAATCGACCGCCGCGCCCTTGATGCTGATTTCGCTTTATTCCCCTAACGGCACCTTCGACAGCACGTTTCTGGCAAACTACGCCTTCATCAATCTCAACGACCAGCTTACGCGCGTGCCCGGCATCGCGAGCGTGACGGTCTTCGGCGCAGGCCAATATGCGATGCGGTTGTGGGTCAGGCCGGATCAGCTCGCGAAACTCAACATCACGATTCCGGAAATCGTCGATGCGGTGAAAGCGCAAAACGCGGTCAATCCGGCCGGCCAGATCGGAGGCGAGCCGGTGCCCACTGGACAGGAATTCACTTATCCAGTGCGGGCGACTGGACGGCTGCAATCCGAGGAGGAATTCGGAAATATCGTCGTGCGTGCCAATCCCGACGGATCACTCGTTAGGGTAAAAGACGTCGCGCGGATCCAACTTGGGGCGCAGACTTATAACTTGCGTGGACGTCTGAATGGCAAACCCGCCGCCATCCTCGCGCTGTATCAGTTGCCCGGTTCCAACGCGATCGCCGCGGCCGAGGGCGTGAAAAAGCTAATGACGGAATTGTCGCGGCGATTTCCGGCTGATCTCAATTACGTCGTTTCCCTTGATACGACCAAAGCCGTCACGGAAGGCTTGAAGGAAATCGAGCATACATTGCTCGAGGCGATCGTGCTCGTCATTCTTGTGGTTTATCTCTTTCTCCAGGGATGGCGCGCGACCCTGATCCCGTTGCTTGCCGTGCCGGTCTCACTCGTCGCGACTTTCATGCTTTTCCCGTTGCTCGGTTTCTCGATCAACACCCTC
>DASZGW010000106.1:0-18098 GCA_035938475.1 Candidatus Udaeobacter sp.
TCTACGGACGCGGCGCGATCGCCAGCCATGCCCAGCCCGCCAGAAAACAGAGACCGCCGATCGGCGTAATTGCTCCGAGCCAGCGAAGATTTGTCAGCGCCATCACATATAGACTGCCACTAAAAATGAAGATACCAGCAAAGAGTAACCACCATGCGCCGCGATTCGCGACACCGAAAAGCGCAAGCACCAGAAGCGCAAGCGCGTGAATGAAATGATAAAACACGGCCTTGTTCCAGACATCGAGCATTCCATGCGCTTCTAAAATTTGCTTGAGACTATGCGCCCCGAAAGCGCCCAGTGCGACGGCAAGAAAACATAGCGCAGCTGCAATTCGAATGTTTGTCATAACGAGCGGACCAGAGACATCTCTGGATAAAGTCATTTTGATCGGATTCGACAGGTCGCCAACTTGTTTTTTATCACTCGAGAAAGATTGCTTTCGATGCCAGAAGAGAGAAGACAATTACTAACTAGTTTTTATGAATATTGAGCAAGCGTTGCTTTCGTTCACTTTAGCAGCCGGTTTGCTGACCATTACGCCCGGGTTAGATACAGCGCTGGTTTTGCGAACCGCTGCGGTGGAGGGCAAAAAACAGGCATTGCTTGCCGGCGTCGGCATCTGTTCCGGTTGTTTGCTGTGGGGTGCTGCGGCTTCTTTCGGTCTAAGTGCGCTGCTCGCCGTTTCCGGGTTCGCTTACAACGTGCTGCGGATCGTTGGCGCTATCTATCTAGGCTATTTAGGAATTAAATTGTTTATTCGCGCATTCGCTTCCACTTCTGCAAACGGCGCTGTGGAACCAGTCTGGAAGGAAGATGAGCGAACAGACAGTTCTCTTTGGTTGAAGCGTGGTTTTTTGACGAACCTTCTCAATCCCAAGGTTGGCATGTTTTACCTGAGCTTCCTGCCGCAATTTATTCCGGCGGGCGTTCAGGTTTGGTCGTTCAGCGTGTTGTTGGCGTCGATTCATGCGACAGAAGGAATTCTTTGGTTTCTCCTGTTAGCAAACGCGACTGAATCGCTATCGAGTTGGCTAAGGCAGCGCCGTGTAGTCGTGGCACTCGACAGCGCGATGGGCGCAATCCTCATCGCGTTTGGTCTTAAGCTCGCGCTCGACAAAGCGCGCTGAGCAACTCAATCGACTCAAATGCGAGTTCGACGCATCTCCAATTGCTTTTTTAGATCATTCAGGGCTGATTGTCGGCTCTGGCGAATCGTTCTCACATAGAAAACCGTTCCACCGACTCCGAGAGCCGCTGCTCCGAGAAAGTTCAGTGCCGGTCCGAGTTTCCACAAATACGCGCCAAGGATTGCACCAGGGCTGACTAACAAATCGCGGACAAGATAGTAAGCGCCCACCATTTGGCCGCGTCGGTCGGAATCGGTGTATCCGATGATGAGCGCCTTACGCGATGTGTCTCCGAACTCTTTAAAGCCGCGAATCATGAACGCGATGATCAATGCCGAAAAACTTCGCGACATCAACAAACTGATTGGAAAAAGCGTGAACATGATGAAAGTCACGATCACGAAGGGCTCGCGTCTATGGCGATCGGCGAAATGCGAGGCGGGAATGATGCACAGCGTCGCGGCGAGCATCTCTATCGTCGTGAGGACGCCTACTTGTCGTCCACTCACGCCGATGTAATCCATCGCAAAGATCACGACCCAGGCGTAAGGGATTCGCTCGCAAAAACGGATCATGATGTCGCTTAAGAGCAAACGCCTCATCGGCGAATTGAATTCGCGCAAACTTTGCCAAAAATTCCAGCGATCGCTTTCGTCGATTTTTTCCTTTGATTCTTCGCGTAATTGCCTTTGAACAAGAATGGTGAGAGCTGAGAGAACGATCGACACGGCCAGCGCGATGCGCACACCACCAACGATTCCGAAGCGATCGATCAGTATTCCACCGAAAAATGGCGCAATCATAATTGGCAACCGTTTGATTACGGATTGAACGCCCACACCCATGGAGTAGCGATTTGCTTCGAGCGCAGCTCCCACCAGTGAAAACGTCGCCGGCAAGGAAAAACAAGTCCATGAAAGGAAGAGAAACATTCCAGCAATTACCGCCGCCCAATGCGGAACAAGCAGGACAAACGTATAGCCGACGATTGAAACCAGATTAAAAATGATAAAAGCACGGCGATGTCCCCAAAGGTCCACGAATACTCCGCCGGGGTACGCGTAGATCGCGCCGAGAAAAGTGCGCAGTGCATCATAAAGGCCGATAACAAAGACAGTCGCGCCGACTGCTTGCAGGTACTTCGGCACAAAACGCATCCAAAGCTCCTCGCCGGCGCCGATTACAAAAATGGCGATGAGCAGGATGACGAGATTGCGTTTGAGTCCGAAGAAATCCGCAAACTGCCGCTTCCGTTTTACGCTTGGCTCACCTGGCGTTTGCATTCAGCGTAAAGCGCGTCGTAAAGAACGAACTCGCGCTCAAGAATTTCATGATCGCTTAATCCGATCGCGCCGAAGCCGCTGGCGATCCAGCGCAAACCTTCTCCGGCTGGGTGCGGATTAGCAGGATGCGAGTCAGCCGCGCGCACAATCTCACCCAACAGAGCGAGCGCTGCATCGGTGAGCTTGTATTTTTTCAGAATTGAATTGAATGAAACGTCTTCACCGTGATGACCGAGTTCGCAGTTCGGAACGTCGAACACAGTTCCGTCGTCGACTTTTGCCCAATCAGTGTCGTGCGACAGAAAGACAAACTCCGCGTCTCGGTCGATGAATTTCTTGATGAGCCAAGGGCAGGCGACGCGGTCCACTTTAATTTTCTCGCGGGTGATCCATTTCATAAACTAGACTCTTGTTTCGTGGGAGCTTGGTTCTGGTATGCAGTTGCCGCCGCTATTCTTTACGGGGCGCATCAAATCTTTACCAAGCTTGCGGCGGACCGCATCGGCGAAGGCTTGGGCGGATTTGTTGTCGAAGCCACGGCCGCATTGTCGATCTTAGTTTATCTCGCGTTTCTTTGGTTGACCAGCCGATGGAATCAGCAATCCAGTGCTCAAGGGATTTTCTATTCGGTTCTCACGGGCGTGTGTGTAGGCGCCGGGACAATTACGTTTTTTCTTCTCTTCCAGAAAGGCGGGCCGCTATCAGCCGTCCCAGTCATTCTTGCGGTGGGCGCTGCGATCATGGCAATCGCTGGCATCTTGTTTTTCCGTGAACCACCATCGTGGCAGCGGTTACTTGGCATCATGTTCGCGATCGTTGGGTTAGTTTTGTTGCGGAAATAAATCCGCTGTTGGGACACGGAGTCCAGCTAACGGTCTCTGCACGGCTTTTTGACAGAGCAGCAACGATTGTAGACTACAGGCCCAAATACGCGCAGCGTCGCCGAATCATTGCGGGCTGCGGCTAACCGAAAGGCAGGCAATGCACACGCGTGATTCAAACCTCAACACCATTGTCAGTAAAGTTCCGCAGGTTACGCTTGCGTTCTGGGTCGTTAAGATCCTCGCGACAACGCTCGGCGAAACCGGCGGCGACGCCGTAACCATGTCGTGGCTCGGCGAAACGACCTCCGAAGCGAAGGGCACAGGCTACCTTATCGGCACGGCAATCTTCGGCGTCGTTTTTATCGTTGCCGTCCTGGTACAGATCAGGGCAAAAAAATTTCACCCATTCCTTTACTGGCTAACGATTGTCGCGACGACGACCGTCGGCACAACGCTGGCCGATTATTGCACGAGATCGCTCGGCATCGGCTACACCGGCGGTTCAAGCATCTTGCTCATCTGCGTGATTGCGTCGCTTCTGATCTGGCGCTGGTCGACCGGAAGCATATCGATCGAAACGGTGAGTACGCCGAAGGTCGAGATTTTCTATTGGGTGACGATCATGTTCTCCCAGACCTTGGGGACGGCGCTTGGCGATTGGGTGGCCGACACAAATGAAATGGGCTATCTCGGCGCTGCCGCCGTTTTCGGCGGATTACTTTTGTTGACCGCTCTTCTTTACTATCTCACGAGCTTTTCGCGGGTCATTTTGTTTTGGGCTGCATTCATTTTGACTCGCCCGCTCGGAGCTACTCTCGGCGATTTTCTCGACAAACCGATCGCGCAAGGCGGCCTGGCTCTGAGCCGTTACACCGCATCGCTCGCGCTCCTGGTGGCGATCGTCGCGTTGATCCTGATCTTTCCGCAGAAGCCCGGTTCAAAAGCGCATTGATCTCATTCAATAAAGGAATTGCATCCCAAAATAGCCAATGAGCGCTGTCGGCTGATCGGGCGACCGAAGCTCGTGCCCCATCGACAGAATTAGTATGTAATTTTCGGTAAACTCATGCCGCAAACCGACATTCAGCGTGAGCACGTCGCGGCTGAAGTTCATTCGCGATTCGTCATGAAGCTCTGCCATCAGCATTGTTGGTTTGGCAAGATCGAACCCGCAGACAATTCCATATAACCATTCGCTTCGACCAACCGTGATCGCTCGCGGACCGACCTCGACGTCCGCATGCCAGCGGCCGAAGGTCTTCGCCATCTGAAATGGAATTTGAAAGCGTGTGCCGTCTTCAGCGAGACCGCGGCGCACTGATGACTGCACGATATTGAAAATGACGCGCGGAAACATCGACATGTCGAGGCCGCTGGTTGCTTCATCGAGAAAGCGCCACTTTACCGCGGCTTCAGTCCTACCAAGGCCGCCGATCAGCGCGTGACCGCTGCGCTTCAAGAGTACCGGCGCATTTTGCAACGTGAGTTGAATATGCTCGCCCACTCCATAATTCAGATCGATCTGTGGCACGTCGATCGAGGTCTCATTCGGGCGATGTTCAAATATGATCGCAAAATTGTTTTCCCATTTACCGTTTCCAGGGGTGCCGGGATCATCAGTGATCATCGGCGGTCCGCCTTGCCCAAACACAACGCGCGCCGCGCACGCGAGACTTACCGCAATCGCAAATCGTCGCACATTTAATCTTTTATCGGTTCCCCCGGAGCGTAGACGAGTAACTTGAGCGTGTTGGGGACAATTCTGGGACGTGTCGGCGATGCACCCGGCGAAGGCGAGGGCGCCGGCTCAAATTTCGCCGACGGTAAATATATCCGATGGGTTTTGGGATCGAGCGCCATTGTCCGTGCACCGCGCTCGGTCTTCAAAGTTTGGATAACCGTAAATTTGCCTGGCGCTACTTCTCTCGCGATTGTCGTCGCGCCGTCTCCGCAAGACGCGAATGCGAGCTGCGTTGCGTCATCGAAGGCACAGCCGTCGACGCCGGCGCCAATCGGGACACTGCCCACCACCTTTCCGCTTTCGGTATCGAGCATCACCATCATTTTGTTGTGGCAGCCACAGAAGAGACGATGATGCGTAGCATCCAACGCGATTCCACTTGGTTCTTCTCCCGGCGCAATCGACCAGTGCGCGACGACTTCATGTTTGTTCGCATCGATCACTGCGACTTCGCTCTTGTCTTCGATGTTGCAGTAGACGCGCCCTGCTGCTTGATCCACCGCCGCGAATTCTGGAGTTCCTCCAAGCGGAATCGTCGCTGAAACAGTAGCGGCTTTCGCATTGATAACGGTGACCGAATTTCCGGTGTGATTGAAAACGTAGACTTCACCATGACGTGGCTCGTAAACAATAGCGTCTGGATTCGGGCCGGTATCAATTTTCGAAACCGTTTTTAACGTTGTGAGATCAACAACGCTCGATTTCGATTCCTTGCCGTTCGATGAGAAACCGCGTTGTATTTCGGGTACGGCCACGAATCCGTGGACGCCAGGCGTATCGGCAATTTCGCCGGCGACGGCATTTTTACCCAAATCGACAATGACGACCTTCGTCGCGTGCGAAAGGTAGAGACGGCTCGCAGCCGAATCTATCGTCAAAATGTCCCAGCCGCCTTCACCGCCAATCGGTGTCTCAGTTACGAACTGGTAGGGCCCGTTGCCCATTGCGGTCGCACAAACTAAACCAAGCCAACAGCCAGCTATCCATCGAGGAATCGAAAACACTTCATAAGTTCTCATTTAGAAACCGTCAGCGCCAGAACAGACTTGCTTGCGTTTGATAAGACGCGCTGATCGACGTGGTCGACTTTAATCTTCTCGCGAGTGATCCCCTCCGTGAGCTAGACTTCTATTCGTGCCAGGTTGGTTCTGGTATGCGGTCGTCGCCGCTGTGCTTTATGGCGCGCACCAAATTTTTACGAAGCTCGCGGCCGACCGTATCGGCGAAGGCTTGGGCGGATTCGTTGTCGAAGGCACAGCCGCATTATCGATCTTGCTTTACCTCGCGTTTCTTTGGTTGGCGAGCCGTTGGAATCAACAATCCAGTGCGCAAGGAATTATCTATTCCGTTCTGACGGGCATCTGCGTGGGCGCGGGAACAATTGCGTTCTTTCTGCTTTTTCAAAAAGACGGTCCGCTCTCGTCGGTTCCAGCGATTCTAGCGGGCGGCGCCGTGATCATGGCCGTAGCTGGCATCTTGTTTTTCCGCGAACCGTCATCCTGGCAGCGAATCGTCGGCATTGCTTTCGCTGTCATCGGTTTGTTTTTGCTGCGCAAATAGAATCGAGGCTCACAATATGATCTCCGCAGGCTTAATCGGTATTTAAGAGCTAAAGCCGTGAATCATTCGATTTGATAGCAGCGAACTTCCGCTTGTTGTGAGCTTCTATGCGGGACAGCTACGAACAAGACGTCGAGTTCCGAAACAAAAATGCCGGTACGAGCGCCATCCGCTGTACCGATCGTGGTTGAGACTCTATAGCTATTTGGATCGATTTGGTCGATGACGTCGATTTTTCCCGCTCCGCAGATCGCGTATACACGATGGCGTTTCGTATCGTAGAAGAGATCGTCGCAATCGCCTGAGATATTCATCTTTGCAACAACATCGCCCGAATCGGTGTTGAGCACGACCAACCTGGAGGGAAGGCGACAGCCGACAAATAATCGATGATCCGCTTCATCAAGCGCCATGGGAAAATTCGCGAAGGCCAGGTCTGTTGTCCACCTCGCAACTACCTCGCCTTTATCGCGATCGACCACTGCGACATGACGCGAGTTGGGAACATTGACGAAAATTCGGCTACCCTTTTTCTCCAGCTGAAAAGCTTCGGGATGTGCGCTGAGTTTAATGGAGCCGACCTGTTTTCCGTCGGCAGCATTAACAACGGCAATGCCCCCGCTGCCAAATCCGACATAGATTTTTTGGCTCGTTTCATCGTAACGAACATTGTCGGCGTCATCTTCAAAACGCAGTTCCCCGACAGCCTGGAATGATTTTCCATCGTAGATCTTGCAAATACCGCCTTTGTCATTGGCAACAAACAAACGATTCACTTCCTGGACATACCCGACTCCCTGCGGTACGCCGAGACCGGTGATCGAGTGGGCGCGTTCGCGCTTACGCAAATCGAGCACTTCGACGGTGTTATTGCCGAGCGCGCAGACGAATAATCTCTCGCCTGCGGCATCAAACGCTAAGTGGTCGATCCGCCCCTCCACACCGGGCAGCGCAATTGTCTTTGTTAATTTAAGCGGCGCCGTGCTTTGCGCAGCAATCTTAGCGACGCCAACACAACACAGCGTGGCGGCAACGCAAGCTGCCTTCCAGGTGAAGGATGCGCTCAATTTTGTAACGGCGAACTGACCTCGAGCAATCCACCAACCAGAAGCCCGCCTTTGACCGCGTTCGCCAAGTCTTTAGCTGTGCCTCTGCCCCAGTAATGGAAGAACATGATGCGCGGCTCTTCATGGGTCATGTGTTGATGGATGGCGACAATGTTGATCTTGTCCTTCAGCAGCGATTTCAAAACTGGTTGCAATTCGTCTCCCGTAACTGCGAAGTCTCCATCCACAACAGCGTTGTCGTCGCTGCCGGCGAATGCCGCCCAGGTATTTACGCCCATGGTATTGTCGATCCTAACGCCATGCATCATGGCCGGGCGGCCAATCGTAAACTTCACCATTCCATCTTTTGATTCGCCTTGTTTCCCGAAGATCTCATTAAGTGGCCCGGCCGTAATCGAATTTTTTTCCGGCAACGATTTAGCGCCGAATGAATCTTTCGGTTGCGGGCTGGCTGCGCGAGTCTCTTTGATGGTGTCGTAGACTTTTCTCACAGCCCCAGCCAACTTGTCAGTCGCGCCTTCGCCTTCGATGTGCATGAAGTAAACCTTCGGTTGGTCGAAGAAGAAATGATTATGCAGGGCGGTAACGCTGAGCCCGTTGTCGAGCGCAGCTGACATCGCAGAGTTCACTTCGTCTTCAAAGAGAACGGTGTCGCCCATCACCATTGCTTCGGTGTGCGCGCCTTTTGTGAATGCCGCCCAGGTCCCGAGTCCCATGAACGGCGGCATCGTCCATCCATCGACAACGACCTTCACGTCGTTGCGCGGGAAAGTGACTTTATAAACGCCCTCCTTCTCGTTCATTTTACCTTTAAGCCCGGTCAGATTGTCGATCTTCGCGGTATCGAGATCGGCCGCCAACGATGCGCAAGTGAACGCTGCGAATATTAAGCCAATGATAAAAATTTGTTTCATAATTTTGTTGTGAAGCGAGCACATCACCGCCGGCTGCTCGATGGCAAAACTCGCGACCATATCCATCTCTCCATTAATAGTTCTCGCCTTCATCTTCCTTTTCCTTGCTTTCCTCGTACTCCTTCAGGAACTTGCCCTGTTCGTTCACGTCAATACCCCATTCCTCGCCGTTTCTATTCACGACGGCTTCATAGACGATTTCGCCGTCCTCCATCTTTTTCTCGATCTTCTCGATCGCGTCGGTACCAGCTTTATCTTTGATTGTCGTCTGCACCGCGGCGGGCAAATCGGACAATTGAACGGTCTGTTCGTTTTCTTCCTCAGCGGATAAAAGAGCCGGACAGGCCAGGCTCGTGATCACTGCGATTGATAGTACTGCGATTATCTTTTTCATTTGATAAAGATTCCGGAGGGCCCAGAAAGCGGCCACGAAGCAATGGCAGGGTTTTTAATTCCGGCAGGAGAGGGAGCGCACGGCACCTCCTTCGGGCGAGAGGCGAAATGCGAGGTTAGATGTAAGATGCAGGATGACATGCTATACATATTTCATTTATAGGCAGCTAATTTATGCACGCAACTTCTTGGCTTCTTCTTCTCTACAGTCTTCCGACCCGGCAAAAAACTGAGCGTGTTGCGGTTTGGCGGAGGTTCAAGAAGATCGGCGCCATTCAGATAAAGACCTCAACTTATCTGCTGCCAGATGAACCGGCCCAATATGAGCAGTTTCAGTGGCTGGCTCAGCAGATCCGTGATTACGGAGGTGATTCGACTCTCGTCCGCGTGCAAGAAATCGAGGGCCTGAACAAGGAGAAGGTCGTGGCGATGTTCAATGACGTCCGTGCAAAAGACTACAGGGAGCTACGAAAAGCTCTTCAGAGTTTCATCGCGCGGCGAAAAAAAATGGATGCAGAAGCGGCAGCGGCAGAACTCGAGCGGTTCACGCGGCAGTTTCGGGAAGTTCGCGCAGTCGATTTCTTCGACAGTCCTCGTGGACACGATATAGCGATGCTGCTTCGGCGAGCCGAAGGACCGACGCGTTCGCGACAACTGCAAACACTGGACGCAAAACAATATCAGGGAAAAACATGGCTGACGCGCCCGCGCCCAGAGATCGATCGCGTCGGGTCAGCGTGGCTGATCGCACGATTCATTGATCACAAACCAAAATTCGTCTTCGCGCCCACGGCAGACGCGATTCCGGGCGCCATTCCGTTCGACATGCTTGACGCTGAGTTTTCGCATCACGGGAATTACTGCACCTTCGAGACGCTCACCAAGAGGTTTGCGATTTCAGACAAGGCTCTAGCCAAGATTGGAGAGATGGTCCACGACGCGGACTTGGACGACGCACGATTTCAGCGCGTCGAGGCGGTCGGAATTGATCGTGTTCTCAAAGGTTGGGCGAAAGAAGGATTGTCTGATCAGAAAATTTTGCGACGCGGCTTTGAATGCTTTGACGCCCTGTACGCGTTCTTGCTACCACGATGAATCACGCCCAAGAAAAGGAGCGAGACACGGATCATCAGATGCCGTCGTGGCGTGAGGTATTTTTCTATTTTCTTTTTCTGGGCTTCGTCAACGTCGGGGGACCAGTGGCGCAGATCACGATGATGTTCAATCATATGGTGGAAAAGCGGCGGTGGTTGTCCAAGGATCGCTTCGTCAAGATCATGGCGTTCTGCCATATGCTTCCCGGTCCCGAGGCACTCCAACTTGCGATCTATGTCGGCTATCTGAAAAGAAAGCTGTGGGGCGGCATTCTGGCTGGTCTTACTTTCATTCTGCCGGGCGCAGTCGTGATGATCGTCCTGAGTTGGTTTTATGTTAAGTATGGCAAGCTGCCTCAGGTTAACAACGCGCTCTACGTTCTTAAGCCGGCCGTGCTGGGCATTATCGCCGCGGGCATCATCAAACTCGGTCGTGCCTCAATTCGGAATTTTTTTCTGGCAATCTTGCTCGTCGGCGCATTCGTAGGAATGCGTTTTGCTGGTATCAACTTTCTGCTGATTCTTTTGATAGCCGGCGTTTTGAATCTGATTGTCGACCGAAGATTGCCGCTGTTGAAAAAGACTGCCCTGACACTGCCGGTCGCAATCGGTGGGGTTGGTCTCGCTATTCCGTTTACCGACTCGCGATTGCTCCAAGTCTCATGGCTGTTTCTTAAGACAGGGCTGCTGAGTTTTGGCGGCGCATATGCTTCGTTGGTTTTTGTGCAGCGGGGCGCAGTTGCGCAATACCACTGGCTTTCGGATGGCCAGCTGCTCGATGGCGTGGCCTTGAGCGTCGCAACGCCAGGTCCATTCATGCTGTTCACAACATTTGTTGGTTATCTCGCCAACGGTATACCGGGAGCGGTGTTAGCGACGTTCTTCGTCTTCCTGCCGTCGTTCATTTTTGTAATTGCCGGCGTCCATTACGTCGAAAAACTCAGGGAAAATCGTCCGATCCAGGCCTTTCTCGCCGGCGTCAGTGCCGCAGTCGTGGGCGTCATCGCAGTCGTATCGCTCGATTTGATTCCCGGAGCACTTGTCGACTGGCCCACTGTCGGTATCGCGGTGATTTCCTTTCTTCTGATCGCCTTGCTAAAGCGCGATGTTGCTTTGGTGGCTATTGGAGCAATGCTTGGTGGAATAATCTACTCGACCATTTGCGGGTTCGCTTGAAAACAGTGCTCGGGCTCAGTGACGCCGGGTACAATCACTTAGAAGTGCGAAGGCGGCGAAGACAGTGTCAAAGACAATCCCATCTTCGCCGCGCTTCATCCACTATCGCGTTGAGAACAACGCGATCCACCCATGATTAGTACTTCTCGCCTTTTTCTTTGTGCTCTTTGGCTTCGTTGTGCTTGCTTAGCACCTTGCCGTTAGCATCCATTTCGACACCAATTTGCTTGCCGTTCTTGTCGATCACGACTTCAAAGTTGGCGCCCTCTTTCTCCCAGCGAACAATCGTTCCGCCTTTGGCTTCCGCTTGCGCAGCCTGCTGCACAGCGGCAGGGACGTCAGAACTGTTGATCGTTTGTTCTTCGTGTTCTTCTTCCTTCGCTTGCGCGGTCACTCCGAATGCGAGGCCCGCGCTTATCGCCGCTATTGTGAATAGGTTTTTCGTTTTCATGTTTGTTAAGTTTTGACTGTCAGGTTTAAGGATTGTTCGAAACTGAGTGCCCATTGGCGCGCAAAAAGGTTGCGCGAAAAAATCGAAGTCTGGTGGGATCAGCAGCGCGCGTCAGGCAGAGCCCGACAAACGCGCACACTCCGCTTCGTAGTCTTCAATCAGCTTCAGAATCTTGGATTGAAATGCGTCCTGCGCGGCATAAACGGCGCCGATCGCATCACCGAACGCCTTTTGCTTGAGCTCCTCCTCAACGGTCAAACTGAGTTCAGCTAGCTTTTCGATATTCGCTCGTGAATGAAACTCCAACTCTTTAAGTTTGGAGAGGACTACAAGCGATTTCTCCAGCTGCGTCGGTTCTACTGGTTGAGTTGGCTTCGGAGCTTCGGCTGTCGGCGCAGTTCTCTCGGTGGCAGCTTTCGTTTCGGCTCGGACGGCCTTAGTGCGCTGCGTCGGAGCAGGGCCAGCCTTTGGAGCATGCTTTTCCTTATGATGCTTCTCCTGGCTGACTTTCTTGGCGTGCGCGACGTTTCGTGGATCTCCCATCAACTTATTTGACGGCTCTCAAAGGCTGGCCGGTCGTATGTCGCAACGCGATTACGTATGAGTTCGAACGTAGACCGTCCCCACGGCGCCTGTACGATCCCTCGAACAGGCGACTCCACCATTAATCCGTTACCGGGAAAAGTCCGCCTACGTAAGAGCAAGCAATACTCGACCCGACTCGCACTGATTAGTATCCCTTGGTCTTTGCCTTCTGCTCGGCCTTCTCCGGATGAGTGCCCATGAACTTGCCGTTGGAATCCACCCGGATAGCCACTTCTTTCCCGTTCTTGTTTACGAGCGCGTCATAGCATTCCTTGCCTTTGCGAGTCTCCTTTGCGACGCGAAGAATCTGATCGTTCCCGGCTTTTTCCTTGATAGTGGTTTGCGCCGGGGATGGCAGGTCCTTCATGTCTACGGGAGTCTCTTCCTGCGCCAAGGCGGCCGGTCCGAGCATGAGGCCAGCACTGACCGTTATTGTGGCAATTAGCCTTTTTGTCTTCATGGTTTGTCCCTTTTTGATGAATAGCTATCAAGGTACCGTTCGAAAACGAACAGTGGTTTGCGCGTAAAGAAATGATTGTGCAAAACCGCAGCGGCAAATGCGTTGCTGTCAGCGAACGAATTTGACGTTGAAGACCTCGCGCAATGCTGCGCGGGCCGCGTGAAACCCGCACATCCCGTGAACGCCACCTCCCGGCGGTGTGGAAGCTGAGCATAAGTAAACTCCCCCAAGTGGAGTGCGGTAAGGCGTGGGACTGAAAATGGGTCGGGCAATCAACTGTGCCAGATCCGCTGCACCGCCGTTGATGTCGCCTCCGGTTAAATTACGGTTCGATTTCTCAAGCTCAGCCGCATTCATCTTGTGACGAGCGAGAATACAATCGCGAAAACCGGGAGCGGATCGTTCGATTTGGGCTTCAATTCGATCCGACATATCAACGTTGCAGTTGAATGGAACGTGGCAGTAGACCCAGAGCGTATGTTCTCCGGCTGGAGATCGAGTTTCATCAAATAAACTCTGTTGCGCTACGAGTACAAATGGCCGCTCCGGAATTTTGCTTCGCGATACATCGCCTTCCGCTGCTGCAATTTCATTCATCGTGCCGCCGAGATGAACCGTGCCGGCGCGGCGGCACGCCTCGGCTTTCCACGGAACCGGCTCACTTAGAGCGTAATCGATTTTGAAAATTCCAGGTGCGTGCCGAAACGATTCCAGTCGCCGGCGATAGCGTGGCGGCATTTGCCGACCAGCGACGCGCAAAAATTCCCAGATAGAAATATCCAAAATAACGGCGCGCGATTTTGGCAGGTCGCTTAGATCGTCGACCCTATGTTCAATCTCAATTGTGCCCCCGAGCTCACGAAGATAAGCAGCGAGCGCGTTTGTAATTTGCTGTGAACCGCCGCGGGGGATTGGCCAGCCGACAACATGCCCGGCAAGCCCGAGCACCAAACCAAACGCGGAGGAGACTGGCGCTTCCAAAGGAAGAAATGAATGCGCAGCGATTCCAGCGAAAAGCGCGCGGGCCGGTTCGTTTTTAAACAAGAACTTCGCCAGCAACGTTGTCGGGCAAAATCCCAAAATCCCGAAGTGCGCTAATATTACTGGATGTCGCGGCAAGTGGAGCATCGGCTGCAGGAGTTCGTTCGCTAAATTTTCCCAGTGGGGAACGAGCGGCTTCATTAACCGCCGATAAGCGCGCGAGTCGCCGGCAAGTTGTTCGGCCGTGCGATCGATATCTTGGTGCAGGCACGCCGCGGAACCGTCATCAAGCGGATGCACCAATGGGATTTCAGGTTGAATCCATGTGAGACCACACCGCTCGAGCGGAAGAGTGGTGAAAAATGGAGAAGCTGCCGCGAGCGGATGCACTGCCGAGCAAACATCATGCAAAAAGCCTGGCAGCGTCAGTTCCGCCGAGCGCGCTCCCCCGCCAATTATCGCGTTCGCTTCGCAAACCAAAACTGAACAACCCGCGCGCGCGAGCGTGATCGCGGCCGCAAAACCATTCGGTCCAGAGCCAACTACGACGGCGTCGTACTCGTGCGCCATAGTCATGCACTACCAGCTATTTCGTGCAGTACGCGAGCAACTTTTGCTCCACGAAGCTCATGTTAGTCTCTCTCACTTTGCGGCAACTCATGAACTGCGAGGGTTGCCCGGAGAGGGAATTGACTGGCCTGGGGAAATGGCTGCTGGGTTTCTATCTTGGCAGCGGCGCTGCCGGCTCGGTTTATGGAACAGCTAACTCACTCATCACATTATTGCTCTGGGTTATCATTCATCGCAAATCTTATTCTTCGGCGCTGAATTCACGCAAGTCTATGCGAGTTGCGCGGGCCGCGGTTTGAAACCAGCCAAATACGCGGTTCGCATCGAAAGGAAATTGAGGGCGGTTAGCGGAAGACGAATCTTTCGCTGCAAACTCTAAGAACCAAAGCCACGCGGATATTCGATTTAGAAGGCAGTTATGGTTTTTGATTCATGCAGATCTCAAGGGCACCGTGGTGCGAGCGCAACTTTTCGGAACAAAAGCGTATTTCGCTACTGCTGCGGATAGCAAAGCATCGCAAAAGGGAAGAAGGGAGGAATATGCGTATCGCCCAGGTAGCGCCACTATACGAGAGCGTGCCTCCAAAACAGTATGGAGGGACGGAACGAATCGTTTCTTATCTTACTGAGGAATTGATCCGCCAGGGACACGATGTGACCCTTTTCGCAAGTGGGGATTCGGAGACCGCCGCTCGGCTTATTCCCGTGTGCCACCGCTCACTTCGACTGGATGAACGCTGCATGGATCAACTTGCACACCACGTCCTGCTGTTGGAGCAAGTATCTCAGCGCGCCCACGAATTCGATCTGATCCATTTCCACATCGATTACCTGCATTTTCCAGTCTCTCGACTCTTGCGGATTCCGCATGTCACAACCCTTCACGGCCGGCTCGATATCCCGGACCTGGCTCCGCTTTACAACGAGTTTCGAGAAATGCCGGTCGTCTCGATTTCGAACTCCCAACGTGAACCTCTGCCGTCGGCCAACTGGCAGGGGACGATTTATCATGGACTGCCGGAAAACCTCCTTCGGTTTCAGCCGGAAGCGGGAAAATATCTCGCCTTTCTAGGACGAATCTGTCCCGAAAAACGGGTCGACCGCGCGATCGAAATCGCCAAGCGAACGGGGATACCATTGAAGATTGCCGCGAAGGTTGATCCAGTAGATAAGCGCTATTTCAAACGGGTGATCGAACCGCTGCTACGTGACTCGTCAACAGCAGAGTGGATCGGTGAAATCAGTGACCGACAGAAGGACGAATTCCTCGGCAATGCATACGCGTTACTATTTCCTATTGACTGGCCGGAGCCGTTCGGACTCGTCATGATCGAAGCGATGGCCTGCGGGACGCCAGTGATCGCGTATGAGGGTGGCGCGGTTGCAGAAGTGATACAACAAGGGCGAACGGGCTTCGTCGTGACAGAACTGGAAGACGCGATAGAGGCGGTTCGACAGGTTCCCGATCTTAGTCGCGCACGTTCCCGGGAACTTTTTGAGGAGCGCTTCACCGTGACTAGGATGGTAAACGATTATTTGAAGGTATATATGCGTATTATTGATCCTCGGATGAGGCAATTGGATCGTTCCCACTTGGAGCGAGTTACAAGCCCTTAACACCGATAGGACCTTTCATGACGAGGCTCTCAGGCACAATGCGAGCATAGCACTAGCCGGTGCAGTTTTAACAATGCGAGTCGTCGATAGGGTTTTGTCTGATTAGACAATCATCCGGTATCCCGATTGTGTGTTTCAGCAATCGAAGCAGACTCTCGCGCACACGAATCAGTAAACTCAATAACTAAAAATAAAGAAAGACACTATGGAAACACAACGCAATCCGAACGAACCTATCAAACCTACGGCTACCGGACAAGAAGGCGGCCAACAGGGCGGTGGCAGCCAAGAGCGCGATCGCAACAAAGAGCGTGATCGTGACAAACAAGGCGGTGGCAGCCAGGAGCGCGAGCGCGAAAAACAGGGCGGTGGCAGCCAACAGGGCGGTGGTGGTCAACAGGGAGGTGGCAGCCAAGAGCGCGGCGGCCAAGAAGGCGGCAGACGATAAGCTTCGCAAGGGAACAGCCAAGGCATTTGGTGATTGTGCCTTGGATGAATGAGCGGCGGGAGGCAACTCCCGCCGTTTTCCAATGCCATCGACGACGGTCAGTTTGTATAAACGCTGACCACCGAAAGCCAATCTGTTATCAGTCACAGCATGAACAGAAGCATCTTCTACATAATCGGAGCAATTGTTGTTATCGTAATCGTCCTTAAATTGCTCGGCTTGTTTTAGAAACCTGGCTTTGCGGGGTTAGCTACCACGAGCGAAAGATCTTTGTTGCTGATGCGCATGGCGACGCTCAGCATTTCATTGTTAGTTCCGAAAAGCTGACAGTGTTTCTCGAACTTGAAGTCAATTGTCGGCTGCCAAGGAGTGTCACAGGGCATTTTTTAACTTTGTTAAGGCTATGTCGACCTTGTCATCCGAAGTATCTTTGTAGCGAACGAAGATATTGAGAAACCCGCCATTTATGCCTGACCATCCAAAGCCAGAAAAGAAAAAGAGTGCGCCATCATCTGAAGATATCCAGGTTCCGCCAATTCCGAAGCAAACAGCTGGCGCCGCAACCGGTGCAGCAATCGGCAGCATAGCCGGCCCGGCTGGCGCAGTCGGCGGCGGAGTGATCGGTGCGGTCGTGGGAAAAGCTGCGGCCGGCGGGCGACCAGTTCGGAAGGCTGCTAGACGCGCCACGGCAGTCTCGAAAGGCACACTCAAACGACAGCCGGTAAAAGTCTCTGCCTAAGTCGCGAAAAGGAGCCAAGCGTGCGAAAAGGACGAGACCTCGGAAATCGACATCGTCGCGTGCGCGGCAGAAACGCAGTAGCAGTCGCATGAAAAGGCGTTAAACGCCTGTCACGTTTGCTGGCCAGGAACGTCGCCTTCCACGCTGGCACTCTAGTTAAGCTGAGTCCTGTTTTTCTGTCTCTTCCAATTTCGTTGGAGTCTGAGTCAGAAAGCTGGCGACACCTAGCGTAGTTTCGCGTTTCGAGCTAGTCGTCGGATGAAGGATAGGATTTTATCTGACTAGACAACCATCCACCAGCCCGATTGCGTGTTTTCATCAGTCGAAGCAAGTTCCTGCGCACAATGAAGAGTTATCAACAACGTCAAGAAAGGATATCTGAGATGCGTTTATCAAATAAAATTAAAGAAGCAGGTGCGGCTGGGTACATTTTACTTTGGCTTCTCGGAATTCCGATTCCTATTTTGCTCCTGATCTTTCTGCTGCGGGGTTGCGCATAGATGGGAGCAAACCGCTTTATCAAACCCAGGTGAATCAAGACCAACAACATTGAACCGACACATATGAAACTAGAAACACTCAAAGACCTATACATTCAAGAACTGAAAGACCTCTACAGCGCGGAGAAGCAGATTATAAAAGCTCTACCGAAAATGGTTAAAGCCGCTACTAACAAACAGCTTGCCGCAGGATTCGAAGAACATTTCAAGCAGACGAAGGAACACGTGGCGCGTCTTGAAAAGATTCTAACGAGCCACGATGAGTCAACCCGCGGCCCGAAATGTGAGGGCATGGAGGGTGTGATTAAAGAAGGGGAGGAGATGATCGAAGAAGATGCTGAAGACGAAGTGCGCGATGCGGGGCTAATTGCTGCAGCGCAGCGCGTCGAACACTATGAGATGGCCGGTTACGGTTGCGCTCGAACCTACGCCGAGTTGCTGGGGGATCGGCACGGTGTGCAGCTACTTCAGACTACTTTGACGGAGGAATCAGATACAGACAAAAAGCTAACCAAGTTGGCAAAATCCGTAATCAACGTCGCAGCCAAATAAATAAAACCTCTGG
>DASZGW010000107.1:0-5029 GCA_035938475.1 Candidatus Udaeobacter sp.
GCTTCGGCCGGCGAAAGTTTTGCTTTCAACGAATCGGCGATCTCCTGCGCCACTTCGGTCTGAATCGCGAAGACATCTTTCATGTCGCGGTCGTAGGTTTTGGCCCAGAGATGGGAATCGGCGCGGGCATCGATGAGCTGGACGTTGACCCGCACTTTGTCGGTGGCTTTCTGGACACTGCCTTCGAGAACGTTCGCAACGCCGAGCTGCTGCGAAACTGTCTTTAGATCTTCCGGCTTGCTCTTGTACTTCGCGGTGGACGTGCGCGAGATTACTTTTAAATCGGCGATGCTTGCGAGCTTGGTCAGGATTTCATCCTGAATGCCGTCGGCAAAATAAGCTGCGCCCTTGTCGTCGCTCAGGTTTTCAAACGGCAACACCGCAATGGATTTGGCTGGCAATTCGTTAGCCGATGTCGCGACGTTCCTGCTTCCAGCGGTGTATCGACCGAGAAAAAACAAGGCCACCGAGATCGCTGCGCCGATGATAACTACATAAATCCATGTCTTTCCACGTGAGTGCTCGTGTTTGGCGTCGGCAACTTCCGTTCGTTTGATTCCTTCCGGCGTCGCTTCAAACGCCCAGGCAATCACGAGTGCGATCGGAAAACCGATAACGACCAACACGATGACCAGCCGGACAACCCAATTTGGAATTTCGAGGAACGGAAAAACCTGCGTGGCAACTTGAACTAGCAGCCAACCAACGACCGCATACGCGACCGCGACTTTGTAAACGTTGCGTCGCTTGAGCTCGGCGAAAAAGTTCTGTTGGTTCACGACTATAGGCGTGTTTGGCTGAGACTACTCAGCATTCTTGATCTTTACGATGCTGCCTTTGGCCTGTGGGTCCTTGGGATCCTTTACCACAGTCACGTAAAGTTCCTTTTCGTCGGGGCCGAAGGCAACGTTGGTTGTGCCATCGCCGGCGGCGATTTCAAAGACGTGCAGAAGTTTCCCACCCGGCGATATTTTCAAAACTTTGCCGCCAAACCATTGGGCGACATAAATATTGCCTTTGTGGTCGATCTTCATGCTGTCCGGCCCGAGCCACGGAGAGTCGTTCTTGTTTTTCGTAAGAACATTGAGCAGGGCGAAGTTTGATCGATGGCTTAACGATCCATCGGCCTCGATGGTAAATTTTAATATGCAGTTGCCGACCGTTTGGCTGACGTAAAGAGTTTTTCCGTCAGGTGAAACACCGACTCCGTTGGCGTAGTTGAGATCGTTTGCGACCTCGACCCATTTCTGGCTGCCAGGCGCGAGGTACAGAATTTTTCCAATGACGAAGGTCGGGACTGGCGGATCGCCGTATGGCCCAAAAACCGTGGCATACGCGCCGCCGTTCGGAGCGACTACAATGTCGTTGATTCCGCCGACCAATTTGTTGCTACTGCTGTCCGTGTCCCATCGACGGAGCTGCTTGCCGGTCATGTCGAGTTCCAGAATTGCGCCGGGATCGTTCGTGCACGCGAGCAAAAATGTTTTTTGTTTAGTGAGCGCCAACCCGTTGTGACCACAGCCCTCGGTATGATTCAGCATGGTTGTCGTTTTGCCATCCCACTTCGACAACGTGTTCGAAACCCAACCGACGTAGTAAAGGTTGCCATCAATGAACAACGGACCTTCCGGCCCGAGCACGTCGCCAACAATTTTAGTTTCATCAGCGTGCGCTATTGCGGCCGCGCTTAAGGCGATCGCGAGACTGATAATCTTATTCGCGCTCATTTGATGGATACACCAGGCGCGAAGAGGAGTGCGACAATCACAACCAGAGCAAAGATAGCGAAGATACTGTGATAACGACGGCTTCCGGTGATGGCAGCTATGACCAACAAAGGCACAAACATCAACGGCAGGATAATTCCCGGATTCACCCAGTTCTTGATCGGCAGAAAGGTCAGGTTGCAAAGCAAGCCCATCAGCCAACCGGTGGCGTTGGCCAGAAAAAAGAACCGGCGATTCCTATAATAATGAGCGTCGAGGTCGAACTGCCCGCCGGACTCCATTCTCGGAAACAAAAGAACTGTTACCAGATAGATTGAGGCGACTAGACCCACCAGGAGAAGAAACGAAACAAAGCTCCAGCTTTTCGCGCCGCGCAAATCCCACATCGCCCACCAGCAGTTGCAATCGATCAACAGGACGATGATGACCCAGAGCGACTGCACCCAATAGGTCCGGACTTGATCGCGCATCTCGATCAATCGCCCAACGCTGGTCATGAGTTGGGCCACGGCGACGCCGAGCACGACCGAGTAAAATGCACAAACAAATTCAAACGGATTCATATCGGTGAAACTGCTTCAGCGCGGCAAAACCACGGCGTTTCGATCATTACGTCGCCGGAAAATTCATTTTGGCGACCAATGCTTTGAAGCGAGGATCATCCCGCAAGCTGTTCACCAACGGATCAACCAGAATAGCCAGCGTGCCGGTGTCGTGAGTATCAAATGAAATTTGCAGCCATTCGAAAGCTTTGCCGGTTTCACCACGAAAGGCGTAAACCTGCGCGATTTGAAAAGCCGCTATATCCCTGCTTTTGGCGATGAGTTCGGCCAAGGCGGCATCTGCGGCCGCGCGATCTCGCCGCGCATAATGCGCGAGGGCAAGCTCGAATCGGCGATAGTTTTCGTCAGCTTCCAACTGCGCCTCCCGTAGGGCCTTCTCGCCGTCTCCGCGTTTGACCGCGATTAGAACCTGCCATCGGTGGCTCGAAGCGGCCGCCGGTGTCAGATCGGCTGTCTTGCGGGCGACTGCATCCGCCTCATCAAGCTTGCCCTGACACCAGAGCACGCGGGCGAGGTTAAATTGCGCCGAGCCCGAAAGCGGATCCAATTCGACAGCGTGCCGTGCCTGTTTCTCGGCCTCATCGAGCTGGCCGATATATACGATGACCCGCGCCAGCAAATCGTTGGTGGTGGGATTTGCGGGCGAAAGCTCCTGCGCGCGCTTCAATTCGGAAAGACCCTCCGCGAATTTCCACTCCGCAAAAAAACGCAACCAGCCAAGGGCCGCATGCGCTTCGGCAAGCGCGGGCGCGATGGCAACTGCTCGTTCAGCATCACTTCGCGCTTTCGGCAATTCCGTTTTCCCCTGGCCGCTCAGATCTCCAATCCAAATCCGCGCCTCGGAACGCTCTGCATAGGCCAGCGCATAATCCGGATCCAGGCGGATAGCTTCATCGTAGTAAGCAATCGCTCTGCGATAGTCCTCGAGGTTCCGTCGCAGTAAGTAAAAGTGGCCTTGCAAATAAACGTTGTAAGCTTCGGTGTTTTTCGGCTCTGGCTTCCTGGCCGATCGTTCATCTGCCCCCAACAGCGTTACTTTTAGCGACGAGGCCACGGCCGCAGCGATTTCCGTCTGCACCGCGAAGATATCCTTCAGTTCGCGATCGAACGTGCGCGACCAAAGCTCGATCCCATCGGCGGCGTTCACCAATTCGGCAACAATCCGGACTCGGTCGCCTTGTTTGCGAACTGTTCCTTCAAGCAAAGTCGCGACACCGAGTTTCTCGCCGATTGCTCTCGGCTCTTCCTTTCTGTCCTTAAATCGAAACGAAGAACTCCGGCCGATCACTTTCAATTCTCGGATCTGGGCCAGAGCGGCAATCAATTCCTCGGAAAGGCCGTCGGAAAAATATTCGTCTTTTGGATCGCCGCTTTCATTCAACAGTGGAAGCACGGCGATCGATTTTCCGCCGGCGCTGGCCGCAGATGTTGGATTTGGGGCGCGGAAGAATTGAAAAACGAAGAGGCCTGCCGCAATTGTCGCGGCGCCAACAATGAATGCGGCAAACTTCTTTTTGCTCCAGTAGGGGAGGGAACGGACTTCGTCGGGGGAAACATCGGCCGTGCGTTTCATTCCTTCCGGCGTCATCTCGAACGCCCACGAAATGCAAACGGCCAGAATGAATCCGAGCGCAATCAGAACCACGAACGCTTTCATCACCCAACTCGGCGCTTCGAACGTCGGCAAGAGAATCGACGCCGCCTGCAAGAGCAGCCACGACACGACGAGATAGGCGACCGCAACTTTGTAAACGTTGCGCCGCTTGAGCTCGACGAAGAAATTGCCGGGGTTCACTTACTCGGCTCCTGGCAAAGCCTTTCAAAACGCGGATCGCCTCGAAGAGAATCGTAGTCGGGATCAAGTCGAAGCAATGCCGGGGTAGGTGGCATTCCGGTTATGCCGTCACAAGGTTTAGACAACGCGCGCTCCAGACTGGAAATGGCCTCATCCTTATTTCCGAACCGCGCCATGAGCCGTGAGTAAACGTCCTCAAATGTTCCCAGAGCTCGCGCATCGTTCGAAGCCAGGGCCTTGAACTTAGTGAGGGCCTTCTCCGCCGCGTTGCGCTGTCCAAGTCCACCGTAGGCGTAAGATAATGGTCCAATTATTTCATCGTTGTCGGGCTGAGTTTGAAGCTGGGCTTCGAATTTGTCCCGAGCCTCGGCAAACGCTTTCTGCGATTCTGCTTTGTGATGTGCCAGTTCCAGAACATCGCCGTAGAGCAGCAGCAGTTGAATCTTGTCGCCTTCCAAATTTTGAACGTGCGGCGCGAAGGCCTTGATCGCAGCCTCGGGATTCCGTCGCAACCTTGCCTGGACCCAAAAGGCGGACACGCTGGCATCAAACTGGTCAAAGTTCGGGGCCATCCCGTTCAGGACCGCTTGTGCATCATCCAGCCGACCGGCAGCCTGAAAGGCGAAGGCTTTGTAACCTAACAAGTCGGTGTTATTCGGCCAGATCTGCAACGCCTTGTCCACGACTTGCATGACACCCGAGAAATCGCGCGTCGCCATCAGGATATGTTCCGCCTGAATATGCGAGAACAGGTCGCGCGGATTGAGGTCGAGCGCTCTCTTGACCGAGTCGGCGCTGTCCTGCCACTTGCCGAGCCGGGCGGAGATGAAAGAGATGACTTGAAGGATCTCGGCATTGTTGGGCAGGGAAGTCCGTAGTTGCTGCATCAGATCGAGTGCGCCCTGATAATCGTGTTCCACCCAGTATTTGAAATAACCGCGGGC
>DASZGW010000108.1:0-4597 GCA_035938475.1 Candidatus Udaeobacter sp.
ATTAACGGCAAGATCGATATCGCCTTCCCGTGGAAAAAGCAGGAGTGACGCCAGGTACAAAATGGTCGGTGAGATCAAAACAAAGACGAACAGGAAAAACGTCCACGGCTGCTGGTTGCGCCATCGGTAGAAAATCCACCAGGCGATCACCAGGTAGAGGAAGAGATTAATAATCCATATGGCGTGCACCCAGTAGATCCGCCGATGGGAGCGGGCCTGCAGCATTTCGCCCACGCCGCCGAGCACTCGCGTCATGCCCAGGGCAAGAATGATTGAGATAAGAACGGAAAGATATTCAAATGGGGCCATCGGCTAGAAATGTTATCTCGCCATGAAATTACATTGCGAGTGACTTTTCTTTCCCCGCTCTCACCGGATATTGCTGCCCTCAGTGCGGTGGCGCGGGAGCAGCAGTTTTGCTTTTGATCAAATGGCCGACAGAAAATTTTCCGGGGCCGATCAAAGCCAGGGCGACAAAGACGATTAGATAAAGCGCTGCTCGCAGCCAGTCCTCGTCCAGGCGAATACTGGTGTAGAGCGCTCCGGCCATCCCAAGCGCGGTGCTAGCGGCCAGTATTCTGGTTAAAAGACCGCACCCGATCAGAAGAGCGCCAATTGATTCGTTAAATGTGATCCACAAGGCGAGAACGACAGGGATGGGAAAACCCATTCTTGCGATTAACGGCGCCAATCCAATGGCTGATAAAGATTTCCCGGCGTGAAACGCTGTCCAATACCAGCCGAGCTTTTGCAGGCCGAAAGTTGCAGCGAGCAAGAATCCTGCTCCGCGCAAGATCAAAAGGCCGAGATCTCTACTCGGGAAACGCTGAAAACCTGACATATGATTCTCCTTCGTTAGCGAGCTACGGAATGACAAGAAACTGAAATTCTTCGGGGTCGGCTACAAAATCCAGAACTTGGGAAACCGGTCAGCCAGTAGTTTGTCGATTCCGAAGGTGCGGCCAGCGTCGGTCAAGAGAATAATGAGCGCGAGGACGATATCGGATTGATCGATGCCCGGACCCCATGGCACCGCCCCTTTCGCACACATATAATTAAGAAGCAAAAACATCGCGAGAACGGTGGCGAAACGGGTGGTGAAGCCGACTACGAGCGCGATGCCAATGTAGATTTCGCCGATCACCACCAGTTTTGCAAAAGTCGCGGTGTGCGGGACAACCGCTGAGTTGAGCAAAGTTTGGTACCAGGAATAACCATTTTTCAGCGCGAATTTGAGGAAACGAGCGGCCTCATTCGGCTGGGCATTGCCGTGATCGCTAAAGAAGAAACTGATTCCGAGATAAACGCGGGCTAAAACACCAATATAGTTCGAAGCCTTCATCTGCGCTGTCGTTTCACGTGACGGAAGTGTCGCCGATACTGCCCCGGGGCAATCTTAAGCGCACGCTGAAAGACGTTGCGCATGGAATTCACATTTCCGAAACCGCACTCGCTTGCGATCGACTCCATGCTGTTCTGACTTTCCTCCAGGCGGCGACGCGCAGTTTCGACGCGAAGACGCTCGACGAACTTCGCGGGCGTGGCTTTCATTTCTTTGGTGAAGACGCGCGCGAAATTTCGGGAACTCATCGCCACGCGTTGCGCCAGCACCGGCACGGTCAGCGGTTTGTTTAAGTTATCGAGCACCCATGCTTCAAGTTCGAGTAATGGTTTTCGGTCGGTCAGCTGCAATGATAATGCGGCGCTGAATTGCGATTGTCCGCCTGAGCGCCGCAGATAGAGCACGAGATTGCGCGCGACTTGCAACGCCAGTCGCGAGCCGTGGTCTTCCTCCACTAACGCAAGGGCAAGGTCCATTCCGGCCGTAACACCCGCCGACGTATAGACATTTTTGTCGCGGACAAATATTGGATCAGGATCGACACGCGCGCGCGGCGCGCGCCCGATCAAAACCTCGCACCAGTTCCAGTGCGTTGTAGCGCGGCGGCCATCAAGCAAACCGGCCCGCGCCAGCAACATGGCGCCGGTGCAGACCGAACCGATACGCCGAATTCGTCCAGCTATGGTTTTCAACCGGCGGATGACTTCAGCACTTACTTCATCATTCTCAATCGCGGTGCCGCCAGCGATTAGCAAAGTGTCGATGTTCCCACGCAGTTCGCGAAAAGTTTTGTGTGCGGTGATTCGCAAACCACAATTCGCGACAAGTGAGCGGTGAGGGGAAGTGGTCACGACTTCAACGGAATAGATTGGTGATGCGCCAGGATTTTGCCTGACGAAGATTTCCGATGCCCGAGCAAAGACTTGTAGCGGTCCCACCAAGTCGAGTATCTCGGTGCCGGGTGCAGCCAGGAAAACCATTCGGCGTGTTGCGCGAGACGGACTTTGATTCATCGACTCCTCACCTTAATCCTCTCCTCGATCGACGAGGAGAGGAGGAAAACCGCGTCGGACCGCATGATATCCGGTCTTCACATGCCGCGCATCAAGCGTCACAAGCTTTTCCTGTCGGTGTTCACAAATTTAGCCGGTGCGGCGTCGAATGTTTTCTTGTCGTCGTCGGAACAAAAATAGTAGGTCGCGCCTTTAAAAACGGACTTTGGCGCTGTGGCAGGATCGACATCCATTCCACATACTGGACAGAGCGGGTGTTCAGCCGTGGAAACCGGCGTGGCGGCGTAAACCTGGTTCGAATCGGGATTCATCCAGCCGAGTCCCTGATATTCCATGTTGTAAGCTGTCTTTTGGGCGAGCTCGCGGCCGAAGTAGCGCTCGACCACTCGGAGCGCCAGATCAATACCTGAGGAAAGTCCGCCCGCGGTGGCAAGGTTTCCATCTTCGACGAACCTCGCTCCGCGTTTGAGGTGGATATCAGGAAACTCATTGGCGAAAGGAACGAACGCAGCGTGAAATGTGGTCGCTGCTTTGCCCGACAAAAGACCCGTTTTTGCGAGGACAAACGCGCCAGTGCAAACCGACATGGTCACGTCGGTCGACTTGGTGGACTTGCGAATCCATTCCAGCGTTGCCTCACTTGGCTGACTCTGCGCCGGGATGACAATTACCTTCGGAGCAGGAGCATTTTCAAAGGTGTAATCAGGAACAATCTTCATCCCGCCGCTTGCATGAATCGGCGAAGTCGACTCGGACACGGTATAAAGACGGAATGGTTGGTCCGCACGTCCGGGAACCATGACATCTTGAAAAACTTCCCACGGTCCAGTGAAATCGATCATCACTGCGCCTTCGGAAATCAGAAACGCAACAGGGATGCTCCCTTGGGCCGGCGGCTTGAGCGACTTCGTTTCGACTGCGGATTGGCGGCCTTGAGCGCCGCTTGGAGCCTGGGCTGGGTTTGAACCGAAAAGTTGACCCAAAACTGTAAGCGTAATTGCAGCCAGCAAGCCGAATTCCGGTGCTGTTTTGAGTAATCGTCTCCAATTGATCGTGTTTGTTTGTGCATTCATGACATTCAAGTTCTCATCGCGACGCAGGTGGCAGCAATGACAATTATCATCATATTTCTGCCAATAATCCCAAAATCTTTTTACCCGATTACGCTCTAGCGCTATACGCATGAGGCTTTCCGCCAGTAAATGTTTGATATTTGCTTTGCGATGTTTGATGTAAGCATGCGGCGATGAAATCGCAGTACGACGTGGTGATTCTTGGCGCGGGACACAATGGTCTTGTGGCAGCGAGCTATCTGGGGCGCGCAGGCCTGAGCGTTCTGCTTCTGGAAAAGAACAACTATGTCGGTGGCGCGGCGACTTCGCAGAAAGTCTTTCCCGATTACGACGCGCAACTGTCGCGATATTCTTATCTCGTCAGTTTGTTCCCCGAGAAAATCATTCGGGACCTCGGATTGAAACTTGAATTGCGCCGACGCGCGACGGCGTCGTTTGCGCCTTATCTCAACCACGGGCAACACGACGGCTTGCTCTTAAGCAACGTGGACGATGAAGTCAGTCGCCAGTCGATGTTCGAACTAACTGGGAACAACACGGAATTCACGCAGATGAAAGCGTTTTACAATCTCTCGCGCATTTTTGCCGAGCAGGTTTGGGACACAATGCTGGAGCCATTGATTGCGAAAGACGAGTTTCGACGTCGTTTCGATGCCGATGATGTTTCTCGCGAAGCCTGGCGTAGCCTGGTGGAGGAACCGCTCGGGACTGCGACCGAGCGGTACTTGAAAAACGATTTAGTGCGCGGTCTTGTTTTCACCGATGCAAAGATCGGTGTCCTGACGCATCCGCACGATCCGTCGCTCCTGCAGAATCGTTGTTTCATTTATCATCTTATCGGCAACAAGACCGGCGAATGGAAGGTGCCGGTCGGCGGCATGGGTGCAGTAGTACGCGAACTGGAGCAGGCAGCGCGTAACGCTGGCGCGGAAATATTGACAAATGTCGACCTTCGCGCGCTCGGCCCGGCCGGGCGGCAGCGAACAATTGAATTTTACAAGGATGGAGAACAACAAGCTGTCGAAGCGCGATATCTTCTGGTAAATTTTGGGCGCAACGTGTTGGCAAGGTATGTCGGCCAGTTGTACCAGCCGGATGCCACGGACGAAGGCTCCGTGTTCAAGATCAACATGCTCCTGCAACGGTTGCCGAGGTTGAAGGCGACGAGA
>DASZGW010000109.1:0-12460 GCA_035938475.1 Candidatus Udaeobacter sp.
GGGAAAACCGGCCGCATGCTTGCGCTGATTGGATTCAATCCGACGATCGCGAATACGAAAAACCGTTCGCTTTGAATTACGGAATTTTCTCTAATTCCCGTGAGGTATTGTGAACGCGCCGTCTGACCCGCAATTCCGATCGTTGGTTTCGCGACGCCATGCGTCCTTCTTAATCCGCGTGCTTGCGCAAGCTGCCGCTTGGGCTCGAGCGAGCCGGCCCGGCTGGATCTCGCTAGATTGACATCTCTTCGCTGTCGCCGCGTTTCAGCGGACAAATGCCGCGTTTCGTTGCGTTCGCGACGAAGTCGATGAATTCGCGCGCTGGTCCACCGAACTTCGTCGTCGCGGCTTTTTCGAGCGCCTGCGCGATGTTCAGTCCGCTCAGGTAAATAAGTTTGAACGCTGCCTTGATTTCTTCTCGATCCTTTGTGCTAAAGCCAGCACGACGCAGGCCAACGACGTTTACTCCGAAGACGTAATTGCGTTCTGCTGCGATGACGAACGGTGGTAAATCCTTACCGAACGCTGAACTGCCCTGCACCATGACCAGTCGGCCGATGTGCATGAATTGGTGAAATGTTGAGCTGCCGCCGAGAAATGCGCCATCGTCCACCTGAACAAAACCGGCCAGCAAACAATTGTTCGCAATGATGATGTTGTTTCCGATCTCGCAATTGTGGCCTACGTGCGCTCCCGCCATCAGAAAATTTTTATCACCGATTTTCGTCGAGCTTCCTTCGGCCGTGCCGCGATGAATGGTGCAGTACTCCCGAATAATGTTGTCGTTGCCGATCTCAACTTTTGTTTTTCGTTCCGGAGAAAATGAAACATCCTGTGGCGGCGCACCAATAATCGCGCCGTGGCCGACAAAATTGCCGTGACCAATTTGGACTTCTCCTTCAATCACGACGTGCGATTGCACGATCGTTTTGTCACCGATCACTGCCTGCGGTCCAATCACAGAAAATGGTCCTACTTCGACGTCGTCAGCGATTCGCGCGGCCGGATCGACGATTGCGGTGGGGTGAATCTTCGCGCTGCGCATTCGTCGGATTTCGATATTCGGATTTCTGTCCTACAACACGCCCGCTTCCTTAAAGCTGAAATAGCCGGGATTCCCTTCAGAAGGTGCGCCGATGATGATGTGATCGAGCAACTTGATTTGCAATAATTCAGCGGCTTCCGCCAGGCGTCTGGTGAGGCTGTGATCCGTCTGACTTGGCGACGCGTCGCCGGAAGGATGATTGTGGACCACGATCACGGCATAAGCGGAATAGGTAATGGCAGGCCGAAAAATTTCGCATGGATGCGCGATGCTCTCATTCATGCTTCCCACCGACACGGACTCGACACGCATCAAACGGTAGCGAGTGTCGAGCAGGACAACACGGAGCGACTCGGTCCGGAGCATTCGCATTTCACGACCTAGCAACTCATGGATCAATTCCGGTGAATCGAGTTTTTGCTGGAACAATGGTTCCTGCGCGAAACGTTTTCCGAGATTAAATGCCGCGACCAACTCCAATGCCTTGGCCGGACCGATTCCTTTGATTGCCCTGAGCTCCTTGACGGAACAACGACTCAACTCCGCGAAGGATTTGTATTTTTCCAGAAGTTCGCGGGCGACCTCTATCACATTCATTCCCGGCCGTCCGGTGCGCAGGAGGATTGCGATCAACTCCGGGTTGGTCAGCGCGTCGGGACCTCGTGCGAGTAATTTTTCTCGTGGCCGCTCATCCTGCGGCATCTCGCGGATTTTCAGCTGCGCCATTGAATTTGGAGCGAGCGGCGTCAGTGCCGCGACATCAGACGCGAAGTTGATCGAACATTTCGCACAACACGTCGCCGAGACAGAACAATGCCTCGGCGTAAGGACTCGATTTAATTCCATCCAATGCGTTTTGCGCCTCGCGAATCAAGTCGCTCCCAGCGGCGATCGATTCATTTAGCGCTCCATTGGTCGCGCCATTCTTCAAGAGCTCAATCATTTCTTCGACTCGCTCTTCGAGGACAAGCTGGCAACAACGTTCCCGCTCAAATTCCGATGCTGAGCGCAGGAAGATCAGAACTGGCAGCGTGAACTTACCTTTGCGGAGATCGGTCCCGAGAGTCTTGCCGGTTGCTCTTTCGTTCCCGGCAAGATCGACACAGTCGTCATAGATCTGATAGGCCGTCCCAATTTGGAACCCGAAATTCTTGAATCTTTCGATCACACTGAGGTTTGCCTCGCTGATTACGGCAGCTAGTTCCGCAGCCGCGGAGAACAGCGATCCCGTTTTCATTTCTACAATCCGCAAGTAGTCCTGTACGCCAAGGTTAAGATCGAACCTGCGCTGTGTCTGAATCATTTCGCCAGAGCAGACAGTCGCGGCCGTACGCGCGATAGCTCGCCCGATGCCCGCGTTTTCAAAATTCGTCGATAAGGTAAGCGCATGTGCAAAGAGGCAATCGCCCAGCAAAACGCTCAGCGAATTTCCCCAGCGCGCGTTCGCAGTAGGCTGCGCGCGACGTCGCTCTGCTTCGTCCATTACGTCGTCGTGTACCAACGTCGCGATGTGGATGAGTTCCACTATCACGGCAAGATCGACATGTCCTGAGTTGATCTCGCCGGTTGCGCCACCGGCCAGAAGTGTCAGCAGCGGCCGTAAACGTTTACCGCGGCTGCCGATTGCGTACACGACGTAGCCTTCGATCGCCGGATCGAAAGCCGCTGCTTGTTGCGCAATGCGTGTCTCGACTTGTTCGAGATGCGGCTGAACCAACTTCGCGACTTTGGCCAGCGAGCCGGCGGGAGAGGCGGCCGCCGCAGTTCCAGTCAGCCTCGGCCGTGAGCGCGCGAAGAGTTCCACGAGGCGAGGATAGCGGCGTGAGTTGTGTGTTGTCAAAGCAACACGAGCGTAAATTTTCAGGGGACACGCGCCAAACTTGCTCGCGGCTCGTTCAAGAGTATTCAGCGTTTTCGCAGCCAACTTTCGGCACCGTACTTTTGCTGGGCGAGTTTTCGCGCCAGCTCCAAAATTTCTTCATCGACTTTTCGCTCGCAGCAATTCGCGGACAAGGCTTGCGCGAATCGTTCGGCCAAATCGTTCCCAATATCAATCCCCTGGATGCTGCCCTGGTGCAGCAAACCGCGTCGCGTTCGGCGTTGAGCTGCGCCTGCGATTTTGCGGTCATCGATCATCACGTCTGCACGCACCGGGGTTGTGAAACAATTGTAGCCGGCATCGCTGATGGCGGCTCGGCTCGCCGCAATCGACGCACTGAATCGGCCGGGGGGATCATCGCCGCCGGCTACAACCGCACGTTGCCCCGTTTCAGCCAACGCAGCGCACAGGGCGCAATGGATCTTTTGATAGACTGATATTGATGCTACGACAAAGGCCGCATCGTTCGCTGGAATTAGAATCGAATAAGTGAGGTCTTCTCCGTGAAACACAATTCCGCCGCCAGTCCAACGCCGGACGAGATCACGATTACCCTGGTACCTGGCGATATCGGCAAATCGACCAAAATACCCAAATGAAAGAGCAGGGGACTGCCAGCGATAAAAACGAACGGCGGGAACCGTGATACCCTCGAGCAGCGCTTCGTCAAGTGCCATGTTCATTGCCGCTGAGTGGGCGGCGTCGTCATGATAGATAGCTAAGGCCGTGAACAAACCCCGTGTCGCCTCATTACTTTTGTCATTCCGAGCGAAGTCGAAGAATCTCTGACTGCCAGGGTCCGAAATAACGATCCCGCTACGGCGAGATACTTTGCTCGACATGACAATTACGTGCGAAACTCATCCAAAATCTTCGCGACAGCCTCGTTCGGATTTGGATTCGCCGTGATCGGTCGACCTATGACAAGGTAGTCTGCACCTGCTTCAAGTGCCTCGAACGGAGTCATCGTTCGCCTTTGATCACCCGGTCCCGACCAGTGGGGTCGAATCCCTGGGACAACAATTTTGATCTTGTCACCGAATTCACGACGAAGAGGTTTGATTTCGTGCGAACTGGCTACGACTCCATCAATTCCTGCTTCAGTCCCTAATCTCGCCAGGCGCAACACCTGGTCATCAACTTTGTCCTGAATTCCAATTTCCAGTAGCGTCTCTTCGGTCGCACTCGTTAGAACAGTCACACCCAGCAGCAATATGTTATTTACTCGTGCCGCAGTCGCGGCGCGGATCATTTCGCTGCCGCCACTCAAGTGAATGGTGAGCATCTGCACGCCAAGGCGGCTCGCGGATTCAACGGCTCGGGCGACCGTGTTTGGAATGTCGTGCAGCTTGAGATCAAGCCAAACCTTGGAGCCCGTCGCCGAAATCTGGCGCACAATTCCGGGGCCTTCCGCGGTATAAAGTTGCAGCCCGATTTTGAAAAACGAGATTTGGTCGCGCAGCTCTTCAACGAGCTTAAGCGCTTCTTCCTTTGTCGGTACGTCCAGCGCGACAATGATTTTGTCAGCTGCTTTTGTCATCGCGGCCGTCACTTTGTCATGTCGAGCGAAGTCGAGACATCTCTAGAGATTTCCGCCGACCGATAAGAGATTCCTCGACTTCGCTCCGAATGACAGAACAAATTGTAAGCAACTATGCAAGTCCTCGCTCCTGCGAAGATCAATCTTTCGCTGAAAATTCTTGGCCGGCGGAACGATGGTTTCCACGAACTCGACACGCTCATCGCGCCGATTTCGCTCTACGACGAGATCACAATCGATAAAGGACGCCCGGGAAAGGGCATTGAGTTTCGCTGCGACAATCCATCAGTCCCGCAAGGCGGCGACAATCTGGCTGTCCGCGCGGCGAAGGCGTTTTTTGAAGCAACTAAGATCGACCCTGCGGTTTCGATCGAGCTCCAAAAGAAAATTCCGCACGGCGCCGGATTGGGCGGCGGAAGTAGCGACGCCGCTTCCGTGCTGCTTGCGCTGAACGGCGTGTTCGAGACGAAATTATCGCGGGAGGCGCTCGCCGAAATTGCGGAGCCGCTTGGATCAGACGTTCCATTTTTTCTGTTTCAATCCGCAGCCGTATGCAAAGGGCATGGCGAAATGGTCATGCCGGTGAAATTACAGAGGGAATTTTCGATCCTGTTGTTGAAAGCAGCCTTTGCCGTCTCAACAGCATGGGCCTACTCGCACTGGCAACATTCTCGAGAGATTCCGGGAATTCGTTACCAAGCGCAGGAATTCGCCGGGCAAACTTTCACAAACGATCTCGAACGCCCAGTCTTCGAAAAATTTGTGTTCCTCGCGCAATTGAAGATGTGGCTGCTCGGTCAATCGGAAGTCGGCGCCGGGCTTATGTCGGGTTCCGGTTCGACAATGTTTGCCGTCATGCGCGAAAATGCAGATGCGGATTCTGTGGCGACGCGCGCCAAAACAGCGCTCGATCCAGAGCTGTGGACCTGCAGCTGCAAGGCGCTCTGAATCAAACCCGCGAACGACGGCGCCCGGTCCCGCGGCTGCGGGACGAATATTTCAGCGGCCTTCGTTTTGGTTCGATTTTCGAAATGCCGGTGCCGCTTTTTACCTCCATGATCTGGTCCCGCAAGAGTGCCGCACGCTCGAATTCGAGGTTCGCGGAGGCTTCTTGCATCTCTTCTTCCAATTCACGCAGCAATTCAGTCACATTGAAATCGCCCCCGGCCTCTTGAATAACGGAGGCCGCAATTTCGCGACCGCGAAGAATCGTATGCAGACTCTCCTGCACAGCGCGCCGAACCGTTTGCGGAGTGATGCCGTGCTTTTCGTTGTATTCCATCTGCTTCGTGCGCCGGTATTCCGAAATCGATATGAGCGCTTCCATGCTTTGCGTAACCTGATCTGCAAAGAGCACGACTTCGCCATTCACATGTCGCGCCGCGCGACCCGCCGTTTGAATCAGAGAAGTCTGGCTCCTCAGAAATCCTTCCTTGTCCGCGTCGAGAATGCACACGAGCGAAACTTCCGGGAGATCGAGGCCTTCGCGGAGCAAATTAATGCCCACGAGAATGTCGAAATCTGCCGCTCGTAGTCCGCGCAAAATCTCGACGCGTTCGATCGCGTCGATGTCGCTATGCAAATACCGCACTTTCAATCCGACATCTCGCAGATAATCGGCCAAATCTTCCGCTGTTCGCTTGGTCAGCGTGGTCACCAGAACTCGCTCACTCTTTTCCACGCGCTGGCGGCAGAGCTCAATGGTCTCGTCGATCTGATTCTTGAGGGGCTTGAGGGTGATTTTGGGATCGAGAAGTCCAGTAGGGCGAATGATCTGCTCGACGACCAGCGGCGCAGCCGGTGTGTGCACATCAAATTTTTCCGGCGGTTCATCAGTGCGTGAAACCAGAACGTCTGAATTGGACGATGAACGTTGTGCTCGGGCTCGCCGTTTATCTGAGTTTGGCGCCTGCTCGCGATCTATTGGACTTGAGCCTTTTTCGCCCGGCAACACAAATGGAACAAGTTCTTCCTCCCCGATTCGCTGCCGCCTGTGCGGGATGTATCCCCTATTTCCAACCAAGCTGTTTTGAATTTCAAATTCCGCCGGCGTCGCGCTGACGTAAATGGTCTGGTTCGTCAACTTCATGAACTCGTCGAAATTAAGCGGCCGATTATCGAGCGCGCTGGGCAATCGAAAGCCGTAATTTACTAGCACCTTCTTGCGTGAGCGGTCGCCTTCGTACATCCCGCCGATTTGCGGGATCGTGGCGTGTGACTCGTCGATGACTACGAGAAAATCTTTCGGAAAAAAGTCGATGATTGTGTACGGCTTGGAGCCAGGCTGGCGCCCGGACAAATGGCGCGAGTAATTCTCGATCCCGTTGCAGAACCCCATTTCCTGCAACATTTCCAGATCGTATTCCGTGCGCATCCGCAGGCGTTGCGCTTCCAGGAGTTTGTTTTGCGACTCCAGTTCGACGATACGTTGCTCTAGCTCTTCACGGATCGTGCGTAACGCGTGATTGAGTTTGTCTGCAGGTGTTACGAATTGCTTGGCGGGGTAAAAGGTAATCACGGACAGCGACTCGTGTGCGTGCCCGGTCAAAGGATCAAACTTCGTGACCGCCTCAATTTCATCGCCGAAGAACTCGATTCGGACGCCTTCTTCGTCTGCGGAACCGGGATACACTTCGACGACGTCACCGCGCACGCGAAATCTGCCGCGCGAAAAATTCATATCGTTGCGCTCGTACAACATTTCGATCAAACGGCTCAGCACCGCTTCGCGCGATATATGCTGACCTCGTTTTACAGTGAGCAACATTTGTAAGTAATCTTCCGGCGAAGTTATCCCGTAGATGCAAGAGACACTTGCCACCACAATAGTGTCGCGGCGCGAGAGGAGTGCGCTCGTTGCCGCAAGCCGCAATCGCTCGATCTCCTCGTTGATGGAAGAATCCTTCTCGATGTAGGTGTCAGAGCGCGGGATATACGCTTCTGGCTGATAATAATCGAAGTAGCTGACGAAATATTCGACTGCATTCCGCGGGAAGAATTGCTTGAACTCGGAGTAAAGCTGCGCGGCAAGCGTTTTGTTATGCGAAATGACAAGGGTAGGGCGATTCAACTCCTGGATCACGTTTGCGATCGTGAAAGTCTTGCCCGAACCGGTGACGCCAAGCAGTGTCTGGTGACGATTGCCGGCTTCAACGGACTTGATCAGCTTGCCAATCGCCTGTGCTTGGTCGCCTTTAGGTTTGTACTTCGATTCGAGCTGAAAAGACATTGAACAACCTAGCAGCGACTGTTGAGAATGCCCAGTGCGACCTGGCGATGATTAGCAACGGATTTGTTCCAGGACTCTGCGGAAATTACGGCGCAACGATCAGTTCGATATTTACGTCGGGGTATCCGCGGCGAATGAGACCGTCGGTGGTGTCGTGCATTCGCTTGTAATGGTTCACGCTTCAGGACGTGTGGTAGTCACGACTACAATTTGACTCACCGCGCCGAGCCTATGATAAGAACGGCACAATGAGGATGCCGTGAATCCCTCTAAATTCTTTGCCGAGCTAAAGCGGCTCAATACTTATCGCACGGCGGTTCTTTACGGAATGGTTGCCTGGCTGTTAGCGCAGATCGCGACGCAAATTTTCCGTTCTTTAACGTCCCAAATTCAGCGGTGCGCTTTATCATCGTCGATCGAAGTTGGAGAGGGATGAATCCGATAATTGTTTTTGCCGAACCGAAGTCGTATGGCCACTGACGCTCAGCGGGAAGTTCGATTGGAGATCGGTCACGTCCTCTTTATGGACGTAGTGGGCTACTCGAAATTATTGCTGGACGAGCAGCGTGATATTCAGGAACAACTGGCGGAGATCGTCCAAAACACGGAGCAGGTGCGTGCTGCGGACGCGGCAGACAAACTGATCCGACTGCCCGCTGGAGACGGCATGGCGCTGGTTTTTTTCAGCAGTCCCGAGGCGCCCGTGCAATGCGCGATCGAAATCACTGAAAAACTAAAGCAATATCCTCAGCTGAAGCTTCGGATGGGAATTCACAGCGGGCCGGTCAACGAAGTTCGGGATGTAAATGGTCGAGCAAATGTTGCGGGCGCAGGAATTAATATTGCACAGCGAGTGATGGATTGCGGCGATGCCGGTCACATTCTCTTATCCAAGCGCGTGGCGGAAGACCTGACGCAGTCGCGACAGTGGCGTCCTTACCTGCACGATCTGGGCGAATGCGCCGTCAAACACAGCGTTCCCATCTCCATTGTAAATCTCCACACGGACGAGATTGGGAACGCTCAATTGCCGGAGAGGGTTAAACAATGGCAATCGGAGCAAGCCGCGCAGGCGGCAAATGATTCTCCTTCGATCTTTCGACGCAAAGGTCCCTTGATCGCTGCCGGTGCTCTCTTGATCGCCATCGCCACCTTTGGCGTTTGGCTCTATCTCAAACAAGCGGAAGTAACATCGCTTTTGCCCGAGAAAACCATTGCGGTGCTGCCATTCCAAAACTTTAGCCCGGACAAGGACAATGCATTTTTTGCAGACGGCGTTCAGGACGACATACTCACCAGTCTGGCAAAGATCAAAGACCTCAGAGTCATCAGCCGTTCGTCTGTGATGAAGTTTCGCGATGCTGCTGCACAGAACCTGCGCTCCATCGGCAAAACGCTTGGCGTGGCAAATGTCCTCGAGGGCAGTGTGCGGCGGGAAGGTGACCGGGTAGTGGTCAACGTGCAATTGGTCGATGCAAAGAGCGCCCGACAGATCTGGGCGAACCGTTACGACCGCACCCTGGCTGATTCGCTGGGATTGCAAGGCGAGTTGGCCAGTGAAATCGCCGACGCTCTGCGTGCGACCCTGAGTACGGATGAGCAAGCGCGAGTGACAGCCAAGCCCACGCAAAACCCGGATGCTTATGTATTTTATTTGCGAGCAAATCAAATCTCGCGGAACCCCGACACGCTGCTGGAGGATTACAAGACAGCAGAGCAACTTTACATGCAAGCGATCGCGCTCGACCCGAATTTTGCGCTCGCGCATGCGCGGCTTGCATCGGTTTGCGCTGAGATTTTCCATTATTACGAGCCGACCGAGGATTGGAAAAGCAAAGCTCGCGCCGAAGCGCAAATTGCTTTGCGTCTCCAACCCAACCTGGCAGAAGCGCATCTTGCCGTTGGCCAATGCATTTACTGGATGGATGAGGATTACGAGCGCGCTCTAGAACAGTTCGATATCGCTGCTCGTTTATCACCGAGCGACGGAGATATTGTGCGTTTGATTGCGGCAATCAAACGCCGACAGGGTAAGTGGGAAGAAGCACTCGAAGAGTACGAACGGGTTGCGAAACTAGATCCGCAAAATCCAAATACAGTCCGTGAACTCATCTTTACAAACACGGCGATGCGTCGCTGGCCGGAGGCTGCGCGATGGGTAGAGCAACTGCGTGCGATGGCGCCTGCATCCATCGTTGCGAAAATTCAAAGGGGCTACGTGGAGTTTTGGTGGCAGGGAGACATCGGTTTATTGAAGTCCTTGTTGAGCCAGATTCCTCCCGGTGTCGATCCTGATGGCGGCGTTACTGCGGTGCGATGGGAGGTCGCAATGCTGGATCGAGATTATGCGGCGGCCAGACGCGCGATCGATGCGTCGACTGCTAAAGAACTCTCATACACGGGCGAAGGGTCAACGCCACGGAGTTTCTTTGAAGGCTCCATCGCCCTGGCGCAAGGTGATATCGCAGGAGCACAAAAATATTTTGGAGAGGCGCAACCTGTTTTTGAAAATGCAGTCAAAGAGGCGCCTTTGAGCGCTATTCGGCATGCTAACCTGGGCTGGCTCTACGCGTTTATGGGGCGCAAAGAAGACGCGATCCGGGAGGGCCGCCACGCGGTCGAATTGAAGCCGGAATCTAAAGATGCCGTTGACGGCGTGATTGTGAATTGCTACCTCGCGTTGATCTATGCTCGCGTCGGTGAAAAAGATCTGGTGTTTCCGCTTCTCGAGCGACTACTCAAGACGCCCGGCGCAGTGGACAGCGTCGATTACAGCATCACCGTCAACGACCTGAAACATCGCTGGGAATGGGACACGATCCGAAGCGATCCGCGCTTTCAAAAACTCCTCGAACAACCAGCGAAGTGATTTGTCAGCGCGCACTCTTCGCTAAACTATTGGCGTTCGACCCCTCAGGCCGTTTCAATCGAATACAGAACTTGTCGATTGCTAATCGCAGACAAAATATGAGGCTTGATCTGCCGATCGAGCAGTGAATCCGAAAACGTTTTTTGCCGAGCTTAAGCGGAGAAGAGTCTACAGCGTCGCGGTCGCCTATCTTGTCGGTGGGTGGGCGCTCGCTCAGGGCATTGCTCAGGTTCTTCCCGTATTCGACATCCCGAATTGGGTCGTTCGCCTCACCGTACTGCTGATCGTGCTGGGGTTTCCGCTCGCGCTGGTGCTCTCCTGGTTCTTCGATCTCACACGATACGGAATTGTGCGAACGCCCGATCTCGACACTCGCAGCACCGACATCGTTCCATCCGCACCTCCTTCGAAGCGAGTCGACTCTGATGAGAAATCCATCGCCGTTTTGCCTTTCAACGATTTAAGCCCGGCCAAAGACCACGCCTACTTTGGTGAAGGTATTGCGGAGGAGCTTCTGGGCGCGCTGGCGAAAGTTGATGGCCTGCGGGTAGCGGCACGGCGGTCTTCATTCTGGTTTAAAGACAAGGAGGCCGAGCTTGGCGAGATCGCATCCAAATTAAATGTCGGGCACGTGCTCGAGGGTAGTGTTCGGCGCGATGGCAATCGAGTCCGTGTCACCGCAGAGCTGATCGACGCGGGGGACGGATTTACTATTTGGTCGGAAACGTACGAGCGCGAAATGCATGGAATTTTCGCGCTACAGGACGAGATCACGCGCTCCATCGTCGATACTCTCAAACTCAAACTCGCGATCTCGCCGTCGCGTCCATCTCGGAGCACAGCTGCCTACGATGCTTACTTGGAGGGCCTTGTTTATTCCGACAAGAACACGGAGCCCGAGTTACGCAAGAGCCTTGAATTTTTCCAGCGGGCGCTGGAGCAGGATCCGAAGTTCAGTCGCGCCTGGACGGGGATCGCAAAGGCCTGGTTGTGGCTGGCTGATGCCTTTGTGGCCCCGCTCGAAGCCTACCCGAAGGTTCGCGATGCCGCGGTGCAAGCGTTACAACTGAACGATCAAGAGGCCGAAGCACACGTCTATCTGGCCGAGAGCAAACGCATACTGGACTGGGACCTCGACGGCGCAGAAGCGGAATTCAATCGCGCAGTCGAGATCGATCCGAATTCGACCCCGTCGAATTATTTCATCGCTGCGTTCTATGCTGCGCGCGGCGATCGCGACCAAGCGCTGACCTACTTGCAACGTACATCGAAAATCGATCCGGCATCACTTTGGGTGAACAATTTTGCGTGCGAGCTCTATCGCTACTTTGGCCTTTACGACGAAGCGATGGCGGCCGGCCAACGCGCATTGCAACTTGATCCAACATTTGCCCATTATGGTGAGCCGTTGCTGGCAGCGCTGTATCGCGAAATGGGACGTTTCGATGAAGCAATTGCGCTCTACGAAAAAGCACGAGCGTTCACTGGAAGGCCAGTGTTTGGTCTGGCGATCACTTACGCTCGGATGAACCGGCGCGACGAGGCGCTGGAAACTCTAAACGCAGCTGTCGCGGGCTGGGGCTATCGACCGGGCGATGCTATTGCGCACGTGCATGTAACGCTTGGCGCGCATGATGACGCAATTCGCGAACTCGAACGCGCATGCGAGCAGCGCTCGTCATCCTTGCACGCCGTCGGCATCGCTCCCGAGTTTGTGCCACTTCGTTCGGACAAACGTTTCAGATCAATTCTCCAGAGAATTGGACTCGAACCTGAGAAAGTTTTCGCAGCGACAGCGTCTTGATTACTGCACAATCGCGTCGTGGCCGTGGCCGTGAGAGCGCACACCGTATTTGTTGAGGTCCTGCTGCGCCACATGCATTCCAAACAGCAGGATC
>DASZGW010000110.1:0-8541 GCA_035938475.1 Candidatus Udaeobacter sp.
CCGGCGCGGCTCGAACGCGCAACCTACGGCTCCGGAGGCCGTCGTTCTATCCAGTTGAACTACGGGCGCGAATGAATCCCGAACATAACGCAATTTAACGAGTTAGCGATTTGAGGATTCAGCGGTTATCTGGTCGTTGAACCTCCAACTTGTGAAATCGCTAAATGACCCTGTGGGTGGTTGCAATTTTACCCGTCCTGCTGGAAACTGTTCGCCCGCCCGGGCGGGCGGGGAAGGGGTCTTTCATGAATCAGATCATCGATACCATTGAGAAAGAACAGCACAGAAGCGAAGTAACGCAGTTTTCTGTTGGGGATAGCGTGCGCGTTCATACCCGTGTGGTGGAAGGCGACAAGGAACGAGTCCAGATATTCGCTGGCATTGTCATTGGCCGTAAGGGTCGGGGACTGAACGAAACATTCACCGTGCGGCGAATCTCGTACGGCGAAGGCGTGGAGCGTGTATTCCCACTACACTCGCCGCGCATTGCAAAAGTGGAAGTGGAGCAGCAAGGCCGCGCACGTCGCGCCAGACTAAATTATCTTCGCACCCGCAAGGGTAAGGAAGCGACGGCTGTGCGCGAATGACGCAACATTAAGCGATTTAGTCGTTGAGTGATTTAGCGAATTCGTTAAATCGTTAAATTGTCGAGTCAATAAATCGCGAAAATGTATCGGCGATGCGGATTTCGTTACGAGAAAAAACTGCGCGGCACCGGTGTCGCGCGTATTGCTGGGATTGATGAAGTTGGCCGTGGTGCGTTGGCTGGCCCGGTTGTGGCCGCTGCAGTGGTTCTTCCTGAAAAATTTCGTCACCGTCGCCTAAACGATTCCAAGCAGCTTGCACCGGAATTGCGCGAGCAGGTCTATTCGGATTTGGTGTCCAATCCCGAAGTCAGATGGACGGTCGGCACTGTCGATTCCGTTGAGATTGATCGCATCAACATTCTGCGCGCGAGCCATCGAGCGATGCGCCTGGCAATCACAGCACTGATCGATCCGCCCGATCATGTTTTGATCGATGGACTGCCAGTCGTTCCTTTTCCGCTTCCGCAGACTGCGATTATTGACGGCGACTGCATCAGTCTGAGCATCGCTGCAGCGAGCGTGATCGCCAAGGTAACGCGCGACCGGATGATGCGTGACTTTTGCGCCCAGTTCCCGCATTATTGCTTCCACCAACACAAAGGCTACGGAACCGAACTGCATCTGCTGAAACTCCATGAATTCGGCCCTTGCCCAATCCATCGCCGATCTTTCGAACCGGTGGCACAACCGCTTCTCGCGTTGGAGGAAGTCGTCCGAATCCAGCCATCTCCGGCGCGGGGCGCGCGGCGAGAAATTAGCGTGCCGCTACCTCAAGCGTAACGGATACAAAGTCCTCTTGCGCAATTTCCGCGGTCGCAGCGGCGGTGAAATCGATGTTGTGTGCCGTGACAATGACACACTGGTGTTTGTTGAAGTAAAAACCCGTGGTCGCGAAGATTTTGGACGCCCCTTCGAAGCAGTTGATCGAGAAAAACGAAAGCGCATTTCTCGCGGAGCTCTGGCCTGGCTGCGAATGCTGGATAATCCCGACATCCTTTTCCGATTCGATGTCGTGGAAGTCATCATTGCCGCCGACGCCAAACCGCGTCTCGAACTAATCAAGAACGCTTTCCCGCTGTCCAAGCCTTATCTCTACTGAAGTTCTCGGGAGACCATGGGAACTCCTGCTCGTAATCGTGCTCATGCTCGTGCTCGAATGGTTCGATTTCGATTAGGAGCAGAAGCACGAGCATGAATTAGCGAGCCTGGCTGTTCCAATGCGATGTTCGATGGTGGATGTTGGACGTTCGATGTTTGCTGCCCAACTGGCGTAGGTTTACCATGGGGGTCATGGTCGAACCGATTCTTGTCGCACAATCAAAGCAACAGATCTTTTTGCTGCCGAAGATGGCGAACCGCCACGGATTGATCGCCGGCGCAACTGGCACAGGGAAAACGGTCACACTGCAGACGCTCGCGGAGAATTTCAGCGCCCGCGGTGTGCCGATCTTCATGGCGGACGTGAAAGGCGACCTCGCCGGCCTCAGTCAGTCGGACGGGAACAATCCGAAAGTTCTTGAGCGCGCGAAGGAGCTTAAGATCAACAATTTCAGCGGCGAACCCTCTCCGGTAGTGTTTTGGGACGTGTTCGGCGAGCAAGGCCACCCGGTGCGCGCGACGATTTCGGAAATGGGGCCACTGCTGCTTGGGCGCCTGCTCGAGTTGAACGACACCCAGGAAGGCGTGCTCAACATCGTATTCAAAATAGCCGACGAAAATGGATTGCTCCTCCTCGACCTCAAGGACCTGCGCTCGATGTTGCAGTACGTCGCGGACAACGCCGACCAGTTCAAAACGCAATACGGGAACATCTCGGCCGCCAGCGCCGGAGCGATCCAGCGCAATCTGCTCGCGCTTGAATCACAAGGCGCGGACAAGTTTTTCGGCGAACCCGCACTCAATTTCGATGACTTGATCCAAACACAAGGAGGCAAAGGAGTGATTAACATCCTTGCTGCCGATAGATTGATGCAAAAATCGCCAAAGGTTTACGCGACATTTCTGCTTTGGATGCTCTCGGAGCTATTCGAGAATCTTCCGGAAATTGGTGATCCGGAGAAACCGAAGCTGGTTTTCTTTTTTGATGAAGCGCATCTGCTCTTCGCGGACATCGCACCGACGGTCCAACAAAAGATTGAGCAGGTGGTGCGACTGATTCGCTCCAAAGGCGTCGGCGTTTATTTCGTGAGCCAAAATCCCCTCGATATTCCCGATGTTGTGCTGGGTCAGCTGGGGAATCGCGTGCAGCATGCATTGCGGGCGTTTACTCCGCGTGATCAAAAAGCGGTGAAAGCCGCTGCAGAAACCTTCCGGCAAAATCCGAACCTTAAAGTCGAGGCGGTGCTTACCCAACTTGCGGTTGGCGAAGCGCTCGTCTCGATGCTGGACGAAAACGGTAGCCCACAAATTGTCGAGCGCGCAAAAATTGTGCCGCCGCTTAGTCAGGTCGGCGCGATCACGCCAGATCAACGAAAACAGATCATAAATTCCTCGGTTCTTGCCGGCCACTACGAGGAGGCAATTGATCGGGAATCGGCGTACGAAATATTGCAGGCTCGAGCAGGGGAAAAAGTTCAAACCACCGAAGCTCCACATGTGGCAGCGGACGCCCCAGCCGGCGAACAAACTAAACCATCGATGCTTGCGGAAGCCTTGGGAACGGTCACAGGTGCCTTTCAACCAACAATTGGGCCGCGTGGCGCCGTTCGCGACTCACTTGCGACGTCAGGGGCAAAGAGCGCGATGCGCGCGGCGAGCAGCCAGCTCGGGCGCCAGCTTGTTCGCGGAATTTTGGGGGGAATCCTCGGTGGCAGCGGCAGCCGCCGCCGATAGGTGCCTGGAGCCTCGGACCTGTGGGCCGTATCGGCACGTCGAACAGCGACGCGGCTACGGAAAAGATCGCCGGGTGCTAAGCGCCCGGCGATCTTGTTTGCCTTTGATTATTTCTTCTTCGGCGCGTCAGCGGGACTGGCACCTTCTTTCTTTCCACCCTTGCCGGCCTTCACTTCCACTTCTGTGGCCGACATGGTGTAGGTGATAGTCACTTTCTCGCCAACCTTAAGGTCGCCCGTGACCTTCGTATTCGCGTCACGATTGACTTCCCAACGATCCTTTCCTTTTTGGACCGCAATGATTGAATCGGTGACTTCGAGGACGGGCCCGGTCACTTGATAAGTCTTCGCACCCGCGGCAAAAGCTGCGCTACTGAGCGCCAGACTCGCTGCTGCCAATAAACTAAATACTGCTTTGATATTCATAGTGACCGATTAGACCGCTTCCCATCACTTCTATTCAAGCGTTTTCGCGCGGAGGCTTATCTTTGTAGCCGGCGGACTCGAGACCGACGCTTCTTGGTTTACGCCCAATGCGCACGACTAGTGGCCAGGTAACGCTGCGTGTTTGCTGGGGCTCACCCCATGCATTGCGAAGGTGATTGGTTATTTGTTCCAACGGATCGGTGCCTTTCGCAGCGATGAACCGCTGCGTCGAAGACCAGGTTCGAAGGTAGCCTAGCAGATGATCGAGATTCCACTGCGCCGTCATTTCGAATTTCGGCGGAGCAATCTCGTGAAACGCAAAGGGGAGATCGGCAAATTGCTCGACCAGCTTGCGCTCCGGCGGCCAGAAAGGTCCGACCACCTCGAAGTAGTACCGATTTACAACCTCATCGATCGCCGGGTTGATGTGCAACAAGTTGTAAGCTGATGCAGCGAGGACGCCAATAGGCTTCAGCACTCGCCGCGCCTCCGCATAAGAAAGGTCCAGATCGAACCAGTGCAATGCTTGCGTGACCATTATCAGATCAATCGTTCCTGATTGGATGCCGCTGTTTTCAGCCGGCGCGACCCGATACTCGACGTATTCGTGCGGCTGGGCATTCGCGATCTGGTTCTCGCTTGCGTCAGTCGCAATCACCCGGTCGAACACCGATGCCAATTCGACTGCCGCTTGGCCGCTTCCCGTACCGCAATCCCAAGCGAACTGACGACTTGGCGCGATTCTCCCTAGATAAGTGAAAAGCTCCTGCGGGTAGCCTGGTCGAAAGATCGCGTAATCAGCAGCCTGTTTCGAAAAATGATCTTTGAAGTTCATATCAGCCTCCGCTTTGTAGCGGCGGCTCGCGACCGCCGAAATTCAGCATTCGCATCGGCCGTCCGCCCTTTGTCATTCCGAGCGGAGTCGAGGAATCTCTAGATATTCTGCGTCTAGGCTCTCGGCGGTTCCGGAATGGCTCGCACTCCAACACGAGCGAGATACTCGTCGGCCTGCAAGAGGTCGTTGCCCGCGCGCTCGATGATCTTAAGCAGGTTATCCATCGATGAAACTTCTTCGAGCTGCTCAGTCAGGAACCACTGCAGAAAATTGATCGTAATGTAGTCGTTCTGTTTTCGCGCTAATTCCACCAACCCGTTGATTTGCTGGGTGACATGAATTTCCTGATCGAGCGACAGTTTCACCGCGTCGCGTGGGGTCTTGAATTTCGATTTTGGCGCATCGATCGCCGGGATCACCACGCGACCGCCGGCATCGACAATGTACTTAATGAAACGCAGCGCATGCCCCTTCTCTTCCTCGGCCTGCTGGAAAAAATGCTGCGAAAGTTGCGGAAGTGCCTCCGACGCGAAATGCGCGCCGATCGCGTAATACTGCAATTCAGCGCTGAACTCGTATCCGATTTGTTCGTTAATCGCGTCAATGACTTTTTGGCTGGTAAGCATAGGCAAACCTTACTGCTGATTGCGCCGATGCAAAGGTTAGGCTGCGTTCGGCGCGCCATTCTGCCTTACCAAATCGGTACCTTCGGAAAGGGTTGGTGCAAAAAGATCGATGCCAAACACACGGCCTGCGTTGCTCAGCAGGATCTTAAGCGCGAGGACGATATCGGATTGGTCAATGCCCGGCCCCCCACGGTAAGGCGCCTTTTGCGCACAAATAATTCACGATCAAAAATATTCTCGCTCTTTGGATCACCTGCAATGAATCGATTGGCGCGCTCTTGATCGGTTGCGGCTTCTTTACGCGTGTTGTTGCAGCCAGCGCTGCTCTTGGGATGGTCAGCGCGCTTTACACCAGAAAACGACAGTCGTGTTGTTTTGCGTCCCGCTTAATTCGTCTTGCAAGGCAGGACGACCATCGATCGTCAGCGCAACAGGTTCGGTGGCGGACCCGTTTTTCGGTTGTGCAGCCGCAAAATGACAGCAGGAATCGCAGTAAGGAAACACCCGCACGTAAACGAGAGAACTGCTAAAAGAGACTCCAAATTGCGGCGGGCGTAACGCGAGCAGCCGGTTGGAGAACGGGGAGAGGAGTTGATGGTGGTATGTTTCCTCACCCATCGCGCCGCTGTACAAACCTACTGGCAAAATCAAGACGGTCTCTTCGTCGGCACTCTGCGAGGGATAGTCCGAACGCGTTCGCGAGCAACCAGCCGTCGCTACGGTTGGCGCTGCTCCAACAATTTCATACGATTCGGATTGTTTCTAATGAACGCGCGTTGTACTTCGGAAAGCGAGTTTGCATGATCCAATGCAAGGTGACCTAACCAGCACATCGACGAGAAGACTCACGATCGCCGATCTTCGTTCGGTAACCGGGCTCATCATCGGACTGTATGTCACCATGCATCTGTCGAACCATGCGTTCGGTTTGATCTCGGTACGCGCGCAAGAAGCAGTGCGCCCATGGGTAATGGCGCTGTGGCATTCACCACCAGGCCAGGTGCTGTTATATGGCAGTCTGAGCACTCACGCGACAATCGCCCTGATAATCCTATTTCGGCGACGCCACTATTACATGCCTGCATGGGAAGCAATCCAAATTTTGCTCGGACTGATGATTCCTTATCTCTTGCTCGTGCACATCGCAAACACGCGGGGCACGCGCATCCTTACAGGGATCGACATTGATTACACGTACGAGATTGCCAATCTCTGGGTCGATCCTTGGACACGTTTTCAACAAATTGCGCTCGTATTATTGGTTTGGGGACATTTTGCCGTCGGTTTGCATTTCTGGTGGCGGCTTCACGCTTGGTATCGCCGCGCTTTTCCAGCCATTCTCATCGCGCTGGTGCTGGTGCCCACGGCGGCGCTGCTGGGATTCGCAGAAGTTGGGATGACAATGACAACTCGCGCACGAAATGATCCCCAATGGATGCGCGAGATCAAAGCACGCGGAGTGCCGGCCGATCCGAATCGAGCCAAGTTACGTGCCACACTGAAGGATTGGGTAGGACCATCGTGGTTCGGTGTCATCGGGCTTGTTTTTGTTATCGCCCAGATCCGCAACTTGCGAGAACGTCACGCCCGCTTCAAAGTCAGCTACCCGGATGATGGTGTAATTGAAGCGCCTATCGGCATGTCAGTGCTCGAAGTCAGCAGGATGGCGCGCCGTGCCCACATGTCCGTCTGCGGAGGTCGCGCACGATGTACAACTTGCCGTGTCCTTATTGCCGGCGCCGCCGGAGAATTACCTGATCCAGAAGAACTCGAAGCCGCGGCTCTCCGGCGCATTGGCGCACCAAGCGACGTGCGTTTGGCATGCCAACTGCGACCGGACGTTGATGTGGCTGTGCAGCCTCTTTTGCATCCGAGTCTGGTCACGACGACACATCATGCTGCCGGCGAGGATTTCGGCGAGGAACGAGAGGTTACCATTTTGTTCGTTGATATTCGCGGTTCGACTTCACTGGCCGAAACACGATTGCCATATGACGTCGTTTTTTTGTTAAACTCTCTGTTCGCTGCGTTAGCCGAGGCAGTAGAAGACTCAGGGGGATATTATTCGAACTTTACAGGGGACGGTTTGATGGCCCTGTTCGGATTGGATGGAAAAAAAGGAGCGGGCGCGAAAGCTGCATTGCGCTGTGCGCTCTCTATGTTCGAGAGGCTCGATAGCTTGAATGAACGGCTTGTCGGGGAACTGGAGACGCCGCTTGAAATCGGCATCGGCATTCACACCGGCCAGGCGATCGTTGGCCGAATGGGGCCGCCTAAGACGCCGATTATCTCGGCGGTAGGCGATTCAGTGAACACCGCTGCGCGGTTGGAAAGGATGACCAGGGAACTGGGCGTAGCACTAGTTGTGTCAGCAGAGACACTCCGGGCAGCTGGGCTGGACACGTCAGCGGGACTAACACAAGTGTCGTTACGAGGACGCATTGCAACAATACCTGTAAGTGCGCTCGACAAGACAAGTCTCCGTGGGATTCTGGCTTGAACTCACGGAATTGCAGCCTCGGCGTTTCACCAGGCTCGCATGGAAGCGATATGAACTAAAAAGCCCAGCACTTTGGCTAGCAAAGTGCTGGGTTCTGGCGACGTCCTACTCTCGCACGGCCTATCGCCGTACTACCATCGGGGCTGCAGCGTTTCACTTCCGTGTTCGGAATGGGAACGGGTGGGGCCACCGCGCTAGGGTCACCAGAGTGCGGAACCGCACTGGCAATTCGCTGCTCCGCAGCGAGCAAGCGCGAGGCCGAATCTCTAGGGACAATTCAGGCGATTGAGGTCAATCGCCCCTGCCAAATTTCAAAAAGAACAATCAACAATCAGCTACTGCCGATCCGTTGACATCTACATACAGGAGTTCATTTCGGCTGAGAACAGCCGACGGCACAACCGAGCTTCGTTTTGTTTTGAGATCATTTGTTCTTCTCTGTGGGCCTTCGCCGTGCTTGTCGCATGGCGAAGGATTAACAGAAAAGTAAATGATCAAGCCGAACGGGTTATTAGTACTCCTGAGCTGAACACATTACTGTGCTTACACCCGAAGCCTATCAACGTGGTGGTCTGCCACGACCCTTCAGGGAGATCTCATCTTGGGATAGGCTTGGCGCTTAGATGCTTTCAGCGCTTATCCTTTCCGAACATAGCTACCCAGCACTGCCGTTGACACGACAACTGGAACACCAGCGGTTCGTCAGACCCGGTCCTCTCGTACTAAGGTCTGAACC
>DASZGW010000111.1:0-40403 GCA_035938475.1 Candidatus Udaeobacter sp.
ACACAGTTACCCATGATTGCTGCGAACTGAGGAATCCCAGCTGCTGAAATAACGGAGTTATTGCGAAAGATGCGACCGAAGTCGTCCTCGTCTGGAAAAATTTCATCCTGCATCGGAAGAAACACGCCCGCGGAATCGACGAGGTAAATAATGGGAAGCGAACATTCAAAGGCTATGCGCTGCGCGCGAATCACTTTCTTGGTCGTCTGCGGAAAGAAAGCGCCCGCTTTTACGGTGGCGTCATTAGCGATAATCATGCACGGAACGCCCTCGACGTTGCCTATGCCAGCGACTACTCCAGCCGCCGGAATCTTCCCCCATTGTTCGTACATTTTGTAAGCAGCCCAGAGGCCGATCTCGAAGAATGGCGACTCTTTGTCGAGTAAGCGCCCGAGTCGTTCGCGCACGGGGAGCCTGTTCATCTTTAGCTGGCGTTCGTGGCCAGCCTTGCCACCGCCCTCACGCAGTACAGCCTCCTCCTTTGCAATTGCGGCGCAGTGAGCCCGCAACAATTCACTAGTCGAGGATGCCGATGTACGAGACATGACGCGAACACGCTTAATCCGCGAACGCGGGTGAATCAAGCTGTAGTCGCGGACGCCGCAAAACCGAGCTGCAGTTTCCAGCCGCCGTTGTTGCTCTCTTAGCTCCTCCTGAACAGAGTCGATTTGTTGTTGTTGTTCCTGTACCTTACGATGCTCTTTAAGGAACTCGTCGAGTAACATCGCGTTGACCTGCTCGTACCGGACGGTCTGCGGCTTACCTTCCCGATCACGGATGATCAGGTTGGGGTTTAGTTTGTCTACATGTGCAATGAGTCCAGACTCCGGCCTTCATTCAAAAAGTAAGCGCGAAGGTAGAAACAACGGAACCGGCGGGCTACCTACAAACAATCCCTAAGCAGGCGATGTGATAGCCACGGCAGAGAATGCCCGCCGTGACGGGTGTCTCCGTCCTACTAACGACTACAGCGCTGGAACGCCTCAACCCGCGTTCGCGCTGCTAAGGCATGCCAAGAACAGAGAGGCGGCTATACCTGAGAACAAACAGATTAATGGAAGTAAAAAGAAGGAAGAGGTCTGTATCAACCTGATTCAATCTTCGTCTCCTTCGTTGCCTTCTGTAACACTTCCGGCCGTTTCGGGCTCAAGCATGTCCTCGAATGGCCGATAGAAATTTGCATAGAACGGATAAGGCTGGTCTGCGTTTGCAGGAAGATAGCGCCAATGTTTGTACATCCAGAGCCAGGGCGCTGGGTTCTTTCGCACATACGGTTCAAACGAATTCCAACATGCCTGCGCGATCTCCTGATGGGACATACCACCAGTGGCGTTGATCTTTGGATGGAAGATAAGCCTGTAACGCCCATTCGGCAGCGGTTCGCAATGTGCGGGAATTATCGGGACGCCGGTGCGCTCGTTTAACCAGACATGTGCGGAAGTCACGCTTGTCTTTAATCCGAAACAATCAATGGCCACCGCTCCATGGCTGGGTGGCACCGTAAGATCGACCAGCAACGCAGTGCGCCCTTTTCGTCGCAGCACCTTGTAAAGCCGGATGATCCCACGCTCGCGCGGAATGAGCTCATGCCCGGATTGCTCGCGCAGCTTTTTGAAAATTGGATCGAGCGACGAGTTCTTAAATTCCTGTGAAATGATTGTGCCTTTGAGTTCCAGGAAACCGCAGGCCAAACTGAGCCATTCGAAGTTACTGTAGTGATAGCAGGCAATAATCATGCTGCGCTCGGGCCCGGTATCACGCATGGTTTCTTCGAAGTTCTTCAATTCGATATACCACAGGAAATTCAGGGGCGTCAGGCGCGGGCTCCAAAGCAAATCAACCATGGTCCGCGCGAAATGCTGAAATGATGCGCGAGCAATCTTGCGTCGCTCACGGGCAGACAATTGATTGCCAAGCGCGACCTCGAGGTTGCTCAGCGCAACATGGTATCGACGCCGATCTACAAAGCTAAGCAAGGCTCCGGCTATCTGGGCAAGGCGGTAGCAGGCCCTTCGCGAAAACAACGGGATTAGCTTTGTCGCAAGCGAGAGTCCAAGCCATTCCAGGCGGTACCGTGTCCGCTTCCAGCGTGAGAGCATTTTGTCACTTTCAATGACGAATGACTAATGTCTAACGACGAAGGAATCAGGGAAGCCGAAGCAACGCACAGGCGGCCGTTCGTCCTTTGGACTTTGTCATTGATTCGTCATTCCGATTTCGTCACTGACCTTGCCCGGGATTGGCTACCGGAGGAAGGCCCTTGCGAAATTCTGCCTGTTGGCGTTGTGCGTCCCTCTGCTCGTCCGCCTCGCGTGTCTGCTGCTCGGGACTCGGACCTGAACTACAGCCAAACAGAAAAAGAAAGAGCGCTGATACGAGAAGAACAAAAAACGTGAGCTGTTTCATAGGGAGGATTCAATCATAATCAGGTCAACCGATAGAGCAATCATCTGTCACACAGCTTCATCACGCCATCGACCCGCTTTTGGAAGCGTGGAACTTGTAATCCATTAGCTCACTGCTTCGTTATTCGCGTTGTTTTTCCGATGCCAGCTTCAGACAGTCGCGCTCGAGCGTTTTCAAGCGTTCGATAATTTCATTCAATGCGAGTTCGTTTCTTAGATTAATCTGATAGTCGATTTCGGCGCGAAGCCGGTCTTTGTGAGACTGCCGGTTTTGCGACATCAAAATAATCGGCGCTTGCAGCACGGCAAGCATGTTGATCGCAGTACTCAACAGCAGGTAGGGGTATGGATCAAAGCCGTTATTGGTCAGCAGGAATGTGTTTATCAGTACCCAGACGTTGAAAAAGAGCACCGCAGCAATGATGAATTTCCAACTGCCGCCAAACTCCGCGATAATGTCCGAGGCGCGATCTGCGAACGTAAGCCGCGCCGCATCCTCCACATTGACATTGCGTATGGCGCTATGCCGCAACAGCTCATCGGTGTGCCGCAATCGGTTTGCAAGCGCGGTGAGCATTTCCAATGCGACGTTGGGATTGCTGCGCATAAACGAAAGGAAATGCTCCCGGGAGAGCACAGCCAGCCGCGCGTTTTCGGCAACGGTCGCACTCGCCGACCGTGGTTGACCATCGAGCAGCGCCATTTCGCCAAAAAAATCGCCGCCGCCCAATTCCGTTAACGTGACGTCGTGTCCATCAGTGGCCCGCACCGAGATCCGCACTTTACCGCGCTCGATCAGATACATAGCGTCACCAACATCGCCAGCGCGGAACAAAACCTGACGCTCCGGGCAATCGAGCGTCTCGATCAACTTGCATAGTTCTTTAGCCGCCTCGTCGTCCAGCGATTCGAACAACGGCACATGGCGCAGGGTGTCGATGGTCATCCGCCGTCAGATAATAGCGAGAAAACGCGTATGCGAGAAGCGTCAATTATGACGGGAACGACGAAATACGAATGGCAAAAAAACCAAAGCGCGCTTTTGCTGGTTAGTCATTTGTCAGTCGGGCTTCCTTTGTGATTCGGTATTTATCATTCGTCATTTCTTTTACATCGCTTCCGATCGGTAATTTTGCTATCGCTACGGGTTGAATTTCCAGATCGTAGAAGTTACAACGAACATATGCTTCACCTCATTTGGTATCTCTTCGTCGGCTTCCTCGTGGGTTGCGTCGCCAAGGCGCTCATGCATATGCATCTGTCCATCACGTGGACCGTCGTGCTCGGTATTGTCGGCTCGATAATCGGCGGCGCGGTGACCCACCTGTTTTATCCGCCCAGTGCTGGGGGCAAATTTCATCTCGGGGGATTAATTGTATCCATCATTGGAGCGATTCTCGTTTTGTACATCTGGCACAAGTTCAGATTGCAATTGCCTCGCGGATAGAACGACCATGAACGACCCCGAAGGCTTTCGGGGTCGCGCACATGACGGCTGCCGTCATCGCGTGTACGGCTCAAATTGACTTGGACCGGTTCGACTTTAGGTTGGGATTGCGCTCGCTCGCGCTTTCCGAATTGTGAAAAGCGTCCTCTTTGTCTGTACAGGTAATATCTGCCGCAGCCCGATCGCGGAAGGGCTTTTTCGCCGCATGCTTGGGAACCGAAAGGACATCGAAGTTGTTTCGGCCGGAGTGCACGCAATACGCGGCCAGCCGCCTAGTCTTTACGCGGTCGAAGTCTGCGCAGAAGCAGGTGTCGATATTAGCAATTTGCGCAGTCAGCCGCTTACCGCGGCGCTGGTCGATCGAGCGACACATATTTTTGCCATGACTGGCGCGCACTTGGAAACAATTCAAACATTGTTTCCTCACGGCGCTGAAAAATCGTTTTTGCTTCGCGAATTTGAAGAGCCTGGAACCACGGTGTGGCGCGATGTGCCGGACCCGATCGGGCTTGGCCGCGAAGTGTACGAACATTGCGCTAGCATAATCAACAACACGCTGCCAAGCGTCCTCGCGTTCGTCGAACAGGGTGAACTGGTACGGCCTGGTGCGACGCGCGCACGCGAGCTATCGTCTTATCCGATGGATCACCTTCCTCAACGCATCGAGACTGGATCGACCGGTTCGAAACCTCAGCCCCGTTACGGCGACGCTTTGCGCAGAGTCGATCCTGAAATCTTCGATGCCATCATGGCCGAGGAAAAGCGCCAGCGCGAAAACATCGAATTAATTGCGTCCGAGAATTTCACGAGTCGGGCAGTCATGGAGGCCCAGGGCAGTGTGCTGACGAACAAATATGCCGAGGGCTACCCGAGAAAGCGCTGGTACGGCGGCTGTGAAAATGTCGATATTGCCGAGCAGCTGGCCATTGATCGCGCAAAACGATTGTTCGGCTGCGAACACGTGAATGTGCAGCCGCACAGCGGCGCCCAAGCGAACATGGCGGTCTACTTCGCGATACTCAAACCGGGTGACAAGATTCTGGCTATGAATCTGGCGCACGGCGGGCACCTGACGCACGGGCATCCCGCGAATTTCTCTGGCAAATTTTACGCCGTCTCGCAGTACGGCGTTAGCGAGAAGACCGAGCAAATCGATTACGATGCGTTGCAAAAGCAAGCTGAAGAGGCTCGCCCGGCAATGATTACCGCCGGCGCGTCAGCTTATCCGCGTATCATCGATTTTCCACGACTGCGCCAAATCGCGGATTCGGTTGGCGCAGTGTTGTTCATCGACATGGCGCATATCGCGGGTCTTGTAGCAGGCGGTCAGCATCCCAGTCCGATCCCACACGCACAATTTGTCACGACCACCACGCATAAGAGTCTGCGTGGGCCGCGTGGCGGCATCGTCATGTGCGAAGAGAAATTCGCCAAACAGATCGATGCGACCGTTTTCCCCGGCGTGCAGGGCGGCCCGCTCATGCACGTGATCGCAGCAAAAGCCGTTTGCTTTCATGAAGCGCTCCAGCCGCAGTTCCGCGAATATCAACGTCAGGTTGTCCTGAATGCCAAAGCGCTTGCCGCCGGGTTAGCCAAACATGGTTATCGCATCGTCTCCGGCGGTACCGATAATCATTTGATGCTCGTCGATCTTCGCCCGAAGGAAATTAACGGCAAAGAAGCACAGGAAGTTCTCGACCGAGCCGGCATCACAGTGAACAAAAACGGCATCCCATTCGATACCTACCCAATCTTCAAGCCGGGTGGCATTCGCATCGGGACGCCGGCTGTCACGACGCGCGGCATGAAAGAAGAGGAAATGTTGGAGATCGCAGATCTCGTCGGCGAAGCGCTCTCCAATCGAACCGACGCCGACGCGCTGGAAAAGGTGCATCGAAAAGTCCTCGACTTAACCAGAAGATTTCCGCTGCCGATCTGACGGCGAGTCATTCCGAGCGAAGCCGAGGAATCCCGTTGCATTACTGATGATGGCACCACGGGATCCTTCGACTCCGCTTTGCTCCGCTCAGGATGACGATGGCGTTGTGGTGCAAAATTTTCGCTCTACCTAAGTGGCGAAAATCTGCGTAGCTTGGGTTGTCCATGAATCGAGCCGCTGATCAACCGGAACCAAATCCATTGCGTGAAGGCTTGTCTCCGCGCGCCGTGCCGCAGCCATGCGCGATTGTCATCTTCGGCGCTACGGGCGATCTCACCCATCGCAAACTTGTCCCCGCATTGTACAATCTGGCCGCCGATGGCGAGCTTCCGCCGGCCGTGACGATTGTCGGCTTCGCTCGCCGGCCAAAAACCGACGACGAATTCCGGCGCGATCTTGAAGAAGCGACGCGCAAGTTTTCGCGACAGGCAGTGCGCGACGAAATCTGGAAGAACTTTGCGCAATCGATCTTTTATCACCAGAGCGAGTTCGGGGAGGAATCTGGTTACAAGGCGTTGGCCAAGCGCCTCGAGGAAATCGATAAGAACCACGGCACCCGCGGCAACCGGCTTTTTTATTTTGCGGCCTCTCCCGAGCAGTTCGAGCCGATTCTCGAGAATCTGAAAGCCGCCGGCTTGAACCAGACGTGCAAAGGGAGCTGGGCTCGGGTCATCATCGAAAAACCTTTCGGTTCTGATCTGGCGTCAGCCCGCGAACTCAATCGCGCCGTCCGCAATTCTTTTACCGAAGAACAGACATACCGGATCGATCATTTTCTGGGGAAAGAAACGGCGCAGAACATCCTTGTGCTGCGCTTTGCCAACGCGATCTTCGCGCCGCTCTGGAACACGCACTACATCGACCATGTGCAAATCACGGCGGCAGAAACGCTCGGCGTGGAAGGTCGTGCGGGTTACTACGAAACCGCGGGCGCCCTCCGCGACATGGTGCAAAATCATCTCCTTCAGCTCCTTTGCTTGACGGCAATGGAACCGCCCACCGACCTGAGCGCCGACAGTATTCGCGATGAAAAAGTCAAGGTAGTGCGATCGCTGCGTCGATGGCCGCGCAATGAAATCGCCGCCGACGTTGTACGCGGTCAATACGCCAAAGGCGCCATTAACGGTGAGCCGGTCGTAGGTTATCGGGAGGAGAAAAACGTCAACCCGAATTCACAAACAGAGACGTTCGTAGCGTTGCGGCTTTACATCGACACCTGGCGCTGGGCGGAGGTGCCGATTTACATGCGCGTCGGGAAACGGCTCCCGAAATCGGCAACGGACATATCGATTCATTTCAAAAAAGCGCCGGCGGTCCTCTTTAACAAAGATTTGCATGACCTGAATGTCTTGGTGATTCGGATTCAACCGGATGAGGGAATTTCGCTGCGCATCCATGCCAAGGTACCCGGGACGAGCTTTCGCATTGAGCCGGTAAAAATGGATTTTCATTACGGAACCTCTTTTGGGAAAGCGAGTCCTGAGGCGTACGAACGTTTGCTGCTGGATGCGATGAGCGGCGATGCCACGCTCTTTGCACGCCGCGATGAAGTTGAGGAAGCATGGGCTTTCATCGATCCCATCGAAGAGGCGTGGCACGCGAACAAGGATGCGCCCGAGTTGTTTTTTTATCCCGCCGGCTCCTGGGGACCGGAAGCCGCGGATGATTTGCTCGCCCGTGACGGCCGAGCCTGGAGACGACTCTAACGATGCCTGCCACCGCTGAAACGTACTCCTTAGGCCTCCCGGTCGAGGTGAGTAACATCGACCAGGAGATCAAAAAACTTTGGCAGGAAAGTGAAGGCGCAGCGTCACGCGCCTCACTCATCAATCTTGCTGTTTACAGCGAGGACGCCGGTTCGCTGAGCAAGAACACGCAGTTGATGGCAAACATTACTGAGAACCACGCCTGTCGCGCAATCGTCATCGAAGCCGATTGCAAGGCAAGAGAAAACCGTGTGGAAGCCTGGATCAGCGCACACTGTCACGTTAGCGGAGTCGGGAGCAAGCAGGTTTGCTCAGAACAAATTTCATTTCTGCTCAAAGGCAGCTGTACCACCTTGCTGCCAAGCATAGTTTTTTCGCATCTGGATTCCGACCTGCCATTTTACCTTTGGTGGCAACAGGAATTCCGTGAACCGATGGACCCGCAACTTTGGACGTGGGTCGATCGAGTCATTTATGACAGTCGGGACTGGGAAGATCTTCGCGGCCAAATGCGCCTGTTAGAATCCGCGGAGCAGGAAGCCAATCAGCGGATCGTGCTTTGCGACCTGAATTGGACGCGCCTGGACAACGTCCGTTTCGCGCTCGCGCAATTCTTCGATCATCCCGCCTCGCATCATCATTTTGCCAAGATTAACAGTGTGCGAATCGATTTCGCGGCTGGATTCCGATCGACGGCGGTCCTTTTTGCCGGCTGGCTCGCGGCGCAACTAAACTGGCGCGGTGAGAAAACAGAAGCGGGGAATAAGTTTTCATTCGTTAGTTCCGATGGCCAAAAAATCGACGTCGAGTTGCGTGAACGGGCTGGCGAACCGATTGGCGAAGTCGCCGTGGCAACGCCCGAGATGGAATTTCTGGTGGCTCGCGCCGAGTGCGAAGACCTTTTGGAAGTCTCACGCGGAAAGCCAGGCGAAAAACGCACGCCTCAATTGATGCCCGCAGGAAAGAATGATCTAGTGAGTCTGATGAGCGAAGAACTGATGCGCGGCGGACCCCACCACGTTTACCTGCACGCAGTCAATCGCGTCCGCGATTTGCTGTAGCGGGAGCTGTTAGCTGCCAGAAAGCAGCGCACACAACTCGCGCACGTTCTTCTCAATCGAAAAGAGCTCTTGCGAGCGCTCGTAACCGGTCTGCCCAAGGTTTCGTCCTAGTGACCGGTCGTTAGTCACCTTTTCAATCGCTCCAGCGAGCGCCACTGTATCCTCCGGTTGCACCAGAAAACCTGTCTGATTATCAATCACCATCTCTGGAATCCCGCCGATGCTGGTTGAAACGACCGGCAGTCCGGTTGCCATCGCTTCCATGATAACTGTAGGCAAATTATCCATGCCACCGTCAGGCTCGGGTACGCTCGGCAGTACAAAAACACACGCGTTGGCGAGATGTGCCCTTAGTTCATGTTGCGGTTTCGGGCCAGGCAGTTGAATACGCTCTTGCAAAGCCAACTCCTCGATCTGCGCACGTAACTGATTCTCGAGCGGACCCTCGCCGAAGATGTCGCACTGAAACGATCTTCCGCGTTCAACCAGCAGTGCGCAGGCGCGAATCAAATTGGCAAAGCCTTTTTTGACGATCAAACGACCAATGGCGACGATCGACGGCTGATCGGAGGAAAAAGTCGCGCGTCCGAATTCGGCAAGGTTCAAGCCATTGTAAACGCGGTGGATTCGATCGGCGCATTCTGGAAAACGCTCCCGTAGGAATTTCTCCGCGTAATCCGTTTCAGTAACTACTACGCGCGCTGCCCCAACAAGTTTGTCCAAACCGATCTCAAACTTACTTGGCGCAAAAATGTCATTGGCGTGTGCGGTGAAGCTAAAAGTGATTGGAAAAAATTTGGCGATCCAAAAAGCTGTGCGCGCTGCCATCCCAGCGAAGTGCGCATGAACATGGATGATCCCCGCCTCTTGCAGGCGCAGCCCAACACAAACAGCCTGATAAAGGCGAAGAAAATCGCTGCGCCGGCCCCATTCATCGAGCGCAGCGACAATTTCTGGAGCGAGTTTTCCTTTTTTCGAAGCCCTCCGGACGTCGTCTAGTAGCTCCTTTTCCTCGGGCAGATAATGCACACGCTGCACGATGCGCGCGTCCCAATCCTGAGCTGGCTCGTCTTTTGGATTCCGGATTGAGAAAATCGGGGCTGCAACACCTTGTCGATAAATCTCTGCAACCTCGCGATAACAAAATGTTTGTCCGAAAGAGGGAAACCGCTCAAAGAGATAAGCGAAGGACGCCATTAATTGGAGTGATTCGGAATGCTGCAACTAACCGTCGCGTTTCACCGGAATCGGTTTCCCGGACTCATCGACAGCAACAAGCGTGAAGACGCCGTGCGTGACGCGAAGCTCCTCGCCAGTCATGTAACGTGTTACCCATACCTCTACCGGAATGGTCATCGACGTTCGTCCGATCCTTTCTACTCGCGCATAACATCTAACTGTGTCCCCTACCCGTACCGGCTGGAGAAACGACATCCCCTCCATCGCAACGGTAACAACGCGCGCTTTCGCCGTTTTCGCCGCAAGAATTCCGCTGCCCAAGTCCATTTGTGAGGTCAACCATCCGCCGAAAATATCGCCATTCGGATTGGTGTCCTTAGGCATCGCAATCGTCTGAATAACCAATTCGCCTCTGGGTTGCTCGGGCATTTGGAGCGGATAATAGCACAATCTGCGACCCCGCAATCTCCTCTTCCTCTGCTTCTGATTCTCTTGTGTCGGTTGAAGAAGACCCAAAGGAAGCGGAAGAGGGAGAGCTACAGGATTAGCATGCAATCGCCGTAGCTGAAAAAACGGTAACGTTCGCGAATCGCCTCCTGATACGCGCGGAGTAAGAACTCGCGGCCAGCAAATGCGCTTACCAGCATAAGCAAAGTCGAATGCGGCAAATGGAAATTAGTTAGCAGAACATCAACGGCGTAAAACCGATATGGCGGATAAATGAAAATATCTGTGATACCTTCCTGTGCGTTCAGCTTTCCATCTTTGCGCATGGCCGCCTGCAATACTCGCACCACGGTCGTACCCACGGCCGCGATTCGCTCAGCCTCATTGATTCGGTCGGCAGCAGAATCCGAAATGGAAAAACGCTCGGCATGCATGCGATGCTCAGCAATGTTCTCTGAGCGCACAGGCAGGAATGTCCCAGTCCCCACGTGCAGGGTCACGAATATGTGCGGAATCTCGCTTAACATCTCTGCAGTAAAGTGAAGACCTGCAGTTGGCGCTGCCAGTGCACCGGGCGTATGCGCAAAAACAGTTTGGTAACGCGTTGCATCGTCGGTGTTTGATTCGCGTCGGATGTAAGGAGGCAACGGCATCGATCCGCCAGAATAAAGATCGATATCTTCGCTTAACACCACGATGCGTTCGCCATCGGACGTGATTCCCTCGACGCGCAAAATGACATTGCCGATTTCTGCTGTCGCGGCCACGCGCATTTTGCGGCCCGGATTGACCAGACATTTCCATCGCCTGGGGCCAAGCCGTTCTAGAAACAAAAACTCAATTGCGCCATTGTTGGAGCATCGCCGGGCGGGCAACACTTGGGTATCGTTCAAAACAAGAAGATCACCCTGCTGCAAAAATGTTTTCAATTCGCGGAACTGTCGATGCTCGATCGTCTGCGTATCACGATGCAACACCATCATTCGCGAGTCGTCACGATGCTCGGGCGGCCGCTGTGCGATCAACTCCCCTGGCAAATCGTAATCGTAATCTCTCAGCCTCGCGCTCATGTGGTGGCTTTGAAGTTACTGTAACGCTCAATCCGGTGCACGAGAGCGATCCCTTCGCTCCGCTCCGGCCGAACTTTCCTGCAATGACTCCATAGTTTCGCTTTTTTTACTCATAAGGAGGCGCATATTTTCTACGATGGACTCACCGAACCGCGACGCGGTTGACGAACTACTTCGGACGTACGGGGAAACAGGCGGCATCAACTATCTCGCTGCAGCCGCTACCCTTCCGTCCCGTCTCGCTATCGAGGCCGCCTGTGCTGAATTGATGAGCCTGATGTTTCCCGGCTTTCGCAGCGAAGCGCTCGTGAGCTCGGAAGATCTCGCCGACACCACTCGAACTCGCATAAGAAATTTACACGCACGATTGAAAAAAGAAATTTGCAGAAGTCTCGGCAAAATCCCGCCGGACGAAGCAACAGAAGCAAAAGCGGAAGAGGTGTTGACCGCATTTCTAAGGGACCTGCCCTCTGTGCGCCGACTTCTTTGGACAGACATCGATGCCGCATATGAGGGCGACCCAGCTGCGAGAAGTTATGAAGAGATCATACTCGCTTATCCCTCGCTCGAGGCCATCGCCATTCATCGAATGGCACACCTGCTTTACGGCAAGGTGCCGCTGATTCCGCGCATCATGACCGAATGGGCGCATAGCCGCACCGGGATCGACATTCATCCCGGGGCGGAAATCGGCTCGCATTTTTTTATCGATCACGGCACCGGTGTGGTAATCGGTGAGAGCACTGAGATTGGTTCGCGTGTGAAACTTTATCATGCCGTCACGCTGGGCGCGCGCAGCTTTCAGAAAGACGAGCACGGCAAAATCAAAAAAGGCGGAAAACGCCATCCAACCGTCGAAGATGACGTGACGATTTACCCGGGATCAACGATTCTCGGCGGTGAAACCGTGATCGGTGCCAGATCGACAATTGGTGGCAACGTTTTTCTGGTCCAAAGTGTGCCCCCGGATTCACTCGTGTACTACGAAGAGAAACAATTGCGCATCGTGCCGAAACGAAAACACAAACCGGTTACAACACGCGATGAATTTCGCGAATGAGGGGCGAGAATCCACGATTACAGCAAGAGTAGGATTAAGAGGAAGACTAAATGAATTATCTGGACTACAACGCAACCACGCCGCTGTGCGACGAGGCGCGCGAGGCGATGCTGCCGTATCTCGACCGGCTCTTTGGAAATCCATCAAGCGTGCACACAGCTGGTCGCGAGGCGCGCGCAGCCGTTGATAACGCACGCGACAAGCTGGCCGGGCTGCTGGACGTAAAACCGCACGAACTGATTTTCACAGGTGGTGGAACGGAGTCATGCAATCTGGCTGTATTTGGTCTGGCCCGTTGTCCATCTTCGACCGGCGGTCACATCATCTCGAACAAAGCGGAGCATCACGCCGTCCTGAATGCGCTGGAATATTTGGAAAAGCGCGAAGGCTTTGAAGTGACGTGGCTGAATGTTTCCCGTGATGGAATCGTCGACGTTGATCAACTTGCCGGTGCGATTCGGCCTGAGACCAGACTCGTTTCGATCATGACCGCCAACAACGAGACAGGTGTAATTCAGCCGATGCGCGAAATTTCGAGAATATGTCGCGAGCGCGGTGTCCTGCTGCACAGCGACATGGTGCAATCGTTCGGCAAGATCGACACCCACTTATCCCTGGTCGATGCCGCCAGTTTCGCAGCGCACAAATTCTACGGCCCAAAAGGTGTTGGATTCCTTTTCCTGCGCAGTGGTCTCTCGATCCAGCCGATCATGTTCGGTGGCGCTCACGAGAACGAACGACGACCCGGGACGGAAAACGTTGCTGCAATTGCGGGAATGGCAGCGGCCGCAGAATGGACATTGCGCGATCGTGAGACAGAACAGCAGCGCGAGGCACAATTACGCGACGAATTTTGGACTCGAATTGCGCAACACGTACCCGATGCGAAACAGAACGCCGCAAACGCGTCGCGGCTGGCAAACACACTAAACGTGAGCCTGCTGGGAATCGATTCCGAGATGCTGCTCATCGCGCTGGATTTGGAAGGCGTCTGCGCCTCCAGTGGCTCGGCCTGCATGGTGGGATCAGTCGTCGCGTCGCACGTTTTGCTCGCCATGGGTCTGCCGATGGAGCGCGCGCGTTCCGCAGTTCGATTCTCGCTCGGTAAATGGACTACCGCCGACGAAATCAAGATGGCTGGAGATGCGGTGCGAAAAATTGTTGATCGCCTGAACACGCGAAAGAGCGCGTATGCCGCTGCTTAGGCAACTCGAATTGGTATTTCGTAGCACATCTGTAGCCGGGATCGCTGATCCCGGCCGTCTCGGTGCGTCTCTAGAGACCGGGGTCACCGACCCCGGCTACAACTACGTCGAGCGAAATCTCAATCTTGAAGAAACCGCGCGCGAATTGTTGCATTCACTCGGCGCAGCGCGAATTGCGGGCGAACTTCGCGTCGAATGGAATTCGCATCTCAAAACAGCCGCCGGACGCGCTGATTATCGAAAGAAACTCATTTCCCTAAATCCACGATTATTTGAGCATCCGACTGAGATCGATCGAACTTTTCGCCATGAACTGGCGCACATTCTTGCCCAGTTTCGTGCGGCGCGACGCCGGATTCTGCCACACGGTAACGAGTGGCGGCAGGCCTGTGTCGACTTGGGAATCGCCGACGAGAAGCGCTGTCACAATCTGCCGTTTCCTGCGCGAACTTACGCAGCGCGGTTCGTCTATCACTGTCCGAATTGCCGTCAGGAGTTTCCTCGAGTCCGGCGCTTGCGTCGCGCGGTAGCTTGTCTTGCCTGTTGCCGGAAACACAACGGCGGCGAGTTCGATTTGCGATTCCGCTTAAGGCTCCAAACCTCCTGTTAGCTTGTCATGTCGAGCGAAGTCGAGACATCTCTGGCTGATTTCAGACCGCAGATTGATTAGAAATAGCCAGAGATTCCTCGACTGCGCTCGGAATGACAAAAGACTGAAAGCGCCGCGCAATTAGCTCTGGCGCTTAGTTAACTCTATCGGTCGAAATCCTCCACTGGCATGTGAAAAACGGTGCTATTGAGCGTAGCTCCAATATAAGCGCCTAGAGAAAACGAACAGAATAAGAGAGAAATGCTGCACAATATCGGCGTAGCGAATCGCAATGTCGTGTTTCTCAGCACAGCCGTGCGTCGAAGCGCGTGCAGAAAGGCACGACCAAAGAAAAACATGTAAGCGAAGAAGAGCGGAAAACCCACCAAAATAGCCGACCAACCGAACAGTATGGTCACTAGCGTGATTACCATCTGTGCGATAACAGCGAAGGCGAACGTGACAAGAACTCGCGCTCCCAGGAATCGTTCATGCGAGCCCGTCATAGACCTAACGAGAATTAGACTAAAATCTCAAACCAAGGCGAACATTTCTTCGTCGTTAAATTTCGTTTTCGCCTTTGTCACTCTTGGCCGCCTTCTCCCCGCGCAATTTCGCCTGAATGAACATATCGATGTCGCCATCCATCACGGCTTGCACATTGCTCGTTTCCGCGCCGGTTCGGTGATCTTTCACCATTTGATACGGTTGAAAAACGTAGGAGCGAATTTGGCTGCCCCACGCGATATCGCCTTTTTCTCCATATTGCCGATCGATTTCCGCGCGCTTTTTATCCTGCTCTATTTCGTAAAGCTTGGCTTTCAACATTTTTATCGCCAGTTCACGATTGCGCCCCTGGCTGCGCTCAGCCTGACAGGCTACTACGATTCCGCTCGGCTTATGCAAGATCCGCACGGCAGTTTCCACCTTGTTAACGTTCTGCCCGCCTTTGCCGCCGCTGCGAAACGTGTCGATCTCCAGATCGGCAGGATTAATTTCTATCGGCGCGCTATCAGCAATTTCAGGAACAACATCGACGCTCGCGAATGAAGTGTGGCGCCGCTTGTTTGCATCGAACGGTGAAATACGCACCAGGCGGTGCACGCCGCGCTCGGTCTGGAGATGTCCGTAGGCATACTCGCCAGTCACGAGCAGAGTTACGGATTTGATGCCTACTTCTTCGCCCTGTTGAATGTCCACGGTCTGAGTTTTGAAACCGCTTCGCTCGATCCAGCGCTGGTACATCCGCAGCAACATATCGGCCCAATCACACGATTCGGTGCCGCCCGCGCCAGAGTGAATCGTGAGAAATGCATTCGCACGATCGTTTTCGCCTGAAAGAAACTGGCGCAACTCGAATTCATCCAGCTTATGAACCAGGCGATCATGTTCCGTCGCGACTTCGTTTTCTGCATGTGCGCGAGCCGTGGGATCGCTCTCTTCCGCAGCCAATTCATGCAATGCGTTGAAATCCTCGATCTCGCGTTCCAATTCTTGAAATGGATTGATCAGCGAACGCAGCCGCGAAACTTCCTCGACATCCGTCTGGGCGCGCTCGCGATTTGACCAGAAATCGGACGCGGCCATGCGCCCTTCGATTGCAGCTAGATCTTTTTGGAGCTTTTCGACGTCAAAGAAACCTCCGCAATTCGCCGGCACGCGATTTCAAATCCTCGGCATCGGGGATGGAGACTTCAGTTGGCATGCGCAAAAAATAATTCAATTCCCCGCGAATCGCAAAGGGCGTGACCCTTATCTGTGCGAGTTGCCAGGTTTTGGTTTCGCGGCGCGCGGGGACTCGAGACGGAAAATTGTTTCGCCCCCTTTCATCAGATCGAGACGATCGCGCGCAACCGTTTCCAGATAGGTTGCATCAGTCTTGAGCAGATTGATCTCGCGGGTCTGATGTGCGAGCAGATTTTGTTGCTCGTTTACCTGTTGTTGCAGATTATCGATCTGGGCACGGCTCTGCGTTAGTTTTTTGTACGGAGGAACGAACAAGCTCACGATCACCAGCCAGATCGCCAGGACCAGCAGAACCCGCAGAGTTCGATTGAGTCGCTGCCAAACGGTGGCTTCGCGGCGCGCGCGGAAATCGGCGTAAGTCTGATCCACTTAGCACATTGTAGCGCCGTACACTGCTTTGTCACCAAGTTCTTCTTCAATTCGCAGCAGCTGGTTATACTTTGCAATCCGGTCGCTGCGGGAAAGCGATCCGGTTTTGATTTGGCCCGCATTCGTCCCCACCGCGATGTCTGCGATGGTAGCGTCTTCCGTTTCGCCGGAGCGATGACTGATGACGGTTGTGTAGTGATTTTTCTTTGCCAAATCGATCGTCGCCAGCGTTTCAGTCAGCGTGCCGATCTGATTCACCTTGATCAGAATCGAATTTGCCACATGCTCGGCAATTCCTTTCCGAAGAAATTCCACGTTTGTAACAAAGAGATCGTCGCCTACGAGTTGGATCTTCTTGCCCAGTTTGGCAGTCAGTTTTTTCCAGCCGGCCCAATCATTTTCGGCGCAACCGTCTTCGATCGAAATGATAGGAAAGCGGGAGCAAAGCCCCGCGTAGTACTCGACCAGTTCGTCGGCAGTTTTCCTTGAGCCGTCCGATTTTTTGAAAATGTAAACGTTATTTTTGTTATCGTAGAATTCGGAGGCAGCCGGATCGAGCGCGATAAATATCCGCTCACCCAGCTTGTAGCCCGCCCTCTCGACAGCTGTGGAAATCGATTCCAGCGCGTCCTCGGCGGAACTGAGTTGGGGCGCAAACCCACCTTCATCGCCAACTGCAGTGGAAAGGCCTCTGTCTTTCAGGACAGATTTGAGTGCATGGAAAACCTCGGCGCCATAACGCAGCGCTTCCGAAAAACTTGGAGCGCCGCGCGGCACAATCATGAATTCCTGAAAGTCGATTGGCGCATCCGAGTGCGCGCCTCCATTCAAGATGTTCATCATCGGCACGGGCAAGACTCGCGCCTCAGGTCCGCCGAGATACCGGAATAGCGGCAGATTTTCCGCGGCCGCGGCAGCGTGCGCCACTGCCAGCGAGACCCCGAGCACCGCGTTTGCGCCTAGGTTGCTCTTGTTAGGCGTGCCATCGAGTTCGATCAGTTTTTTGTCGATCTTCGCCTGATCCAGCGCGTCCCATCCTTTGAGCGCCGGTGCGATCTTCTCGTTAACGTTGGCGACCGCTTTCTTAACGCCTTTGCCGCCAAACCGGCTCTTATTGCCGTCGCGCAATTCCCATGCTTCATGTTCGCCCGTGCTCGCCCCGCTAGGGACCGCTGCGCGTCCGAGTGCGCCGCTTTCAACACGTACATCGACTTCAATGGTCGGATTGCCGCGTGAATCCAAAATCTCGCGCGCATGAATTCGGCTAATGCTGGTACGTGCCATACTCTCTGCGCGGACTAGAACAGCTTTGTCCGGATGAGGCAAATCACGTTCATTCCTTTCCTGTTACGTGTAACAAACAACTTGCTAGGACGAGGAACAAAAGAGGGTCCAAAGCAGCCTTGATCAAGGCGTGCGAGATTCATATTGGCAATTTCTCTGGGACACGCATAGTCTCAGCGATGATTCGTTTAGCCAGATTAGGCGCGATTGTGTTGGCGGGCGGTATCCTGGTTACCGCTGACGCTGAGACGGGGCGCATTGCCGCCGACCAAATGGCAAAAGCTGGTAGAAGCGATTCGATCAGTATTCCTACCCCCGGTGAACTTTTTGCAGCGCTCGAAAAATCAGGCAAAACAAACTGGGCGGGTCAATATCGTGGTCCAATTTCGATGACCTATCGCAATCGCGCGCAGATCGCCCTTAACCTTGGCGGGTTGATTGCCGATGGCTTTATCGCGGTGGAAGCAAAGGATGGTCAGCAGGTCAAGAATATTGGGTCAGACATTATCAAACTCGCGAAAGCGCTCGGGGTCAGCGAAAAGCTGCTTAGCCGCGGCAATAGCATCAACGACTTTGCAGAGAACAGCGAGTGGGACACGCTGCAAGAAGAACTGGAAGCGACGCAGAACGAAGTAAAAGCCTCGATGCAATCGCACGCCGACCAGGATCTGGTAATTTTGGTAACACTTGGTGGTTGGATTCGAGGCACGCAGGTAGTTACCTCGGCGATCGTGCAGAACTATGACGAACGCAGCGCGAAGGTTCTGCGCCAGCCGGCGCTCGTTCATTTCATGCAGTCGAAAATCAACGAAATCTCTCCTGAATTGCGCAATGAGCCACTGGTCAAAGATGTCAGTGACGAGCTCAGCAAAATTGAAAAACTGGTTTCTTTCCCTCCCGGCAAGACGCCTAATATTGAAGAAGTGCGCAAGGTTAACGAAGCGGTCGGCAAGATGATGGAGGAAATAGAAAACAAAGAAGCGCCAAAATGAAACGCAGTTTGCTGATTCCATTATCGGTTCTTCTGCTGGCTCTCAGCGTGACTGCGCGCGGAGACACAGATGCCGAGGTGCAGGCGCGCAAAGACGCCCTCGATGTCGCCGCGGCATTTTCAAACGACGGTTTCAAGATCCGGGATGGACATTGGTGTGGGATTGTCAAACCGCATGATCACTCACTGGTCGCGGTGAACCTGTACACCGGCAACGAGTATTGGTTCTCCGTCGGCGCGACGGAACCAGTAAAGAAAATTGCGGTCAGCGTCTATGATGAGACGGGAAAACAGGTGACCACGGAAAGTTACGACAATGGGGAAAAAGCTGCGGCCGGTTTTGCGCCATCGAGCAGCGGTCAATACTTTGTTTCGGTCGATCTGGTGGAAGGCGAGGAGAGTACTTTTTGCCTCGTTTATTCGTACAAGTGAACCGATCACGCGTTCGCAAGCGCTGCGTCTGGCATCAAGTAAACAAACATCAGCAGCTCCACAGGGCCGATGATTTCGCTCCAGGTTTTCTATGAAGGGAATGTTCAGGGCGTCGGGTTTCGCTGGAGCGTGCGTCACGCAGCCAAGGGCTTTGACGTAACCGGCTGGGTTCGCAACTTGCCGGATGCGCGCGTGGAACTTCTGGTCACCGGAGAGGAAGATGAAGTGCGCGCGCTGCTTGACTGCATTGCGCGAGGCGAGCTTCACTCGCTAATTCATAAGCAAACGGAAAACAAATTGGAGAAACCAGTTACGGCACGCGGCTTTGAAATTCGCTATGACTGATCCAGCAGTCGCGGTTCACGGACTAACGAAAACATTTTCTGTTCCTTTGCATCCCGCTCGCGGGATTGTCGCCGTGAGGGACCTCAACCTTCGCATCGAGCCGGGCGAAGTGTACGGGTTGCTTGGGCCGAACGGTTCCGGGAAAAGCACAACCCTCAAAATAATTCTGGGGTTGGTTTCCCCGACGCGAGGGCGAACGGAAATTTTTGGGCGCGACAGTCGTCTCGTGGAAAGCCGCGAAGCGGTCGGTTTTCTGCCCGAAAATCCGTACTTCTACAAGTACCTGACCGGGGAAGAAACGCTGCGTTTCTTTGGGCGCCTGTGCGGACTACGGGGCGCTGGATTAAAGGAACGCATAAACGAATTGCTAGACCTCGTCGGTTTGACGAAAGCGCGTAAACGACGGCTGGGCGTTTATTCCAAAGGCATGTTGCAACGCATTGGCCTTGCGCAGGCATTGATTCATGACCCCAGACTGGTAGTGCTGGATGAACCGACCGCAGGAGTCGATCCGGCAGGCTCACGGGAGATTCGCGATTTGATTCTCGATCTGAAACGCCGCGGAATCACCGTGCTGCTCTCCTCGCATTTGCTCGCGCAGGCACAGGAAATTTGCGACCGCGTTGGCATTCTTGCCGATGGCGTGCTGGTGCGTGAAGGACATCTGCAGGAGTTGATCGCAATTGAAAATCAAACCGAGCTCGTCATCTCCGGCGCGTCGGCTCAGCTCGTCAACGAAATCGAATCGGTCATCAACCGGTCAAATGCAAAGCTGATCGAACGCCGAAAATCGACGACCACACTGGAGAGGTTGTTCCTGGAGGCGACAAGCAAAAAGGACGAAGCACGAATGTCGAAGGACGAAGGAATGAGGAAGCCGAAATGACCCGCCTTCGCCAAAGCTACGGCGCGGCAGCCGAATGATGAAACACAGATGACAAACACTGAAAACGCTTCAGCGCTTCAACGCTTCAACGCTTCAACGGGGGCGAAACCGCATCGTCCTTTCTCTGTCTCGCGGATCCTCGCAATCACATTCAATACGCTCACTGAGCTGACACGTCTGAAGGTTTTCTATGTGCTGCTTGTGTTTGCCCTCCTTTTGATCGGCAGCTCGATCTTCATGGCGCAGTTCTCGTTTCAGCAGGAATTCCAAATCCTGAAAGATATTTCGCTGGGCGCGATCTCAATTTTTACGTCGCTGCTGGCAATCGTTGCGACTGCCCGACTGCTTCCCCAGGACCTCGAAGACCGCACAGTTTACACGATCCTCGCCAAGCCCGTGCCCCGCTTCGAATACGTGCTCGGGAAAATTGCGGGAGTTCTTCTACTGCTGGCAATCAGCACGCTGGTGATGAGCGCGGCGTTTCTGCTGGTTTTGTATTTGCGCGAACAAGCGGTGATCCACGCCACGTTGGGACAAATGTCCGGCTCACCTCCTGAACAAATTGCCGATGCGCTCCGGGCAATCCGATCTTCAGCCCTTAACATCGATATCTTTCCCGGAATCATCATCATCTATCTGAAAGCATGTTTGCTTGCCGCACTCACGCTCTTCGTTTCTACATTCGCGACCACAAACATTTTCACGATTGTGGTAATGGCTTTCATTTATTTCATTGGCCATTTGCAGGCCACTGCGCGTGAATATTGGCTACGGGAACACAGCAGTGGGCTGCTTACGCGGGTCTTTCTCGCAATCATCGCCTTGCTGTTTCCGGACTTGCAGGCGTTCAATCTGGTGGATGATATAGTCGCCGGCACGGCGATTTCATTGGCGCTGTTCACCAAGACGGCACTGCTCGGCGTTTTCTATACGACGATCTACACGTTGCTCGCGGCGTTCGTGTTCTACGGGAAAGAATTATGATACGGGCTATCGTCGTGCTGGCGATTTTGGTTGCGCTCGGTGCGCTCAAATTGCCAATTGAGCGCGACCTGGCGGCGTTGCATCGCCACGAACATTTTCGTGGCGTCGAATTTAATCTCGATCTTCGCGAAAAGCTTGGGCAACTCGGTTTCATTGCTGCCTTGAGCGGATTTCGGGCAATCGTCGCTGACGCGCTTTTCATTCAGGCACACGTTGCATGGGAACGCACAGAATGGGGCCGGATATTGCTATTGTTCCGGCACATCACGACACTACAACCCCGGGCGCTCCTGTTTTGGGACACGGCTGCGTGGCACATGGCTTGGAATGCAAGCGTGGCAGCGATGAATGACCGGACCCAGCCGCGGCTTGCGCTGCGAGTCAAAGCGCAGCGCGAATATTTTGCACTGGGAAAGGATTTCCTTGAACGTGGAATCCAAAATAACCCCGATCGCCCTCAGCTCTATGAAGCGCTGGCCCGCCTCTACAAGGAGAAGTACAAGGATCACGCGCGCGCTTCGGAGTTTTACGCCCAGGCAGCGGCATTGCCCGATGCACCGAAGTTCGACCGCCGTTTCTCAGCCTACGAGCTTTCCTATTGCGAAGGACGCGAATGGGAGGCCTATGAGCGTCTACGCGGGCTTTATAACGAGGGCGAGCAGGAACGGCTGCCGACTTTGATCACGCGCCTGAAATTTCTCGAAGACAAACTCAAGATCCCGCAGGATCAGCGAATTCCAGGTAAAAAAGACTCAATCGTCAAGTAGTCAAAAGATTGAGTCATTTGAAGTGTTAAAAGAGCTTCAATGCGTCGAGCAGCCACTGATGCGGTCGGGCGAGCAGCGGCGTCGAAGCCCAGAGAGGACTGAAGCTCGGCGTCTTCTTGGTGGGCATTGCTCGGTCAGCGCAATATAAGACTAAGGTCTAATATCGGAGCGCTAAATCTTTTGAGCGTCGGAGCGATTTCGTTGTAAGGTTGTGACTTTTTAACGATTGAACAGTGGTCTATGCGCTTCGCAATTTTTAGCGATGTACACGCCAATCTCGAGGCATTAGAAGCAGTGCTGGCTGACGCACGCGCGCGCAAATGCACGCGCTTCGTGTGCCTGGGCGACGTGGTCGGCTACAACGCCAACCCGGGAGAATGCGTGGAACGCGTTCGCGAGCTGGATTGCCCGGTCGTGAAAGGCAATCACGATGAGGCGGCGTCGCGTCTCTCGCCGCCTGGCGATTTTAACGAAATCGCAGAGCGTGCCATCGCGTGGACCCGTGACCACTTGAGTGACGAGGACAAGGAGTGGTTGCGCGGGCTACCGCTGCAGACGCGTGTGCACGATTTCACCATCGTGCACGCCACGCTCGATACGCCGGAGCAGTGGGGCTATGTTTTTAACAACCTCGATGCGGCCGCGAGCTTTACCTATCAGCGCACCAACGTTTGTTTCTTTGGGCACACACATGTGCCCATGGTGTTTGTTCGGGATGAATGCGTCAGGCGGGAAAGGGTCGAGCACGTTCGCATCGAGCCAGGCAAAAAGTATTTCATCAACATGGGCAGTGTGGGCCAGCCGCGTGATGGAAACTGGCGCGCAGCGTATTGCATTTACGATACGGAAAATAACCTGGTCCAACAGTTTCGCATAAAATATGATCTGGCGACCGTGCAAAGGAAGATTGCTGAAGCGGGTTTGCCGCGGCTCCTGGCTGAGCGGCTTGCAATTGGAAGATAGAATCGGCGCCGGAAGCCACACTTGGCTAGGCAACGCGTTGAGGAGTCGCCGCGGCGACCGTTCCACCTTCTTGTTTCCTAAGGTGGATCGGCTTCTCCGAAGACGATGTCAGACGAATCGCCGAAGGCGCAGTAATTTGGAACGTCGACCTTGCACGCCAATTCCATCCTGATCATCAAGCCGGGCCCGCTCGGTGACATCATTCATACGCTGCCCGCAATTGCGTTGCTTCGTAAAGCGCATCCGCACGCGGAGATTACTTGGGTTATTGACGCTGAGCTCGCTCCCCTGCTCCGCGGAAATCCTGACGTTAATCATGTTCACTTCCTTCCACGCGGGGAGCTTAGAGCCCTCGGCGCACCGACGAGTTTGCTTCCGTGGTTAAAGAAGAGCGGGCAGATCCACCCCGATCTCGCGCTTGATTTCCAGGGATCGTTACGCAGCGTTCTCATCGCAAAAATCAGCGGCGCAAAAGAGATTTATGGAATGAGTAATGCACTCGCCGGGGTGACTTGGTTCTACGACCGCGTCGCCCCGGTCAATCGCCGCAGTCATCCTGTAGAGCGCTATCTAGGACTGGCAGAATGCGCCGGCGCCACGGTCGGCCAATCGCTTCGATGCTCGGTTCCAAGTGGCGATCCGCTGCCGCGCTTCGATGCGCACCCGCCGTTTGTTCTTCTTCACCCTTTCGCTCGCGGGCAGGACAAATCGCTCTCAAACCGCGCGATCGAGGAATTTTGCCAGTCGCTTGCGCCAACTCGCGTCGTCTTGGTGGGACAAACGCGCAACAGGATTAACACACCAGAAAATTGTGTTGATCTTACCAGGCAAACTTCTCTGCTTCAATTGATCTGGCTTATCCGGGTCGCGCGATTTGTCGTAAGCGTGGAGAGCGGCCCAATGCACATTGCCGCCGCTGTGACAGGCGACTTGTTGTCCATTCACACCTGGAGTGATCCGCGCCGCATTGGTCCGTATAATCCCGATGCCTGGGTGTGGAAACACGGCCAACTCTTCCGAGCCGACGAACTTGAAACTGCGAAAATCCGAAAGCGCGGCCGTCGTTTCAGACGCAAAGATGTCGCATCCATAGTCGAGTTGATTCGTCCGCGGGTGCCTATCGATCCAATGGTCGCTTAGCTTTCACGGCGCCGACGGGTGCGCAGCTCAACTCGCGACAGCCCGAGTCCGTTGCGTTAGAACAAATTCGGCAAGCGCCAAATCCCGCGGATAAGTGATTTTGAAATTTAAGTCTTGGTTTGGAACCACAATAATCTTGCGACCGAGCCGCTCGACCGCTGAAACCTCGTCGGTAACCGACGCGTTCTCTGCATAGACAGCTCGATACGCATCCTCGATCAACCGCCGCTCAAAAATCTGCGGTGTCTGCATGGCGTAGAGCTGATGTCGATCTACTAGACCGGCGACGAAAAATTCGGTGTCAGCATATTTGAGCGTGTCACTTATTGGCTCAGCCAGGCTGGCAGCGGCATGGATTCGGCATTGCTCGAAGACGCGCCCGATCTGTTCGGTCGTGATCAATGGGCGAGCAGCATCGTGAACAGCCACGTATTTCGCACCAGCCTCGAGATGATCCAGACCAGCGCGAACGGAATCCTGACGATGTTTGCCGCCGGGAATGATCGACCGAACCTTTTTGAAATTTTCATCACGAACGATTGGTTTGATCTCATCAAGTCGATCCCTGCGTGCAACAACAATGATCTCGCTGACACAATCGGCCCGCTCAAATGCGTGGATGGTATGCGCGATAACCGGTCTGCCGGCGATCATCGCAAACAGTTTGTCGAAACCCATGCGGCGACTGTCTCCGGCAGCGACGAGAATAGCTGAAAGCACAGTTAAAAAGTTAAAAGAGTTAAAAAAAGTTACAAGGTTGGAGCAGACCGAAGAAATTCCGTTTTAACTTTGTAACTTTTTAACCGCTCAACTGCTTTTGCACTTCAGCGCTCAGGGCTTTGCCGTCAACGCGGCCGGCTACTTTCGCCTGCAACGCTTTCATCACCGCGCCCATTTGTGCTCGCGAGGTTGCGCCCGCTTCGGCAATCGTTTCGCGCACAACTTTTGAAATTTCATCGGAGCTCATCGGCTGCGGCAAATATCCGTTTAAGATCGAGAGTTCTTCTTTCTCTTTTTCTGCCAATTCGGCCCGGCCGCCTTTCTCGAAGCTTTCGATCGAATCCTGGCGTTGTCTCGCCTGCTTACGGATGACTTGCGCGGCCTCAGTGTCGTCCAGCTCAGTTTCCGCGCCTGATTTTGCAATCGCGCCGTACTTCAAAGCAGATTTTAACATGCGCAGAACGCTCAGCTTGGTCGTATCTTTGGCGCGCATCGCTTCTTTGAGGTCTGAGTCGATCCGTTGGGAGAGTGTCATAGTAGAAATTAAGTGATCAGACTGTGTTGTCATCTGCTAGCCGGCAGGCATGCGATTTGTTGATGCACACGCACTACTAACAGGCAGCATCCCTTTCCGTTGATGCTACGCCAGGACGGCGCGCATTTGCACGGCGCAATGGTGGGCAGATTCCTCGTCACTGACCGAGACCACGTTCAAGCCTTTTTGTGTGCGCAGGAGCAAACCTGCCAGCACATTGCCCGGTCCCAACTCGATAAAAAATTCGCAACCACGCGCGAGCATCCGCTGCATGCAATCGTACCAGCGAACCGTCGCTGTCACCTGTTCCTCCAATGTACGCCGAATTTCCGGAAGCGTGTTGACCTCTTCGCCAGTGACATTGCTGATGACGGGGAATTGCGGAATTTGCATCTCTGCCTCAAGCAACACTTTCCCTAACTTGCGGTAAGCGCTCTCCATCAATCGTGAATGATACGCGCCGGCAACATTTAACATCGTTGCACGCCGAATGCCGTATTCTTTAGCTACGCCAACCGCCGCCTCGACTTTGGCGAGTTCGCCGGAAATTACGATTTGTTCCGGCGAATTAATATTGGCGATATCGACATCTTCGTCCGCAGCTAGTCGCCGAACATCATTCTCCAAGCCGCCGATCATCGCCGCCATGCCACCAACAGTTGCCGCGCACGCTTCGTCCATCAGTTCACCACGCTTCTGCACTAGTTTCAGTCCAGTCGCGAAATCGAACGTGCCCGCTACGGCGTGGGCGGTCATTTCCCCGAGGGACAGGCCGGCTGCACAATCGATTGGAAAATCACCAAACACTTGGCGAACGACGGCAAGCGCCGCCAGTGAATGCAGGTATAAGGCGGGCTGGCAATTGGATGTCGTGGTCAGCGTCTCCGTCGGTCCGTTCCACATAATGTCAGTCAACGGACGGCCGAGGATTTCATCAGCTTGCGCACACAAGTCGGCCGCAACCGGAAACTTCTCCGCGAGTTCTCGGCCCATCCCGACCGCCTGCGCGCCCTGACCAGCGAAGAGTAGTGCGATTTTTTTTGGCATTGCTTTCTAGTAACCGCGTTCCGTCGGGAGCGCGAGCGGGATTCTGGTTCTGCGAAGCGTACGCCGAAATTGCTTGCATGCGCTGGTTCACTCGCGAGCATAAATGTTGTTCTTTTTAACGTTTTAACTTTGTAACTTTTTTCATGCCTTTCACAACGCGTGAGATTGAATCGCCTGATCCCGTGACACGAGTGGTGGCGGCTGACGCGGAACTCCATCACACCGATGACGATATCGGCGAAAAAATGGTCCTCAATATGGGTCCGTCGCACCCGGCCACGCATGGCGTATTGCGACTCGTGCTCGAACTCGATGGCGAGATCATTACGAAAGCGACGCCAGACATCGGCTTCCTGCATCGCGGCGACGAGAAAATCGCCGAGAACATGCAATACAACCAGTTCGTGCCGTACACCGATCGGCTCGATTATCTAGCGCCGCTTTCTAATAATGTTGCTTACGCGCTCGCCGTCGAAAAATTGATGGACTGGGACATCCCGCCGCGCGGAAAAGCGATTCGCACAATTTGCTGCGAAACATCCCGCATCTCTTCGCATTTGATTGGTATAGGCGCGATGGCTCTCGATCTGGGCGCGATGACAGTTTTTTTATACACATTCACCGAGCGCGAGAAACTTTATAACCTTTTCGAGCTGTTGACTGGAGCGCGTTTTACCACGTCTTACACGCGGGTGGGCGGACAGATACGGGATCTTCCGGAAAGCTTCATCCCGCAGCTCAAGCGATTCCTTGATGAATTCATTCCCAGCCTGGACGAATGCGACAAGTTGCTCACGCGGAATCGCATTTTTGTCGATCGAACAAAAGACATCGGGGTGATCTCAAAAGAGCAAGCCATTGCGTACGCACTTTCGGGTCCAAACTTGCGTGGCAGCGGCATCGAGCACGATTTGCGGCGCAAACATCCATACCTCGATTACGCGCAGTACGATTTTGACGTGGTGATCGGCAGTGACGGGGACTGTTACGATCGCTATTTGGTGCGGATCGAGGAGATGCGCCAAAGCGTTCGTATCCTGCGTCAGGCAATCGATAAATTGCCGGGTGGCCCCATCAACGTAGCCGATTGGAAAAACATGGTACCACCCAAATCGCGGGTCATGACGAAGATGGAAGAGTTAATCCATCATTTTATTGTGGTGACGGAGGGACTCGACGCGCCGCCAGGAGAGATTTACTTCGCAGCGGAAAATCCAAAGGGCGAGCTGGGCTTTTATATCAACAGCAGGGGTGGCGGCGTACCCTATCGCTTGAAGATTCGCGCGCCATCATTTGTGAACCTAAGTATCCTCCCGGATCTTTTGCCGGGTTGCATGCTCAGCGACGTGCCGGCTGTGCTGGGGAGTCTGGACTTCGTCATGGGAGAATGCGACAGATGAATATGCTGCGATCCATATCTCGATTCTTGCTCGTCCTCCTGCTTGCGCTTGGAGTTTCGTGCACTCCGGGCAAACGCATCACGAAGGCGAACGTGGAGGAGGTAGAAGAGGGAATGTCGAAGAAACAAGTGGAATCAATCCTGGGACACCCGACCTCCATCACCAACGAAGATCTCGTTATGATGAAAAAAACGACTTATCTTTACCGACAGGGCGAAGATTCGGTAACAATCGTTTTCAAAGACGACAAAGTGCAATCGAAGGAGAGCACATTGTCCCATTAAATCTGAAGCTATCGTGGACTCGACGAACCCGTGTGTTCCCGCCGAGTTAGAGCGGAAAATGGATGCGGCAATCGCGCGATATCCGCACGATCATCAGCGGAGCGCGGCGATGCCGCTGCTCCATCTATGGCAGGAACATTTCGGTTTCATCAGCGATGAAGCGGTAATCTGGATCGCCGCGAAGCTGGGCCTCGAGCCGATTAACATTCTCGAGCTGGTCACCTTTTACCCGATGTTTCGTCAGGAATCCGCGGGCAAGACGCACATCCGTGTCTGTCGCACGCTCAGTTGCGCAATGGCGGGCAGCTTTCAATTAATGGAAAATCTATGCGCGGCGACTGGCATTAAGCGCGAACGACAAGGCGAGGGAATGTCCGCACTGCGGACGGATTCGTCCTGTGGCGAACATAATCCCATTTCCATTAGTGGGGATGGAAATTACAGCGTCGAGTTCGTTGAATGCCTCGCGAGCTGCGGCACGGCGCCCGTTTGCATGGTGAATGAGGAGCTGCACGAAAACGTAAATCCCGGCTCCGTGACGGAGCTTATCCGAAATCAAACCCGAAAAATTGGGCGCCGAACACCTCCGCATCCCCTGGAGCGTCGATTGATTTTTAAGAACATCGGACACGAAGATTGGACAACCGACATCGATTGTTACCTGCGCGCCGGCGGCTACGAGCAATTGAAACAAGCGCTGACGATGTCGCGCGCGGAGATTATCAATAAAGTCAAAAACTCGGGATTACGCGGTCGCGGTGGCGCAGGTTTTTCGTGCGGCTTGAAGTGGAGTTTCATCAAACCGGACGAAAAACGGCCGGTGTATTTAATCTGTAACGCCGACGAATCCGAGCCAGGCACGTTCAAGGACCGCTATATCATCCACGAAGATCCACATCAGCTACTAGAGGGAATTCTGATCTCCTGTTTCGCGTTGAATGCGCGCACAGCCTACATCTATATCAGAGGTGAATTCCCGGAAGGCGCAAGAATCCTTGAACGCGCCATCGAAGAAGCGCGGGAACATAATTTTCTTGGAAAAAACATTCTCGGCTCCGGATTCGATGCCGAGGTTTACATCCACCGCGGAGCAGGCGCTTATATCTGTGGCGAAGAGACTGGGCTGATCGAATCGCTGGAAGGCAAACGGGGTTATCCGCGAATCAAGCCGCCGTATTTCCCGGCGGTACTGGGTCTCTACATGTGCCCAACGATCGTGAACAACGTGGAAACGCTTTGCAATGTGAAACACATCATCGCCATGGGCGGCGCGGAATATGCCCGGCTAGGCCGGCCCAACAACACCGGCACAAGAATCGTCTGCGTGAGCGGAGACGTGCAGCGGCCCGGTTATTTCGAAATTGAAGTGGGCAGCGTGACCATGGGTCAGCTTATTTATGAAATGGCCGGCGGATTGAGACCGGGCCGAAAACTCAAGGCGGTCATCCCAGGTGGCAGCTCTGCGAAGGTCCTTCGGGCCGATGAGCGATTCAAACTCAAACAGCGCCAGCCTGACGGATCAATGATCGAACACGAGATGTCGATTGACGAAATCCCGATGGATTTCGATTCGCTAACCGCAGCTGGTTCAATGGCCGGTTCCGGCGGTGTCATTGTGCTGGATGACTCCCGCGACGTGGTTTGGGTGCTCAATAACATCAACGAGTTCTATGCACACGAAAGCTGCGGTCAGTGCACGCCTTGTCGTGAGGGCTCGCTTTGGATGAAGAAAATCACCGACCGCATGTTGCGCGGCGGCGGTGTAACAGAAGATCCGAGTACGCTAAAGAGCATTGGCGACAATATCGCGGGGCGCACCATCTGCGCATTTGGCGAAGCTTGCGCATGGCCAACGCAAAGCTTTGTCCAGAAATTTCCCCAAGAATTCGCCGCTCGCGCTCAGAAGCCGATGCCGCCGCCACTGCCGCCTGAATATACGTCGGACGAGCTCATTGAAGAGGAGTCGATTCCTACAGTTCCCATGGCGCGTGATCCGGGCTGGGAAAAAGCGGGAGCCGCGGGCACGATTTAACCTTTGTGAAAAGATCATGGTCGATCCAGCTACATCGCCCCAACTACTGAACATCCAGATTGATGGCGTGTGGCATCAATTTCCAAAAGGAACGCGAGTAATCGAAGCGTGCGAACAGGTTGGCAGTTATGTGCCACGATATTGTTATCACAAGAAACTGAGCTCGCCGGGCAATTGTCGGATGTGCTTGATCGAGATGGGATTTCCAAGACTCGGACCGGACGGCAAACCTGAGCTTGGTCCGGACAACAAACCAATGATCAATTGGATGCCGAGGCCGCAAATCTCCTGCGCGCAAGATATCTCCGAAGGAATGGGCGTGAGGACCGACTCTCCCTTGGTAAAGGAATGCCAGCGCGGCGTGATGGAGTTTCTACTCATCAATCATCCACTTGATTGTCCGATCTGCGATCAAGCGGGAGAATGCCAACTACAGGAGTTCAGTGTCGATTTCGGCACGAGCAAATCGCGTTTCCTTGAAAACAAAGTCAAGAAACCGAAAAACGTCGTGCTCGGACCGCGCGTTACGCTCGATGATGAGCGCTGCATTCTCTGTTCCCGCTGCATTCGTTTTTGTCAGGAGATCGCGCACGATGACGTACTCGGGTTTGTCGATCGCGGCAGTTATACAGTGCTGACCGCCTATCCCGGCAAACGGCTGGAGAATAATTATTCGCTTAACACAGTCGATATTTGTCCGGTCGGTGCGCTTACCTCCACCGATTTCCGTTTCAAGATGCGTGTCTGGTTTCTGAAGGAAACCAAAAGCATCTGCACCAGTTGCGCCACCGGTTGCAACACTGTCATCGGCAGCCGTGAGGATGTGATTTATCGACAAACGCCGCGTGAGAACGATCACGTCAATTCATGTTGGATGTGTGATTACGGACGACTGAACTTTAAATATCTCGAAGCCGAAAACCGTTTGCTCGAACCGCAGATTCGTTTCGGAAAAAAACTCATCCCCACGGACTGGTCCACGGCAATCGCGCAAGCTGCGCTTCAGCTAAAAGGGTTCTCCGGTCCGGAAATTGCCATTGTTGCTTCTGGTCGCATGACGAACGAAGAGCTTTGGCTCACATCGCAATTAGCCAAGTCATTAGGTACGCAGCGAATCGACATTGTTCCGCGCCGCGAGCCCGGTGATAACATCCTGCTCAGTAACGACCGTAATCCAAATACAAATGGCGCGCGGCTCATTCTTGGATCGCAATCCGAACCGGGCGCGAACCTGCTTGCAATCGCCGATGCCGTGAAAACCGGAAAAATCAAGGCGCTGCTAATTCTGAAAGAAAACACAATGCATTTGGGCATACCCGTTGAACAACTCGCGCAGGTCCCTGTGTTGATCATGATGAATATTTTGCCGAATGAGGCGACGGAAAAAGCGACAGTGCTTCTGCCTGGGTGCGGTTTCGCCGAAAAACGCGGTTCGATGGTCAATGGCGAAGGCCGACTGCAACGATTAAATCGCGCGGTGCGGCCGCCCGGTGACGCGCGCGACGATTGGGAAACTTTACGGGACTTGCTCCAGGCAGTCGGCGGAGGAGATTCTCTTCTCTCCATCGACGATGTTTTTCGCCGAATTAGCGAGACGGTCCCGCAATTCACCGGGTTGACGTTGAGTAAGATCGGCGACCTCGGAGCGCACATCTTGCAAATGAAAGAATTGCCGCCGGCCCATCCCAGCGACGACGAAAAAATCGAGCAAGCGGTTGCGATCCAGGCAAGACGCCGCGACGTCCGCGGACAGCTCAATGAGGCCCGTAAAGCTCTAAGCATTGGAACAGCCTAGACGTTCAGAACGGACATGGATTCCTTCTTCATCGTCACTTCACTGCTCAAAATCGTCGGGATTCTTTTTCTGGTGATCCTGCCAATGGTTTCCTACGCGGTTTACGCCGAGCGGAAGGTCAGCGCGGCAATTCAGGATCGGCTCGGGCCAAATCGTGTCGGGCCGGCCGGCCTTCTTCAGCCAATTGCCGATATGTTCAAATTGTTGCTGAAAGAAGATTTCACGCCGCGCGCCGCAAACACATTTTATTATTGGCTCGCGCCCTGTCTGGCGGTGATGCCGGCCATCATCACCATCGCCGTTGTTCCTTTTGGTAGCACGCTGTTCGGAGTCCCGATGGTAATCGCCGATGTGAACGTCGGAATTCTATTTGTATTCGCCATCGCTTCGCTCGGCGTTTACGGAATCGTCATTGGCGGTTGGGCGTCGAATTCCAAGTATCCGTTTCTAGGAGGAATTCGTTCCAGTGCACAAATGCTCTCTTACGAGCTGTCGCTCGGTCTTGCTGTTATTCCCGTTTTTATGCTGGTTGGCAATTTGCGTCTGACGAGTGTGGTGCGTTACCAGATTGAGCATGGCTGGTTCATCGCACCGTTCATCGGCGACTGGGCGAACCCATGGAAATGGTTGCTCGCCATTCCGATGATCATTTCATTCGTCGTTTTCACGATCGCGATTTTTGCCGAGACAAACCGGCTGCCATTTGATCTTCCCGAGGCGGAGCAGGAGCTGGCCGGCGGTTATAACACCGAATACAGCTCGATGAAGTTCGCTCTTTACTTCCTGGGCGAATACGCCGCCATGATCACTGGATCCGCCGTTATCGCGACTTTATTTTTTGGCGGCTGGCACCTGCCGGGAATTCCAGATGGGTCGCACGGATGGATCTTCGGCCTGATCAATATCGCAGTCTTCTTCGCAAAGGTCGCTGTCATCATTTTCTTTTTTATGTGGGTGCGCTGGACCCTGCCCCGATTCCGCTATGATCAACTCATGCGTCTCGGCTGGCTCTTCTTCTTCGAGATCGCGCTGGTTAACATCTTCATTGTCGCAGTAATAATCGCCTTTCTGCCCAGTTAATGACGAAATACGAATGACGAATGACGAAACAAATCCGAATGACGAAATCCGAAACGCAAGTTGCGGATCGAGGTATGATCGTCATTTGCCCTTCGTCACTGATTCGTCATTTGGCATTCGAAATTCGTTATTCTAATCATGACCATCACTGTTCCACGACCAAAGCTTAACTGGCGCGAACGATTGTATTTGCCTGCCATCGGCGCTGGACTGGCTATCACGTTTAAGCATTTCAAAAACCTGCTACTGGGACGCACAAAGGTTACGATGCAGTACCCCGAACAAACATGGGACAACAACTTGCCTGACTATTATCGCGGCGCACCCGCGCTTGTCCGCGATGAAGACGGGCGTGTGCGTTGCGTGGCATGCCAGCTCTGCGAATTCATTTGTCCGCCACGCGCGATTAAAATTATTCCGGGCGAAATCCCCTCAACCGATCGGTTCGCCAAAGTCGAGAAATACCCTGAGGCGTTCGATATCGACATGATCCGCTGCATTTTTTGCGGAATGTGCGAAGAGGTTTGCCCCGAGCAGGCGATTTTTCTGCGCAAGGACTACGCCATCACCGGTTTTACGCGCGCGGACATGGTGCATCACAAGGAAAAGCTCCTCGAGATTGGTGGCGTAATGCACGGCGTCGTGCTGAAATGGAACGAGAAGAAATGAGCAGAGGCAAAGCATTGGAGTATTGGAGGGCTGGAGTGTTGGTCGGGCCCATGTGTTCACCGAGCCGTTACTCCATTACTCCATCATTCCACTAACCGATGTCACCGTTCCTGTTTTGGATCTTTGCTTTGCTGACATTGATCTTCGGCGCAGCCGTCGTTATCAACCGCAATCCCGTGGCGAGTGCCCTGAGCTTGGTGATGTCATTTCTGGGTCTCGCGGCGCTATTCATGTCGCTCAACGCCTATTTCATCGGGATCATTCAAGTGCTCGTTTACGCCGGCGCGGTGATGGTGCTTTTTCTTTTCATCATCATGCTCCTGGATCTTCGCACGGAAGAAGCACACCGAATCAATTGGCTGACGTCGGCTGCAGGACTCGCTGTTGCGTTGATCTTGTTAGGCCAGATTCTCTCCGTAATTGGCCACCTTAAGATCGCGCACACAACGTTTCCAACGCTGCCGGGAACCAACATCGACGATGTCCGAAATGTCGGTGCGGCTCTGTTTACGAATTACAATCTGCCATTTCAGATTGTCGGCGTTCTCGTCCTGGTGGCGACGATTGGTGTCGTGCTTCTGAGCAAACGCGAGCCTCGTTAGTATGATTACACTCGGCGACTACCTCATCGTGAGCGGCATTCTCTTCGCGATCGGGTTCGCCGGAGTGATGCTGCGCCGCAATCTCATCATCATTCTCATGTCGCTTGAACTGATGTTGAACGCTGCAAATCTATCGCTCGTTGCGTTTTCGCGATTCCGCGTCGGTCCGACCGGACTGCCGGATTACAACGCACAAGTGTTTGTCTTCTTCATCATCACTGTGGCGGCGGCCGAAGTTGCTGTGGGCCTGGCGATTCTCGTCGCACTCTACCGCGCGCGCAAAACAACGGACGTCAACGACATCAGCAGCCTGAGATTTTAGAATTTGATGAATTCAATTTTGCCGTGGGTCGTTCTACTCGCTCCGCTGGTTAGCGCGGCCGTTATAACGCTTTTCACACTGCGATGGAAAGCGGTGAGCAGTTTTATCTCGATTGCGGCAGTGCTCGTCAGTTTTACGTGCAGTTGTTTGATCTTCACGCAGTCCGGCATCGCCGCGGCTGAGTTCGCCTGGATCGATATTGGCGGCGCCTTCAAGGTGCCGCTCGGCTTTACCCTGGATCAACTAAGCAAGACGATGCTCCTTCTGGTTTCCGGGGTCGGAGCAACCATTCATATCTATTCGCTGGGTTACATGCGGGACGACGAAGGTAAATCCCGTTATTTCGCGGCGCTCTCGCTGTTCATGTTCGCCATGCTTGGAATCGTCCTCGCGAACAATTTCGTCATGCTCTTCATCTTTTGGGAATTAGTCGGCTTTACGTCTTATGTTCTGATCGGCCACTGGTTCTATCGCGACGCCGCCGCCGATGCGGGCAACAAGGCCTTCATCACCACTCGCATTGGTGATTTTGGATTCATGATCGGAATTCTAATGGTTTGGATGGCGACCGGTTCTGTCGTTTTCGGCGAGATCGCGCCGCGAATGCCGAGCCTGGCGAGTCACCCGGCATTTGTCACAATCGCTGCGCTTTTGATCTTCTGCGGAGCGGTCGGCAAGTCGGCCCAGTTTCCGCTGCATGTCTGGTTGCCGGATGCGATGGAAGGTCCGACGCCAATTTCCGCTTTGATCCATGCGGCGACGATGGTCGCTGCCGGCGTTTACATGGTGGTCCGTGTCGCGTTCGTCATTCAAGCGTCGCAAACTGCGCTTTTGGTCGTCGCGTGGATCGGCACGATCACCGCCGTGATGGCCGCGTTGATCGCAACACAGCAGAACGACATTAAACGCATCCTGGCTTACTCAACGCTCTCGCAACTTGGTTACATGATGATGGCAGTCGGTCTCGCCTCGAACGACGCTGCGATGTTTCACCTGTTCACCCATGCGTTTTTCAAAGCGCTTCTCTTTCTCGGCGCCGGCTCAATCATCGTAATGCTTCATCACGAGCAGAACATCTGGAAAATGGGAGGGCTTTCCCGGAAGCTTCCTGTCACATTTGTGACTTTCACGGTTGGCGCGCTGGCGTTGATAGGCTGTCCACCTTTCAGCGGATTTTTCAGCAAGGACGCAATCCTCGCGCTCGCTTACGAACGCAACCTGCCGATCTTCATCGTAGGACTGTTCACGGCATTTCTAACAGCGTTCTACGTTGTGCGTTTACTGGTCATCGTCTTTTTCGGAGACACACGCAGCGAAGGCGCACGCCAAAGCAAGGAATCACCGCTCGTGATGACGGGACCGCTTATCGTGCTCGCAATTCTCGCCACGCTAGGTGGATTTGGATTTTTCGCGCGAAACTTTCTCGCGCTTCCAATGGAGAAGGGAGTCGATTTGTTTGTTCCTGCCCTGGCGTTCGGTGCGCTGATCGTGGGAAGCGGGATGGCGATTGCCATTTACCGCAACCGAACGAACGAGCCAATCGATGTCGAGGTTCTACGCCACAAGTTTTATTTCGACGAGTTTTACGCCTGGTTGATCAACTGGACACAGGAACTGCTCGCGCGCGTCGCGGCTTTCTTTGATCGATGGATCATCGATACTGCCGCAGTCGAGGGAAGCAGCCGCGGAACCTGGGGAATCGGGGCATTGCTTCGACTGATCCAGGTCGGGAACCTGCAAGCTTACGTGTTTCTGTTCGGACTAGGTGTGGTTGCCGTCATTTACTTCGCCGTTTTCCGCTAATGGTTCTGTTGATCATTTTCTGCCCAATCGTCGCCGCCATTTTGATTATGATTGGCGCACCGGCGCGTAAGACTGCGTTAGCCGCATCGGTCTTGGCTCTTGCAGCGGCGTTGTTTCTCCTGGTGTCTTTCGACCAGGGCCAACGCGATTTTCAGCACGTTACGTCGTTTCCCATATCACCAGAGTGGCATTTGAGCTTCACGACCGGAATCGATGGCTTGAGTCTCGTAATGATATTACTCGCGACCATCGTCACGCTGGCCGCTGTTTGGTTTACAGGCACGATTGAGAAGTATGAAAATGCGTTCTATGCGTGTCTCTTGTTCATTTCAGGCGGCGCTATCGGGGCTTTTGCCTCGATCGATTTATTTTTCTTTTATGCGTTTCATGAGCTCGCGCTGATCCCCACATTTTTGTTGATCGGGATTTGGGGCAGCGGAAATCGTGTCGCGGCAGCGTGGAAGATTACCATCTACCTGGCAATTGGCAGCTTCATTCTCCTGCTCGGCCTGATTCTCCTTTATCAAAGCTTTCCTGTGCTTGCACGCAGCTTTGACATTCGCGCGCTGAAGGCTGCCGCCGGCCTCGGTCAGATCTCGGCGGACGCGCAACGTCATGTTTACCTGCTGTTGCTTATCGGTTTTGGAATTCTTGTTTCGCTTTTTCCATTTCACACGTGGGCGCCGGAAGCGTACGCGTCGGCTCCAGCGCCTGCGGCAATGCTGCATGCCGGAGTACTAAAGAAATTTGGCTTGTACGGCCTGTTACGACTGGCGATTCCCCTACTCCCCGAAGGCATACATCACTGGGCCAATCTGCTCGTGGTGTTGCTGCTTGGTAACATCATCTACGTTGGCCTCGTCACCATCGCGCAGAAACGGCTCGACTGGATGTTGGGCTACTCGAGCGTGATGCACATGGGTTACATTTTCCTGGGAATTGCGAGCGCCACTATTCTCTCCACGACGGGCGCCGTTGTTCTGATGTTTGCTCATGGCCTTTCGATTGCCCTGCTGTTTGGCTTGGCAGGAGAACTGCGCAAGCAAACTAACACGTTGGTTTTCGATGAACTGGGCGGCCTTGGCAAAGTAATGCCCTTTGCCAGCCTCGCTTTTGGCTTCGGCGTATTTGCTGCGATCGGCCTGCCTGGTCTTGCGAACTTTGCCGGGGAAATCATGATCTTTTTTGGCGCGTTCAAGAACGGCTGGGAGATGGCTCACTTTCACATCTTCCAAATCGCGACGGTGCTTGCGCTATGGGGAGTGGTGATCTCCACGGTTTATATGCTGCGGGCCTACCGCAAGACATTCATGGGCACGATGAGCGAGCGATGGAAAGCGATTGTCGATCTTCGTCCCGCACTGCGAGTCCCTGTCGCATTAGTGGTTGGAGGACTTCTTTGCTATGGATTCTTTCCGCAATCCCTTGTGCAAAAGGTGACGCCCGTCCTTCGCACTTATCTCGCCAGCGACCGCAATCTCACAGATATGGAGTTCTGTATCCACGGCGCTGTATCGCCGTGTGTCACGAAGCAATATCGCTCAAGCGCCTCGACGCAGCGAGACGGCTACAACGCTTGGCAGGTCACTCGGAGATGACCGTGATCACGGCGCCAGAACTTGAGATCGCGGTGCTGGTACTTGGGATGGCGATCCTGTTAGTGGAAGCGTTTGCCGCGAACATTGATAAACGGGCCCTGGCATTCGTGGCAATTGCCGGTCTCGCGTCGGTTCTCGTGGCGAGCTTCTTCGTCGCCCCCAGTCCATCGACCGGTCAAGCAACCGGCTTCTGGAGTTTTTACACCGCGGATCGCCTGTCGATCTTCTTCAAGCAATTCTCGCTGCTCACGACGATCTTCGTGCTGGTCCTGATGATCGATTACGCGCCGGTACTGCGCAGTTCCTTTCCTGGCACCACACCACAGGCAGGTTTTGGCGAATTTTTCGCGCTGCCCATTTTCACATGCGCCGGGTTGATGTACCTGGTGTCAGCAATCGATTTCGTCTTCATCTTTGTTTCGCTGGAGCTGGTAACGATCTCTTTTTACGTGCTGGTCAGTTTCACGCGGCGCAATCCGATCACTCTCGAGGCGGGAACAAAATATCTCGTGCTAAGCGCGCTTTCGACAGGGTTTCTCGTGTATGGCATTGCGTGGATTTTTGGCGCCACCGGTCAAACAAATCTCCAGCAAATCGCAGATGTCTTAGCGAATTCAACGACTGACCGTAACGCAGCGCTGTTAGGCATGGTACTTGTCTTGGTGGCGCTCGGTTTCAAGATCGCGGCGGTGCCCTTCCAGATCTGGGTGCCGGATGTTTACCAAGGGGCACCTACACCGGTGACTGCGTATCTTTCTGTCGGTTCGAAGGCGGCCGGATTCGTCGTGCTGCTTCGGGTATTGCAGCCATTCCTGGCGCTGCCTCAAACGCAGCGACTGATCGTCGTGATCGCGCTGCTTACTTTGATCTACGGAAATCTAGCAGCGCTGCCTCAGACGAACATGAAACGACTCCTTGCGTACTCGAGCATCGCGCACGCCGGCTATCTGCTAATAGGTGTGGCGTGTTTCGACGCGTCAGCGATCAGCTTTTATCTCGCTGCTTACCTGCTCATGACCTTGTTAAGCTTCGCGGTTTTGATAATTGTAGCTCAGCAAACCGGCGAGCAGATTGCGGATTTCGACGGTTTGGCTAAACGCTCGCCGTTTCTCGCATTCGCGATGTTGATTGGGATGGTCTCGCTAGCAGGGGTCCCGTTCACGGCAGGATTTTTTGGGAAATTTTTTATCTTCTATGCGGCCATCGCCCAGCATCAAACAGGGCTGGTGGTCGTCGGAGTGATCACCGTTGGCTGCGGCTTTTACTATTATCTTAAAGTCGTTCGCGCGATGTATTGGCAGTCTGCGAACAAAACAGACAAGATTCCTGTTAATGGGCTGTCACGCCTTGCGATCAGCGCGTTAATCGTCGCCACAATCTGGTTGGGCGTTTATCCGCAGCCGATTTTGCATGCGTTGAAGCGATAAAGCGTTGGACCGATGAAACGGCGGGTCCGCTTTAACGATTCAACTGTTCAACGAATCACGCTCGCACTGAGCGACGATCAGTCGCTCAACTCGACATTCCAATAAGCCAGATCGACGAAGTGCTTCCAGAGGTCGTGCTGCGGGGCGGCGAACGTGACGTGAACAAACGGCCGCCATTTTGGCCGCTTTGGTTTGCGGATCAGGCTCATGTGCGCTTCGCGGGGGAGCCGGTTGCCTTTGCGCGTATTGCAAGGAATGCACGAGCAAACCACGTTCTCCCACGTGGTTGTCCCTCCGCGGTCGCGCGGCACGACGTGATCGAGATTGAGCTCGCTGCGGTCAAAAACCTCGCCGCAGTACTGGCAGATGTTCTTGTCACGCTCGAACACGTTGTGCCGGGTAAATTTCACTTCCTTCTTTGGAAGCCGATCGAAAACCAGAAGCACAATGACTCGCGGGATACGAATCTTAAACGAAATCGTCGTCACCACTTCGTGGTCGGGCGCGTTTGCTGACAAATCCCGCCAGCTTTCGAAGTCGTGCGTCATGAAATTGTTCGCATCGTCTGATGAAACAATTTGGGCATGCCCCGCGTACACCAGCGCGAAGGCTCGACGCGCCGAGCAAATGTTCACCGCCTGCCAGAGGCGGTTAAGCACCAAGACCTGACTGTTTAACACAGTATGCACATCTCTACGGGTACCGCTTTTTGCGGACTTCCACGTAAATTCGCGCGACGGTAACATTCGGGTTTTTCGCTGTCAACGGCAGCGGCACCAACGCTCGAGATCTTCGAGCGCAAAATTTCATGGGAAATTGAGACTGATTCGGCAGATTCGATGTATTTCCGCAAAATCAGCTTGTTGATTTTGCATCTGCTCATAACGTCGAGGGCATGGCAGGCCAAGGCTCAGCCGGCAATGTTCTCGCGGCCCTCTGTAGTTTCTTTATTCCCGGACTCGGGCAATTGCTTCAAGGCCGGTTGCTGATGGCAATTGTCCAGTTTTGTCTGGCGGCGATTCTTTGGTTTTTCTTGCTGGGATGGGTCATCCATCTCTGGTCCATCCTCGACGC
>DASZGW010000112.1:0-3013 GCA_035938475.1 Candidatus Udaeobacter sp.
AGCGCGAGCAAACCGACCGCGGCGCCGCGAAGTTGCGGCGGAATATACAGGAACGCGGCAACGTTGAGCGGAGCAAAAATAGTGGAGAGGCCCATGATGAACACGACGCGCGGCCAGACAATTTGCCAGGGACTGATTTCCAGGTTCAATCGCGACATCCAATACCCTCCGACTCCGAGGACAAAAAGACCCGCAGCCATGAGATAGCGTGCATCTACACCGCGGCCTAGCAAGCGACCGACGATCGCGAGCATGATGATTGCGAAAATTCCCGCAGGCGAAAGCACCAGCCCCGAGGTCGTGGCGTCGTAGCCGAACAGTGATTGGAGCAACGCTGGCAGGCTTACGGTGTTGGCGTAGAGAGTGGCAAAAGCGCAAAAGATGATGACACAGCAAACGAGAAAGTTTCTGTCCTTGAGCGTTCGGAAATTGATCAGCGGATTATCGTAACGCGTCTCACGCACAATCAGACCGACCAAACCAAGCACGAATAGCACGGCCAGGGTTTGCACGCGAAGAAATGGATCTCCAAACCAATCCCATTCCTGGCCTTTGCTGAGCAAGACTTCCCACGAAGTCATCGTGACGGCGAGCAGGCTAAGACCAAGGGTATCGAATGCCCGATTCTGTTTGCGAGCTTCGACACTTTGCGCCTTCAGATAAGGCGGATCGAACACAAGAGCGCGGCACATCACGAGCGCGAAGAGTCCAACCGGCACGTTAATATAAAAAACCCAACGCCAACCGTAGTTGTCTGTGATGTAGCCGCCCAGAGTCGGCCCAACGACAGGCGCGAGCAGCGCGGCGATTCCGAAGACCGTCTGAGCGGCGCCCTGTTTTTCTTTTGGAAATGCGTCGAGCAACACGCCCTGGCTCGAGGGCTGCAACCCACCGCCGGCCAGACCCTGCAAAACGCGCGAGAAGATCAGCATTCCAAGACTCGTGGCCATTCCGCACATCGCCGACGCGACCGTGAACACGAGGATCGACAATAGAAAATAATTGCGCCGGCCAAGACGGATCGAGAGCCAGCCAGAAATTGGGAGAATAATGGCATTCGCGGCGAGATAACTGGTGATGACCCATTCGCCATCGGTAACCGCCGCCGACAGTCCGCCGGCGATGTGACGCAACGCGACATTCGCGATCGTCGTGTCCAACACTTCCATGAATGTCGGAATGACAACCGCGAGAGCGACGATCCACGGATTGACGGCGCGCGGAACCGCCGCTGCCGGATAACTCGGAACGGCAACCGACGAGGTACTCATTTATTTTGCGGGCGTCGCGCTTGCGGCCGGAGACGATTGCGGGATCAGCTCCTGCAAAAATTTCCCTGCGTTTGGTCCGCTCGGTTTGCTCCACAAATCAACCGACGGCGTGACGGAAAGGCCGACGAAAAGCGGCAGCTTGTCAGGATCATAATTTACCAAATCGACCCGCACTGGCAGACGCTGTACGACTTTGACGAAATTACCGGTTGCGTTTTGAGGCGGCAGCAACGCCAGGGTCGAACCGGTGCCGAAAGTAAAACCAGAAATGCGTCCTTCGAATCTTTGTTTGCCGCCGTACATGTCGGCTTCGATTGCGACGCGCTGACCAATTCGCAGATTGCGAAGTTGCGTTTCCTTGAAATTCGCATCGATCCACGTGTCACGCAGCGAACGGATGGCCATCAAGCTTTGGCCCACCTGCACATTGTTACCCGGATTTACGTTGCGTCGCGTAATCACGCCATCGATTTCGGACACGATCGTGCAATAACGGAGGTTGAGTTTTGCGTCATCGAGATCGCGCTCTGCTTGCATAAGTTTCGCTTCGGCTTGCTTCAATCCCGGCGCAGTCTTGATGATCTCGGCGTAAATCTTGTTGATATCCCCACCGGGATCACGACGGTAAAACTCCTCAACCAGTTGTTTCGGCGTCATGTTCCAGGATGAAGCAGTGACGCCAAGCTGCGCTGCGGCTTGCCTAAGTTCGGCCAAGGCCTGTTGTACCGATGAAAAAGTTTGATCAAGATCGGCCGGAACATCGCTCAGGCTTGCGCTTTCGGCCGGTTGCGCAGACAGACCGAGGGCGGCCCGCGCTTGATAAACATTTTCCAGAGCCTGCTTTACCTGGGCATTTGCGACATCGAGTTCTTTGCGTCTTGTATCGAACTCCTCCACGCTCGCTACTTTGGTAGCGAGAAGCTTCTTAGAGCGTTCGAATTCGGCTTGAGCCAGCACTTGTGTCGCCTTGGCTTGCTCCCAGGTGGCGACTCGCGCCCGAATCAGCGCAACTTGATTGTCTACATCTTCAATCGCGTGCTGAAGTTTGAAGCGCAAACCTCGCGCCTGACCGATCTGACTGCGCACCGTAGCCTGCGCCACCACAAGGTTCGCTTGCGCGGCATCGACCGCTGCTTGTTTGATCGCCACCTGGACGCGATATGGCTCCGGGTCGAGTTCAACCAATACATCGCCTTTCTTTACGCGATTATTGTCATCGACCAATACTCGCAAGACCTGGCCGGGCACGCGCGGTGCCACGAACGTTACATAGCTGTTCACATAAGCGTCATCGGTCGAGACCGTGTGCCAGGCGTGAAACCCTCGCGGAACAATTACGAAGACGAGCAGAAGGGCGCCCACAACGATAAGCACTGGTCGCCATCTGAACTTCTTTTTGCCCGGAACTTTCGTCGTCGCAGCCTGCGCAGCAACCGGATCCGTCTTCGCGGACGCTGGCTCGACACTCATTTTGTGATCCTTATCTCAAATTCCTGCAGGCGACATTAAAAAAATCTTCAACTTGTCACCTTTGTGGCCAAGGCGTGAAGCCCCTCCGCTTGAAGCGTGGGATCAGTTTACTGAAGCACGAACCATCCGCCCAGAGTCCATGAGCGAATACAATGCTTGGTCGATTACTTCGCGCAGCGAGTTGAGCTAAAACAAACTGCGTCACGCGCTTTGGCGCAATGCAATCAGCTCAGGTGATCGTGAAGAAATTGCCAAGTTCGCCCGTTCGCTTT
>DASZGW010000113.1:0-8308 GCA_035938475.1 Candidatus Udaeobacter sp.
TTGGCAAATTTATTTGCCGATGGCTTCGCGCTCAATTCTCGCCGGCATCAAAACCAGCGCAGTGATCAATATCGGAACGGCGACTCTTGCCGCGTTGATTGGCGCCGGCGGTCTCGGCGAACCGATTTTGAGCGGCCTCAACCTGAACGATCACGCCACCATTCTCCAAGGCGCGATTCCGGCCGCGATCCTCGCGTTGCTCGTTCAATGGTTCTTCGATTTGCTCGATCGTGTTTTGATTCCAAAAGGACTGCAGCTGTGAGTCGCTGATGGTTGATATTCATTTCTCCTGATTTGCGCTGGAAAATTATTGACGCCCAAATACCCATCCCGACATGCTAGTGGCAAGGCTGTATGGCCGAAGCATCGGCACCTTTCACGTTGGAGCCCCCGTCAAAGCCGGAGATGGCGCATGTCCTCTTCACCGATGTGGTCGGGTATTCACGGTTACCATCGGATGAACAACCGGGCTTGATCCAACAGTTGCGTCAAGCTGTTCGTAATTCTGTCGAATATAATCGGGCTCATGATAATCACTCGCTGATCTGCCTTCCAACCGGCGATGGAATGGCGCTGGTTTTTTTCGATTCCGATGTTTGCGCACCGGTGCGCGCGGCCGTGGAAATATCTCGCGCGTTACGCAAGGGAAATGGCGTTGCCGTTCGGATGGGGCTTCACACTGGCCTGGTGTATCGCGTGCCCGATATCAACGGCGCCGAAAACGTGTCCGGAGCCGGCATAAATTTCGCACAACGGGTAATGGATTGCGGCGATGGCGGTCACATTTTGATGTCACAGGTGCACGCGAGTTTCCTCTGCGAATTCGATGCCATTCGTCCACACTTGCACGATCTCGGAGAAGCTCAGGTCAAGCATGGCGTCCGCCTGCATCTCGTGAATTATTTCGATGGCAAGGAAGGCCAACCAACGCTCCCGGCAAAAATTAGCGAGGCAAAAGACGCGTTGTCTGAACCGTCGGCTCCAAAAGCGCCTGGTTCCTGCGCCGGCACGAAAGTGGCGCTGATCTACAAACGGAATGTTGAGCCGGACGCAATGCTATTGCATCAGCTTGAGTCGGAATTAAGCAAATGCGGATGCGAGGTATTCATCGATCGTCATTTGCACATTGGACTGGATTGGGCACGAGAAATCGAGCGCGCGTTGCGCGATGCGGATGCAGTGATTCCATTGCTGTCGCCCGCGGCGGTAACCAGCGAAATGCTCGCTTTCGAAATAGAAGTCGCCGATAAGGCCGCACAGCAACAAGCCGGCCGACCGCGTCTTCTTCCGGTGCGAGTGAACTGGGAAGGTCCGCTTCCGAGCAGTCTCACTACAATTCTGGACTCGATCCACTACACATTATGGCGCGCGCCCGAAGACACGGCGAACGTAGTCACTGAACTTACTGCTGCGCTCGCCGAGCCGCGTCCTGTCACCCGACCAGTGTCACGCGCACTGGAACCTCCAGGCGGAGCAGTTCCGCTCGATTCACAGTACTACATTGAGCGTCCGAATGACGGTGAGTTGCATGCCGCGATCGAGCGCCACGACAGCATCGTCCTAATTGAAGGCGCCCGGCAAATGGGAAAGACATCGCTGCTCTCGCGTGGTCTGCAACGGGCCCGCACAAATGGGGCCAAAGTAGCATGCACTGACTTTCAAACACTGAATGCGAGCGACCTCACATCGCTGGAATCGTTTTTCATTACGCTCGGGACCGCCCTGGCTAACCAGTTGGATCTGGAAAAATTTCCAGAGGATGTTTGGCGCTCCAAAAGCGGTCCAAATCAAAACTTCGAAAACTATCTCCGACGCGAGGTACTGCGCAGCTTAAAGGGCCCGTTAGTTTGGGCACTGGATGAAGTTGACCGGCTCTTTACTTGTCCGTTTGGAAGCGAAGTCTTCGGCCTTTTTCGCTCATGGCATAACGCGCGGGCACTTGATCCCGAAAGTCCCTGGCGTGCACTGACTCAGATTATTTGTTATGCAACCGAGGCTCACCTTTTCATCACCGACATTAATCAATCTCCTTTCAATGTCGGCACACGAGTTCGCTTGCAAGATTTCGGGTTGGGCGAAGTCCGCCAACTGAATCATCGTTACGGACAGCCGCTTCGACCGGAGGATTTCGAGGGATTCATGCGCCTGGTCGGAGGTCAACCGTATCTGACCCGGCGCGCTCTGCACGAAATGGTCGGCCGCGGAATAAAACTCGACGATTTGGAAAAAACTGCGTCGACCGAAGAGGGCCCGTTTGCCGATCATTTGAAACGTTTTCTCGTTCTGCTTTCCGGGAACGAGGCCGCACTGAATTTGTTGCGTGGGTTATTCGCGGGGAAGGCGCCGACTGACGCCAAGCTTTTTTACCGGCTTCGCGCAGCGGGTTTGTTGCGTGGTGAAACGCCGGCCACTGCCACGTTTCGCAGCGATCTTTACGCGCGTTATCTCAGAGGACATCTCACGTGACAAAGCAAAGTTTCTTCGTCGCCGGCGGCGCACTTCAAGCCGATGCCGGCTGTTACGTCTCGCGAGTGGCCGATACCGAGCTTCTTGAAGCGCTGCGGCGTGGGCAGTTCTGCTACGTTCTTACCTCTCGCCAGATGGGAAAATCATCGCTCATGGTGAGAACAGCGGTGCAACTGCGGCAGGAAGGGAGTGCCGTAGTCATCATCGATTTAACCGCGATCGGCCAAAATCTCGACGTCGATCAGTGGTACTTCAGCATGCTTTGTCATGTCGGCGAAAAGTTAGACCTCGAGCAGGAAATGGAAGCGTACTGGGATGCGAACCAGCGCCGCGCCCCGCTCCATCGCTTTATTGGCGCGATCAAAGAAGTTTATTTGGAGCGGAAACGTAAGCCGCTTGTTATCTTCGTTGACGAGATCGATGCCGTCCGCAGCCTTCAAAAATTCAGTGCCGACGAATTTTTCGCCGGCATTCGCGAATGTTATAACCGCCGGCCGGAAGATCCAAAACTCGAACGGCTAACCTTCTGTCTTCTCGGAGTCGCCACTCCAAGCGATTTGATTCGCGACGAAAGGATCACCCCGTTCAACATCGGGCACGCGGTTGAGCTAGGCGATTTTACGCCGTCGGATGCCGTCGTCCTCGCTGGCGGGCTCAGTCCACATCATGATACCGCCCGCGCTTTACTGGACCGCGTCTTGTGGTGGACCAGTGGGCAACCGTATCTCACGCAAAAACTTTGCGGCGAAGTCGCGCAAGCAAAGGTGCACGTGACGAAAGATGTGGACGCGGCGTGCGAGCGCATTTTCCTTTCACCGGAAGCTCGCGAACGCGATGACAATCTTCACTTCGTTCGTGATCGGCTGCTGCGCAGCGAACAGGACCGCGCCGCATTGCTTGATGCTTATGCGAAGGTCTGCCGCGGAGAAAAGCTAGCTGACGATCATCTTAACCCTGTCCTTAACGAACTCCGCCTCTCCGGCGTGGTGCGGGTCGTAAATGGTCATCTTCAACCGCGCAACCGCATCTATTCGAAAGTATTCGACCTAAAGTGGGTCCAAAAGAATCTGCCGAACGCTGAGATCCGCCGTCAGCGTGCCGCCTTCTACCGCGGTGTTCGAAGGGTCGCAGGAGTTGCCGCGATCGTCCTGGTGGTGATGGGCGCTCTGGTTCTCTATGCTTGGCGAAGCGCCCAGGCAGAAAAAGCAGCTACTGAAAGCAAGCGTAAAGCGGATGCAAGTCTGCTCCGCGAAGCAGGACGCACCAAAGCAGCCCTGGATCGACTGGTCGAAACTCAAACCAAAATTGAGGGCCTTCTCGAGGCGCTCACCCCATTGGTAACGGAAAAATCTGGCAAACTTATTCTCGATCGCGCGGAGGACGTTGTCCGAAGCGTCACCAGCAGTCGCGCCGACGATCCACGCGTTGTCCTTGGCCTGGTTGGTCTTCGTCGCGTTTGCGGTCGGCTTTACTTGCGTCTCGGCAACGATGAGGCCGCTTTCAAACAAGCGGAAGAAGCGCGCGGCCTCCTGGCGGAACAAATGAAACTTGGAAACGCCAACCCCGCTCTCGCCAAGCAGATGCACGACTGCATTCTATTAGTTGGTGACTGTATTTTAGGAGGACCGTCACCAGATACCGTAGAACACAAGAGCGACTCCGATTATGCCCGTGCCTTAGCGACGTATCAGGAAGCTATCGATCTCGCACAAAGACAAATGACTCAGAACCCGCGAGACGCGAGCTGGCAAACACTTTATTTCAGTGACCTTACAAAACTTGGCGACACAGCGCAGCTCTTCGGCGGCTCCAAGATCAAAGATGCAGAAGATCGATACAATTATGCATTGAAAATGATTTCCGAAGTGCGCCAAAAAAACCCCGGGTCTGCCGATCTTGACCGAATTGAGGCGTCAATTCATGACTCCCTCGGTACCCTTTTCCTCGCCCGAGATCGCAGAACCGAAGCGCGCAATCACTTTGATCAAAGCCTCAAGCTTCGTGAAGCTGGTTCAAGTGACGAGCTTGCCGAACAACCGGAACGCCAGGCCGACTTGGCGACGAGTTACAACAAATTGGGTAACTTCTTCAGCAACCAAGGCCAATGGAAAGAAGCGCTCGATTACTATCAACGCGGGTTAGACATTCGTCGAAAACTTTGCGAGCAGGACAAACGCCGTGATTGGCAGCGTAATCTTGGCTACAGCCTTTACAACGTCTCGCGAGCGCAATGGCAGCTTGGCGTAAAGGCCAAAAATTCTGCCATGATTCGACGGGCGGTGGACTTGTCGGACGAGCGTCTCAAGATCGCAGAGAATTTGTACAATGAAGATCCTTCCGATTACTACTTGAAGCAGGACCACGCCAACGCGCTTTATGGGCATGCTGATCTTCTTCTCAATACGACCGATCCCGCCGTGAAAGATTGGGCCCGCGCGCTCGAATTGGTTCAACAAGCAGTCAAAGAAACCGATCGCCGGGACCCGCAACCGTTGGCACTCTTGGCTCAAGCACTCCGTTTTATGAAGCGCCCGGCTGAGGCGCGACAAGCGGCCGAGGAAGCTCAAAGCTTGTTGCCACCGCCGGAGAAGCGGACGAGTGACGAAAAACAGATCGCGATTGATCTCAATTGGGAATTGCGAAAAGATCGAAGTGCCGAGGCGACGGCTCCGAGTTCTCCACACCATCCAACCGCGAACGCGCCTCATTAAATCAATCGCCAAAGTCGCGCTAATCGGCGGATGCGATATAGAGTGAAAGCATGGCGATTGCGTCGATCAATCCAGCAACGGGCGAAAAGCTGAGGGAATTCAAGGCGCATAGCGACGTCGAGATCGAGAAAGCCTTGCGGCAAGCCACGGCCGCGTTTGAAAAATACCGAGGCGAGTCTTTCACCAAACGGGCGCAACTGATGATGAGCGCTGCGACGCTCCTCGAGCAGGAGAAGAACGATCTCGCTCGAACGATTACCCTGGAGATGGGAAAACTATTTCGCGACAGCGTCGCTGAGATCGAAAAATGCGTGCGCGGTTGCCACCACTACGCCGAAAATGCCGAGCGTTTTCTCGAAGACGAACCGGCCCAAACTGCCGCACGCCGCAGCTATGTTCGTTACGAACCGCTTGGGCCAGTGTTGGCGATCATGCCGTGGAATTTTCCGTTCTGGCAGGTGTTTCGCTTCGCGGCGCCGGCCTTGATGGCCGGTAACGTTGGTATTCTCAAACACGCCGGCAACGTTCCGCAGTGCGCGGTTGCGATTGAGCAAATTTTCTGTCGCGCAGGATTTGAGGAGGGAATTTTTCAAACTCTGCTGATCGAAGCCGACCAGGTCGAGAAGTTGATTGTCGATCCTCGGGTAAAGGCGGTCACGCTGACCGGCAGCGAGAAAGCCGGCAGCGCGGTGGGCAGCGCGGCTGCGCGGGAAATAAAGAAGAGCGTGCTCGAGCTTGGCGGTAGCGACCCATTTATCGTGATGCCAAGCGCCGATTTTGGTTTGGCGGTGAGCACAGCCGTTAAGGCGCGAACCATTAACACCGGCCAATCCTGTATTGCGGCCAAGCGGTTCTTTATCGCAGACAAAATCTACGATGACTTTCTCAAAAACTTCGTGGAGCAGATGCGATCGCTGAAGGTCGGCGACCCGCTCGACGCGACGACGGAGATTGGACCGCTCGCAACCGAACAGATTTTAAACGGAGTGCACGAGCAGCTTCAAAGGACGCTGGCCATGGGCGCGAAGTGTCTGACTGGCGGCAATCGAATTGCTGGGCCTGGATTCTTTTACGAGCCGACGGTGCTCGTTGATGTTCCAAAAGATTCGCCGGCATTTCGCGAAGAAGTTTTTGGTCCCGTCGCGGCCGTGCTTCGAGTGCGCGACGCTGACGAAGCGATCGAGTTGGCGAATGACAGCAGATTCGGTTTAGGCGCGAGCGCGTGGACGAACGACGGCGCGGAACAGGAACTTTTCGCATCGGAACTTCAGAGCGGCATGGTGTTCATTAATTCCATGGTCGTATCCGACCCGCGATTGCCATTTGGCGGCGTGAAACGCTCCGGCTTTGGCCGCGAGCTCGGCGCCGCGGGCATTCGCGAGTTCATGAACGCGAAAACGGTTTGGATCGCCTAGCTTCAACCGCGCCAGCAACGTGACCTCTTGCTGATTTCGCGGACACCTGACGCGAGCACCGTACCTCCTGCAATGGTGCAAACAACATAGATCGCTTCGGCTTGCCACCTTTCCATGTACGGTGCCTTCGGTCCTCTGCCGTAATGGACGATGTCGTGGGAAGAGAAATGCATGTCGCGCGAAAAACTGACGATGCAAACAATCATGATCGCTGCTCCAACCATTGCCTTTACTATCGAACTTCCCGTAGTGCTCACATTATCTAACGAGTACTATACGGAACTCTTCCGCCTAATACCATTATAGATAGACATCACGGCCCGCTGCGGAGCGGTTGGTTCGCGCGATACGACTCAATGTTTCTTTGAAGATCGACAATCAAACCTTCGTTGCCGATCGCGCGACATATTTCGATCGCTTGTTGCGCAGTTGTGATCGCGTCGCTGAAGCGTCCGGTTTCGGCGTAAGCTGCGGCGAGGGTGCGGAGCACAATGGCGTTTGCGTGACCAGAGCGATTCAAGACGTCTTCGGCAAGCTCAACCGCGCGCGTTCCGTTACGCGTTGAATCGTCCGGCGATGTTGCGAGCACCCAGGCGAGGTTGACTTCCGCGTTCATGTGTCCGGGATTGATTTCCAACGCTTTTTCGAAATGCGCCACCGCTCGTTTGGGATCGCCGTTCTGCAATAAAGCGAGTCCGAGATTGTTTTGAGCGTCGGTGTCGTTCGGACGAATCCGCAGCGCCTCTTCCGAATGTTCAATCGCTTCGTTCAATCGACCGCGCCGCATCAAGAGGTCGGCCAGGCTCGCGTGCGCGAAATAATTGTTCTTCGTCACTGAAATGGTGTGGGTCCAAAGAGTTTCGCTGTCTCGCCAGTAGCCGGCCTGAACACGTGCGACGAACGCAAACGCGAAGATCACAATAACTGCCGCGGCAGTTGCGACCTGAGATCGAAAACGCCTGTTCATTAGAAGATCGGCAACGCCCCACGCGATCATTATGCAGAGACCGATCTGTGGCAGATAAGTGTAACGGTCCGCGTGCGCCTGTAGATTGATCTGAATGATTCCGACGACTGGCAGCAACATCGCCAGATACCAAAGCCAGCCAACGAATAAATATTTTCTCGATTTTCGTAGCGCGAAGACCGCGACCGTGATCAAGACCAAAGTTCCCGCAGCGGCGATCGGTTGCCAAAGTGGCAAACCGTCTTGTGGGAATGGATAAAAGGCGGCGAGGTTCGCCGGCCAGATCATTTGCCAGATGTAGACGAAGTAGCTGACAAACGAGTTGCCGATCCGCGCGAGAAGCGACAGTTGGTCGGCCACGTCATGGGCCGCGGCGATCCCGCCGGCACTGAGAAAGGCGCCGGCAACCGAAAGAGTGAGCACCGGAATTTTCTCAATGATTAGCCTCCACAGATCGCGAGAATTCTTCACTCGCTCGAGCGGCCAATAGTCGAGCAATAGAAGAATCACCGGCGTGGTCACGAGCATCGGCTTTGAGAGCAATCCCGCGGCTAACAAGATCGACATCGTCACGTAACGCGCTACCGAGCGGGTGCGCGTGTAGTAGGAATACGCGGCCAGCGTCAGCATGAAAAAGGCGCCGCTCAACACGTCTTTACGTTCTTCGATCCAAACTACCGATTCGACTCGTAACGGATGAATCGCAAAAACCGCTGCTACAAACGCCGATCGCCAGTCCGAGCCAGTCA
>DASZGW010000114.1:0-8414 GCA_035938475.1 Candidatus Udaeobacter sp.
GGTAGACCCTCGGGCGTGCCAGGAAGGATCTGTAACGCCGAGCCGCGTCTCCTGTTTTACTTCTTTTTGCGCGACTCCATGACTCCTTCGGCAATGCACTGCCATTTGCCATTGCGCTCCATCCAGGTATCCACCCAAACGTAGCTGCGGGTAAACTCTTTACCATGCTTGTCCTTGCCCTTCTCCGTCGTCGTGCCGGATACGGTGGCCAGGTTCGGCCCGTAGACATGAACATCCATGTTATCGTTCGTCGCCGAGCTCAAGGTGTTGGGTTCGTTTTTGATCTCATCGAGGAGCTGCGACTTCGTAACATGTTTTCCTTCGGGATTGAGTCCGGCAAAGTCGTCCGCTATCATATTTCCGACGGCGGCGGGATCCTTATCTGTGAGCGCCTTAACCCAGGCGTCTTCCATCTGCTTGAGATTGGCTTGGACTGCACTCGAGTCGGCAGCGTTTTCCTGAGCGTGGGCGCAGGGCGCTGCCGCTAAAGCGAGAAGTGTGATTACGAGAAGTGGCGTGAATAATTTCATAATAATTTTTCCAGGTTGAATTTTGGGGCAGCTCGCCTCGAACCGAGAACCCTTTCAGGGTGAGCTACAGCGATGTCAGCGCGCTCTGACGCGCATGTCAATGCCAGAAGCGTGCGGCCCAGCCGCCGGACCGTCAAGACATAACCAACCCCACGAGCTTCGCTCGTGTCTCCAGCTTCTGGTTTTCGCTCTCTCAACTTTTAGCAGCTTCTCAGCTTTTCGAAATTATTTGAGCAAAAAAAGAGCACTGATCCGTCTGCTCCCTCGACAACAATCAAACGACGCAATCGCTTTCCAATTTGACCGTTTCAGTTTTTCAGCATTTTCTTCAGACATCTCAACATCTCAACAAACTCCTAATCTCATCCCATGAAACACGTAAAGACGCTGCTACTCCTAACACCGCTGTTATTCGCAACCCTCGCCTACGGTCAAAGTGCCAAAAGCTCTGCCGTCGCCGCTGCCACTACCACCGCTGCTGCGCCGCAGTCGTCAGCATCGGGCACACCGTCAACTCCGCCAACTATTGGCTCAACCATCGATCGCGAGATCTCTATTATAGAGAAGGAAATTGTCGAAGCCGCCGAAGCGATGCCGGAGGACAAGTTCGATTTCTCCCCAGAAAAACTGAACATTTCCGGCAGCGACTACAAAGGTGTGCGCACCTTCGGCCAGCAACTAAAACACGTTGCCGCCTCGAACTACTTGATCTGGTCACCGATCACTCGCGAGAAAGCCCCCGACACGGTTAATGACGGCAAAGGTCCGGACAATATGACAGCCAAGGCGGACATTATTAAGTACCTGAAGGATTCCTTCGCGTTTGGTCATAAAGCGGTAGCAACTCTAAACGCGTCGAACCTGGTGCAACCGATTAGCTCGAGCAGTGGCAGACCGACCACTCGCCTCTTCCTGGCAACATTCGCCGCTGCTCACGCGTTCGATCATTACGGTCAACTGATCGAATACCTCCGGATGAACGGTATCATCCCGCCCGCGAGCCGCGGCCAGTGATTAAGGAAGTTTTAATTTGAAAACGATGGCCTCCACCATCTCGCCCGGCGGCACATTCAAGCTTGCCGATGATCTCATCCTGACTCGCATGGGCTACGGCGCTATGCAGCTCGCTGGTCCACATGTATTCGGGCCACCAAAAGATCACGACGGCGCGATCGCAGTCCTGCGCGAGGTCGTTAGGCTCGGAATCAATCACATCGACACCAGCGACTTCTATGGGCCGCATATCACCAATCAACTGATCAAAGAAGCACTGCATCCGTACCCGGAGCAGTTACGGATCGTCACCAAGGTCGGTGCGCGGCGGGACGCGGCTGGAAATTGGCCGAAAGCACTCGCACCCGACGAGCTCCGGGAAGCTGTTGATGATAACCTCACAAACCTCGGGCTCGACGCCCTTGATGTGGTCAATCTGCGGCTTGGGGGCCTGGACTCGCCGACGCCAGGCTCGATCGCGGAACCGTTCCGCGTGCTCGCGGAAATGCAGAGAGCGGGTCTGATTAAGCACCTTGGGGTAAGCAATGTCACCGCCGAGCAAATTGCCGAGGCGCAATCGATCGCTCCGGTGGTGTGCGTCCAAAACTTCTACAACATCGCCAACCGTCGGGATGACGCGCTCATCGATTCCCTTGCCGAACAGGGAATTGCTTATGTGCCGTTCTTCCCGCTCGGTGGTTTTACACCGCTGCAATCCGAAACGTTGTCGAACGTCGCCGCTCGTTTAAATACCAAGGCAACGAGCGTCGCATTGGCGTGGCTGCTTCAACGTTCGCCGAACATTCTGCTCATTCCCGGAACATCATCACTCGAACACCTGAGAAAGAATGTTGCTGGCGCTGGCCTTCAATTGCGTGATGAGGCAATTAAGGACTTGAACGCCATCGCCGGCTAAAAACGTCAGATCGGCTCTCAGTTTCAAATCATTCGCGGTTTGAAAATCCGGCCTCGCCTCCGGCCGCGCACAGTCAGCAGTTCGATAGTCTCGCGTGCGCAAGTCGTGCCCCGCTTGGTAGAACGTTTAATTCAAAGTCAGACTCTCTTCGAGCAGTGATAAACATGAACGACGTGATATGTTTCTTTGCCACCCGATGGCTATCGAATCTCAAAGCGATTTTCATATCAGGACGGTTTGCCTTGGCTGATGCGAAATGACATGCAGCGATCTCAATCGAATGAGAACCAAAATGCCGCCGCGACCACTCGTTGGATAGCTAATGCGATTGTCGCGTCACTGCCTGTGCTGGCCTGTTTCCTGGGCGGCGCCACTCAAAAATGGGAAGAGGGAGTTGTCATCACGCTACTCGCGCTCTACCTGCTGGCGCGACCGCCTCGTTTTTCGCTCGGCACGCTCACGAACCTCGTTCTTCTCACCCTCTTCATCTTGGCGGCAGTCGCCTTTCTCCCAGCCAGCTGGTTTTTCCAACCGGAGTGGCGTGCAGCGCTTGTAAATGACTTCAGAATTCAGCTTCCATCGACACTCACTCCGCAGCCGTGGATCACGCTGACTTATCTGCTTAGCTTCGCTGCTGGACTGAGCTGGCTGTATGTCGTTTCCGCGCAAGACCTGGAGCTTCGCGAGGTGCGCTTTCAACTCCGCTTGTTTACCAGTGGAATTGCGCTCCTGGCCGCAATCTGCATCGCGCTTTACTCGGCCCACACCACGCTAACATTCTGGCACAACGAGCAAAATTTCGGTCCGTTCCAAAATCGAAATCAAACTGGAGATCTTTTCGGACTCGCTGGAATTATGATCCTTGCCTGCGCTCAGGACGATCTTCGCAGGGGAAGAAAATGGTGGATCGTCTGGATTCTCGCGCTGGTCGTGGTCGTGGTAGCGACTATTTTGAGTTCTTCGCGCTCTGGAATTGGAATCCTTTTCGTAGGCAGCGCATTTTGGCTTGGCGCGTTCGCGTTCCGACAACGCTCTCCTTCGCCACTGGCGCTGGGAGTCTCTTTTCTTCTGCTGCTACTCACTGCCCTGCTACTTTTCGACGAGCAAATATTCGAGAGATTGCATCTTCGCGATTTCGGTAGTGCCACCATCTCAACGGATTTCTGGTGGCGCATTTTTCATGACACGTTTCGACTCATTCGTAATTCGCCCTGGTGCGGGATCGGCTTTGGAAATTTCGAATCGATCTTTGCAATTTTTCGTGGCGCTTCTCCTGGCGACCAGCGAGCCTTGCATCCGGAAAGCGACTGGCTTTGGCTTTGGACGGAACTCGGGTGGCCGGCGGTGGTGCTTACGATCGTTGGTATCGCGCTGCTTGTTAATCGAGTTTTCCCTCTGCGAGTGGGAACCAACCAAGGATATCGTCTCGCAGCCCTTATCGCCGCGCTGCTGCTTGCGATCCATGGGATCGTCGACGTTTCGGGACACCAGGTGGGTACCGCGTTTGCGGCAGTATTTTTGCTTGGACTCTCGCGGCATCGGCCGCTCTGTTTGAAGACGAGCCAGTGGATATCGATCTTATTTCGCGTTGTGGGGTTGGTATTGCTTGGGGCGGGCTTGGCATCGGTTGTCGCCGCGCGCAGTGAGAAACTCTTTCCCGGTTCTCTCGGTGTTTCCAGCGCAAAGCAATTATCGGCGGTAACCGATCGCGAGCGCAATTTTAGTGAAACAGTCGCACTGACAACTCGCGCTCTTCGATGGGCGCCGCTCGATTGGCAACTTTACCTTACGCGTGGTGTCGCGGAGGTCGAACTCAGACAGAATACAAACGCAATTGAGGATTTCCGCCGGGCGCGCTTTCTGGAGCCGATTGCTTATGAAGTTCCCCTGGCCGAAGGAAACGCCTGGCTGCCGTACCGCCCAATGTTAGCTGTGACAGCGTGGCGTGAGGCGTTACGCAGAGCGGGACCCCAGCGACCGGAAGTCTACACAAGCATGCTGAGCGACCCTTCGCTCACCAGTCCAGAAGTCAGCCCTATTCTGGAGGAGATTGGACTTGGCGAGCACGATTTAGCGCTGCCCTATCTCAGGCGCATTTCCGACGCTTCTTTCAATCGCGCTCTCGCGCAATTGTTGAGAAATGATCCGAACTTAAAATCGTTCAGTGAAATAGAAAAACTCGCGTTCTTCGCGCTTTGGTCTGAACGCGGTGACTCCGAAGAGATTTCCCGGGTTGTAGGGCAGCATGCAGACTGGCTTCGTTATGCCTGGCTTGGCATTGCGAAATACAAGGCCAGCAAAGGTGATTTTCGCGCCGCCTACGAGTTGACCCAGCGATACGGCGAACCGGTCGCGGTTCCGCGAGTCGCCAGTAATTTGTCTCTCCAAGATCTGGAAAACCGCTTCCACGCCGCGCCCGATAGCTCCGGCATTGGTTACGAGCTTTATCGCGCGCAGATGCAGAACGGTCGAGTCGATGAAGCGCTTCTTACTGCCCATCATTTCAGCGAACGGCCGAACTCCGCGGCCTATTTTCATTTCCTGGAAGCCCAATGTTGGGCCGAGAAACAAAATTGGGAACGCGCTTGGAATGCCTGGCAGGCGTTTCAGGCCACGCAGGTGCGAGCAACGAAGTAGAATTTCTACGAGAAATTCCTGTCCCTCATTGAATTCGTGGAATCCGACCAACCGCTTTTCCCAAGCACAGACTTGCGCCCGACGAGATGAGTTGTTGGTTCGCAGGGTTCAGAACATATTGCCAAAGTTTATGAAAGATTCTGTCGTCAGAGGATGTCTTCTGCAGCTTCTTTATGAACGTCGAAGCGAAGGTTCCATTGCGTTCGGCCACGCTGAGCAGGCGGTCCCGCCGCCAGGAGGTATAAATCGCCGTGACTGGTTGCGTGCGGTGGCCCAGCTTTCAGAGTATCGCCTCATCGACTGGACCCCTCTTAAAGATCAGAGCGGGATGGGGCTGCTGTCCGGCTTTGCTAAGATAAACGACTTTGGAATCAAAGTGCTCGAAGGTGGCGTCGCGCCCCCGATCCGGATCTCTATCGATGAGGTCCGGCGAACCACCGTTCCTCAGCAAGAACAAGCGCCGATCGGACCGAGCACTCCGCAGCAGCAAGTGATTGTAGAGGCTCTGGAGAAAGTGATCACGGCGATCAATCAAGCCGATGTGTCGGAGAGGGAGAAAAATGAAGTGAAATCTTTGTTGCGAAAACTGCTGGATAGCAAAGCAGCGGCCAGCGTATTAGGCCCTGGCGCGCAATCCCTCGCCGCGAAGTACTTCACGGGATAGAGCAGAGAGCTTGATTCGTTGGCTTCCTTCCGAGTCTTGAATTCGCACGACAAGAAACGGTCAATCTTTCGGAAAATACGCTCAGAGCGCACTCACCGATGGGGTAAATTACGTCGTCTTCGGACAGGAAAAACAAAAGAGAGACTACGTTATGAGAGAATTAACCCCGACCCTTACGCAAAGCGGACTGCTCGCCGTGTTGCTGCAGCGCCAGCAATACAAAGTAACCCAGTTGGCCTGGCGTCGCGCACGCCGCAACCACACGCGCGCCGCCCTTTGGAATACTCTCACTTGGCCATACCGCGCGCTCACTGCGCCAACGCTCGTCGCCGATTCTGCCGAGGCTTTTGTCGGAACTGTCCCGCGTGACTTGAATCTTTCACCAGGACAATAGCCATGTATCACCAAGTCCACACCTACACCGAGCTCCAGCAACAGATTCACCACGACCTCCGGGTCCAACATCCCGAGTGGCTCCACCCAGATGGCAAATCCCCCATGTGTGATTCTTACGAGACCCGCCTCGTCGAAATGCTCGATAGTCTGACGCGAAGAGGATCCAACGCTACGCGAAGTACATGACCGTCGACACATCTACCTTGGTCGTTCGGTTAGTCCTTTTAGCTGCTATTATTCTCGCTCCCTGGTTTTATAGGAGGAGAGTAAGAGTTAGGTTTGTTCCGCTCAGTTCTAAAGAACAAGTTACCAGGTAAACGGCGGTCTGCGACAGGCCGGAAAGCGGAAAGTCCGCCGACGCTACGACGCCCTCAGCTTATTGAGGGATTTGTTGGTTACCACTGGTAGAGTAGCGGGATCAAATAGCCGATTGTGGCGTTCTCATGCGCGGGATTTCACAGAGCCCAAGCGTTTTCTCCATCTTTCTTCTGTGCAATCGCTCCAATACTTATCGTTCCTACCAGCAATTTTTCGCGGGTTACTACAAAAACTTCGCCGATCCTTGCGTTGAGCATCATTTGCTCCGCCTCCGCAATCGTCTGGTCTTCGAAGCAATAGGCGTTGTTTTTTTCGATGTGTGCTTCTACCGGTTCTGTCTTGGGGTCGTGTCCGAAACCACCCACGTTCCGGTTCATTTTGTTCTTCGACAGGGTACCCAAGAATTCGCCGCGTTGATCGATTACAGGTGACGAATCGGTTGCCTGCGCCTGCATCTCGTCTAAAGCCGCCTTTACGGAAACCTTATTAGAAATGCTTTTCGCAGGCCCGATGATGTCCTTGACTGTGCGGGCTTTGAAATTCGCGCCCCCGAGGTGGTTAGCGTTTATCTGCTCCATAGGCTTAGACGGCCGACGTCGGTTTAAGAGAGTCGACACCGCCACACTGGTGGAGCGAACGCACGGAACCTTCCGCACGCTCGCCGTCAGTGTTAGCGCATTATTTCACTTTAACTTCGATAGCTTTTGATCTTGCTGCCGGTGTCGTGGGGAGGTGCACTTTCAGCACTCCGTCGCGGAACTCCGCCGTCACTTTCGTACTGTCGGCATCTTCAGGCAGCGTGAAGCTGCGTCGGAAAGAGCCAAAGCATCGCTCGATGCGATGGAATTTCTTCTTGTGATCTTCCTTCTCGCTTTTGCGTTCTCCGGAAACGCTAAGGATGCCGTCTTCGACTGTTACCCTAACGTCATCCTTCTTCATTTCAGGAAGGTCAGCTTTGAGCAGGTACCCGTGATCATCCTCACTGATATCAACCTCCGGAGACCAATCTGCGACCGCCAGGCTGTGGATCTCCCCAGTGCCCATTCTGTTCGGAAATCCGCCCCACAAGAATGGATTGAAGCGATTTTGTGGCGCTTCGGCCATCTCTCTGAGCGGATTCCAAGTTATTACTTTATTCAATGTATTCATTTTATTTTACCTTTCTGGATGGAGCTAAAGCCATCTTTGTGGATTGCGCTCACCGCTTATTGTCAGAGTTGTCCCTAATCTTGTGCACGTTGAGGAAGGGGCCCACTGGAAGCCAAACGTGGTGACTTCACCAGATCGCGAGATGATTCCAGAGCCGAGTGGCTGACTTAATCCGTGCCCACACCTTGTCCCCCCTGCCTGGCGGACGAAGCTGGTTGATTTAGCTTTGTCGCGCTTGAAGTGGCACGGAATTCATTCCATCGTGCTTGGCATGAGTGAGGTCGAGCAGATGGAGTCGGAACTGCGTAAACTATCGCAGGCAGAGCTTCGTCAAATCCGCGAATGGCTCGATGATTTCATCGAGGACGAGTTGGAATTCACGCGGGAGTTCGAAAACTCGATTCAGCGGTCAGAGCGCGACATGGCCGCCGGAAAAGTCGCGTGTGTGCGTAGGCCGGAAGGCTCGTGAGCGCGGCGACTCAGAGTTTGCGCCGCGAACATGGCCAGTGCGCCCATCGTGGCGAGTGGTTACTCTCCGCCTGAAACAATCGCCATGGAAGTTGCTGGCTCAATTTTCGCTGTCTCGCGAACGCGATGTTGCTAACATCATAGCCTAATGAGTGTGCAAGATTCTGACGCCACGATGGCTGTGTTCCTCGACCTGGAAAATATCGCGCTGGGCGCGCATGACGCGGACTTTCCCGCGTTCGACATCCGCAAGGTGCTCGAGCGTCTGCTGCTCAAGGGCCAAATCGTGGTCAAGAAAGCCTACTGCGATTTTGAGCGCTACAAGACGTTTAAGCGAGGGCTG
>DASZGW010000115.1:0-11141 GCA_035938475.1 Candidatus Udaeobacter sp.
TAGGCCGAGCGAGACTACGGCTTCGTGTTCGTCGTTTTCAAAGAACTCGTACTTCGAGCCGATGGAGAGATTGCTGAAGCCGTTTGCAGCCTTGCCCTGTGAAGGATTGAGCACGATGAACGTCTCGCCAAACTCGATGTCCCATTTCGGCGTAATGCGCAGAGCGATATCGGAAGAAATTTCCGTGTCGCGCGTGCCGCCATTGTCCGGCGTCACGATGCTGGAAACGGTTGGCAGCGAAAATTCATCAGCGACGAACGGATCGTCGGTTGAAAGCGTCGCAGGGAAGAATCGGGCGCCGGCGAAACCATGGCCGTAGACCCGCCCCCTCGCGCAGAGCTCGCACACCGCGCAAGCGAGCCAGAAAACTGCAGGTAAGTGTTTCATGAATATTCCTCCAGTGTGATGAGAAAGCGTCCGCTCCAAGGCGTGACGATTCCCGAGTTGCGAAAAGGAAAGCTGCCAATCCGTGCACTCGCACGGCGCAGCCGACTCAAGCGCGACCTAACTCAGGAGGGAGCGCGGTGGCGGAACGGGCGGCGAACGTCCGACCTCAAACGAAAAGAAATCACGTGCTTTGTATTCGAAAGGAACGAATGAACGCTCAATTCGATTCGCGAGAGGCGCACAGATAATGTCCATCTTCGGTGCCGGTGACCGCAAATCGTGCTTCTTCTCCGAATACTTTGCTTTGCTGACAACGTGACAAAGTGAACACGGATGCGCGCCATCGAAAGTTTGCGCTATTGCCTGGCATAATGGAGCGCGCTTGGAATAATCAATGATCATGGTCGCCCAAGCGAATGACTGGAGCGCGACCCAATGCAATCCGATCGCGCAGCAAAGCGCACTGATCGTAGCAATGCGACCGACCTGTCGAAGCACGATTGCGAGGCTAGGTCTCGTAAATTTTGATGTCAATCACTCTTTCGTTCCAGCGTTCGGAACAAAAGCGCCGTTGCCTTCATCGAGATAGATTGTTGAACCAATGCGTGAAATTCGAAGCGATTGTCGCCAGCTTCCCGTCGTGAAATCTTTTTTAGCTTCGATTGTCTTCTCTTCCGTTTTTCCGCCAGCCGGGACCTGATCGGCGTTAACCATTGCTTCGCACAAAACTCTGCCGTCCATTCCCTGCGCCGCCTTAATTCCAAGAATATGCAAAATTGTCGGCGCCAGATCGACGTTACCTGTGGGCAAATCGTCCGTTTGACCGCGACGAAAATCCGGGCCCGCCGCGACCAGAGTATTGTGCATATCGAATCGGCTGAGTGTGGCGTGAGTCCCCTCTCCCGCTGCTCGTTGCCAATCAGCGTCAATCATTCCCGGAGTACCGAATTGATTCTTCGAATCGTTCCAGCGGAAAGCCATCACGATGTCCGGCACATGCGCGTTGTCGATTTTGGCGTCATCTAAATGGAAGGTTCCCGGCAAACCCTGTTTGCTAAAAATCACTCCTGCAAAATCCGATTGCTGCAAAAACTCGACGAGACGACGCGTAACCATCGCTTCGTGTCCAGCGACATAAAAAAGAACACTGCCGCCATTCCCAACCAGCATGATGTCTCCAGGTTTTGGCTCGTCATCGAATTCAGTCTTCGCAACGAAACCGGCATCGGTCAGGATTTTTCGTAAATCGATCGAGCGCCTGATCGTGGAGAAACCATGATCGGAGACGATAAAGACGTCTGTCGTTTTACGCACTCCCTGCTGATCTAAAGCTGAAAGAACAGCCGCTAGATTTTCATCGGAAGACTTGATTGCCGCGAGCGCCGATGGCGCGCCGGGCGCGGTTTCATGTTGCGTGAGATCGGGCTCGCCCAGCCACATCACCGAAAGAGCGGGCACACCATCTTTCCAAAGAAAATCGGTTAACGCCTTCGTTGTCCAGCGGTCCTTTTGCAAACGCGCAGACGGAAACGGACCAAGCGCAGCAAGGATCGGGGCAAGACCGTCACCTGGAAGCGCGCTGCCCGCGAAGAGCGTGATACAGCCTTTCGCAGGCGCAGTACCTGCACATCGATCCAGCAAAAGACCGACGGTTTTCGCGCTGGCAACCGCAGTGCGCCCGCCTGCCCGTTGAACAAGCTCGGCAATCGTTGGAACGGAAATGTATTTTCCATTGGATAATTGATCGCCCTTCTTCACGACAGCTGGACTCTCGACAGCGATTGCATCGTGAGGGTCGATATCCGGGCGATACACATAATTTGCAATGATGCCGTTCTTGCCCGGATACACGCCCGTAACCATCGCTGTTCCGTTTACATTCGTTGCGCTGGGATAGACCGGATGGTGTTTGCGAAAAGTGACTCCTTCGCGGGCAAGCCCCCAAAGCGTCGGAGTTGTTTCCTGGCTGACGAAATCCGGGCGCATTCCGTCCCACACCACTACGACGACATGCCTGTTATCGAATCTTGGCGTGTCCGCGATAAGCGGAATGATGCCCAAAGAAAAAACGAGGACGAGGATCCACATCGATGTGCAATATTTCGGAAGCATGTTGAACCGTAGATTACGCAGACGCCGTGGTGCGCCAAAGCCGAATCCATTCCCCGTCTTTGGTATGGCAGAGTCGATCCGGGCTGGATCGATGTTGAAAGCCTCACGACTAAGCATATCCCCGATATTCTTTTTCATTTCGCTGACAACTGCATTGGCCGGTCCGCTCCTTCCCACTAATCCCGGGATGACGTGGCGATACAGCATGACGGAAGAAGTTGGAAAAGGCCTTACTATTTCGAATTTGAAACAAGACGCTGATAGTAAAGTTCGGCTACCAGTACTCTACCACCTTGATGGAATGGAGAACGTCGACGGCACGGAGCTTCTCAAGTTCGAAATGCACCGCGCCGGTGCAGTCACCAATACAGATCTTGTTACGGTCGATGACCATGGAATAACCTGTTGGGCGCGAATTAATCTTGATGGCGAATTGATTAAGTTTAATCCGCCACAGACAATGGTTGCCGCGCCGCTAAAGGACGGCGCGACCTGGAATTTCGATGGTCAGGCCGGCGATTTGAAAGTGCATCAGCAGTACGAAGTGACCGGAGAAGAAGACCTGGAAGTTCCAGCCGGCGAATTTCATGCGTTCCATATTCGTGGAGAGCAAAGCTCACCCAGCCGTATGACAATCGATCGCTGGTTCGCGCCGGGCGTTGGGATTGTTAAAGATATAACAACGATGCGCGCCATAGACGGCGATCTACTCGAGCGGATTTCCCTCGAACTGGCCGGGCGACCTAAAATCGAGAATAGACCAGAAGTGAAATCGGACGCGACGTCCAAAAGGCTGTCCGTGAGCTTCGCAAAAGATCAATTTGGGAAAGCAATTACGACGTTTTCAGCCGATACACCCCAGATTTACGTGCGTTGGCAGGGACAGCGTTTGCGAAAAGGCGGAAAGGTGAAAGGTGTGTGGATAGCGGAGAACATCGGCGAAGATTTTCCACAAGATTACAAGGTGGACGAAGCCTCAGCGACCGTCGAAAGTCAAAATGCTCATGGAGCGTTCACGCTGGCGCGGCCGGAAGATGGTTGGGCAATCGGTGATTACCGCGTTGAATTCTACGTCGATGATGTTTTGGTGAACGCGGCGAAGCTAAAAATCGTGAAGTGAAAGTGACGCAGACAATCCTGTCTGCGAATATGCTTGCACTCTCGTTACAGGCAGGATCGCCTGCATCACGGCTATTTGCTTGAATCCAAAACGAGGCGTCGATGCATCGTAACTAGAGAAACCATATTTTTCCATGAAGAAAATCACGATTGTATTTCTGAGCGTCTGCATCGCTTTGGCCTCTGGATGCCGGTGGGTTGGCGTTCGAGGCAATGGTCGCATCAAAACGGATAACCGAACGATTAGCGCCTTCACCGAGATTGATGCCGGTGGAGCGTTCGAAATTGAATGGCAAAGTGGACCTCCTGCTCTCCAGATCACGACCGACGAAAACCTTCTTTCGTATGTCGAGAGCGACGTTTCGGGCGATACTCTTCAGCTGCGCACCCATGAGCAAATCTGGCCGACGCACGGGATCAAGGTCGTCATCTCCAGCCCAACGAGGTCAGCCGCACGGATCAGAGGCGCTGTAAAGCTGACTGCAAAGCAGCTCACCGGACCCAAGTTCGCTCTTGAAGGTAGCGGCGCATCGCGAGTTTCGCTGGATGGAAACATCGATGAACTCCTTGCTGATATGACCGGGGCTAGCAAGTTAGAGGCAAGCGGCCTCCAAACCAGGGCCGCTGAAATCTCCACAACGGGCGCAGGAGACGCGGAAGTCGCGGCCGCCCAGAGCTTGAAAGTCGCCATTACTGGCGCTGGAAAAGTTACCTATTCTGGCAATCCGACGATTGAAAAACACATCACCGGCGCCGGCTCGGTTCACCGTAAGGATTAAGTCGCGCCTGCGCGCCTTTTGTCATTCCGAGCGGCGTCGAGGAATCTCTGGATATCCACATCTCACTCCATGAAATTAGAGATCTCTCGACTTCGCTCGAGATGACAGGCCATCATATACGCGATGGAGAATTTCATCTGCGTGCAATGCGGAACGCAGTTTTCCGAGACGGCGAAGCCGCCGCTCCGCTGTCCGATTTGCCAGGATGAACGGCAATTTGTGCGCCATGGCGGCCAGGAATGGACCGCACTTAAACGTCTCGCAGCCGACCATCAAAACCGTTTCGAAGAAGAAGCGCCGCAACTCCTCGGCATTGGCACCGAGCCCGAATTTGCCATCGGCCAGCGCGCTCTGCTTGTGCAATCGCCGGCCGGAAATTTGCTCTGGGATTGCATTGCGTTGCTGGACGATCGAACAATCGCGGAAGTCAATGCGCGCGGCGGAATTCGCGCAATCGCGATATCGCATCCGCACTACTACACAACGATGGTCGAATGGGCCGAGCGTTTCGATGCGCAAATCTTGGTGCACGCCGCCGATCGCGAATGGGTAATGCGCAAGAGCTCTCGAATTCAGTCTTGGGAGGGAGAAACTCTGCCGCTCTGGGATGACCTCACACTAATCAATTGCGGCGGGCACTTCGAAGGCGGCACAGTGTTGCATTGGCCAGCAGGTAAAAATCGCAAAGGCGCTTTGCTTACGGGCGACATCATTCAAGTAGTGCAAGATCGCCGGTATGTCAGCTTCATGCGCAGTTATCCGAACCTGATTCCGCTCGGGGCGACTGCCGTCGATCATATTCTAAAAACAATCGAACCGTTTCCCTTCGATCAGGTTTACGGTGCGTGGTGGCAAGCGAACGTTCTGTCGGACGCGAAACACGCAGTACGAAGCTCAGCAGAGCGTTATCTGCGTTGGATCAGCACGTAAACGCACATGTGAAACGACCAAAGCGGCGCGAGGACGCGCACGCACTCCGAAAGCTTCGCGAAACAAAAACAAGCATCTTGCCGCATTTCGCACGAAGTGCTTTTGGAGTGCGATGCGTCCTCGCATCGCTTTCATTCTCCAGGCGCTTTAGGAATTGATAATCTGATCGACAATGCGCGGCAGAGCTAGCGCGGCTGGTTTTCGCACTAATCGTGTCGCAAATCGCGAGAGCGGCGTTTCCTCGGGATTTACTTCGATGAGCCCGCCGCCGTGATGGCTCGCACGTAGCGCCCAATCAATGATGTATCCAAATGTCGCCGTTGTTCCCGCCACGATCACAACCCCGCAATAATCGCGCTGCAAATAGTTCTCAACGCGCTCCGTTTCAGGCGCAGGCAAAGGCTCGCCGAACCAAATCACGCCCGGCCGCATGAGCGTATTGCACTTCGGGCACCATGGAAGATCACCATCGCGCTCTGAGGTAGGGGCGATTGACCCCAATCGCCCGCTGTGAGGATAAACCGCACTCGGCGCGGTCGGTTCGGGTTGACCGCCCTTACCTGTATCCACGAAATCGCAGCGCGAGCATTTGGTAACGAAAATGTCTCCGTGAATTTGTACCATCTCCGCCTTCGCCAGGCCAGCGCGCTCGTGTAGGTCGTCCACGTTTTGGGTCACGAGCAGAAATTCATCCGCACATTGCGCCAGTCTGGCAATTGCTTCATGGGCGGCATTCGGTTGCGCATCGCGAATGCGCTGGCGCCGTTCGCGATACCATTGCCAAACCAATTCCGGATCGCGCGCGAACGCTTCAGGTGTCGCCAGCTTTATCGGATTCAGATTACGCCAGTAGCCATCTTTGCCACGAAAGGTTGGAATGCCGCTTTCAGCCGAAACACCTGCCCCTGTTATAACGAGAACACGCACCACATAAGATCGATAAACAGCGGCAGTTTCCAAGTCCGTCGCTGCAGAATTTCGGGTCGTTACGGCAGTTAATGTTGCTACCTAAACAGACATAAATGCCGGCTAGAAAAAGATCGCCCTATTGCGAGCAAACGCGTATCACTCGATTGCCATGCAAAAACAAACCTTCACCCTGACAATTCTCACCCTGTTCATCTCATGTGGTTTTGCTTTCAGCGCGCCTGACACTCCCGAAACCCGGCGTCACGAAGCGGAGCGTTATCTCCAGGCTACTCCGCCGAAAGCATTGTTCGAGGACATGGCCGACAAGATGGCCGCGAATCTGCCGCCGGACCAACGCGATCAATTCAAGAAGCTCATGACTTCGCAACTCGACATCGCGGCATTAAGCAAAGCGATGATAGACGCGATGGTGAAGGATTTCACCACCGAGGAGTTGAAGGCGTTGGCAGATTTTTATGGCTCGCCTGTCGGAAAATCGGCGATGCAAAAGTTCGGCGCCTATATGGCAGACATAATGCCGACGATGGAAGCCGAGATCATGAAAGCGCAGGCAAAGGCGAACCAATCGATGCCGAATCAATCGCCGAAATAAGCTTCCCATGGCAGCCAGTTTGGAATTCACGGCGGCAGCTCATGATTTGGATTGAACCGCCGTCTCACAGAGACGGCCTACAATCGATTTTCAATGGATCACTCCCAGCCGATCTGCCGACCCTTATTCTGTTCTTCCAGCCAGCTCATAAGCGGCTTGAAGTAATCCATCATTGCCCAGGTAGAGATGTCCTCGCCGGTGGCCTCCTTCAAGACTTTGCGCCAGTTTTCGGTTCCACCTTTTTTAAGAATGTTATTCAGCCAGGTGCCGACCTCTTTGTTGTCGGCGTAGTTACATTATTGTGGTGGCTGATGGAGAATCTTGCGTGCGATGTAATCGTATAATTGAAACTTGAACACGGTCGCGAACGCATAGTTGTAATAATAGGCCGGATTATCATTGATGTGCGTCTTGGAAGCGGCATCGCAAAATTCTTCGCTCGCTCGATGCTTCTGCCATAAGAATTCTTTCGCCTTCAATATCGTAATCGCGCCACAGCGATACGGCGGGCGCGTGATCTGTATTCGTTCGGAATTCAGACAACCATGAGTGAGATCAAGATTTTTGTCGACTATAGCAAGGTGGACGGTATAGTGTGTGTCTGATGAGCGCTGACATTGTTTGCTCAATTCGAGCAGCAAATGACGCGCGGCCTGTCGCCGCGTGGGCGCTCGTAGCGTGGCGATAGAAAGCGACCGTTTCTCAACGGGACGCTGATTTTCTCTCTTTCTCTCAAGCGAGAGATCTGGCGTTTTGCACGAATCAAAATAACCCGAGGCTACATATGTTAATTGTGATGAAACCCAGCGCTGTTCCGCAGGACGTGGATGCAGTTGTAACCCTGATTCAGGAAATCGGCCTGCGCCCTCATCCGATGCCCGGCGCGACGCGAACAGCGATTGGCATTACCGGTAACACGGGCCCTATCGACGCTCAGCGTTTTGAAAACTTGCCGGGGGTGGGAGACGTCATACGAGTCACCAAGCCGTACAAGTTGATCACTCTTGATCTGCGTCCGGAGAAGACAGTCGTGCGAGTTGGGGATGCCACCATCGGAGGAAGTGAACTCGCGATCATCGCGGGACCGTGCGCAATCGAAAACCGCGATCAGGCATTCGTCGTAGCGGAAGCAGTGCAGCAAAGTGGTGCGCGCTTCTTTCGGGGCGGCGTCTGGAAGCCCCGAAGTTCTCCCTACGCATTTCAAGGTCTGGGGGAGAAAGGCTGGAAAATCATGTCCGAGATTCGTGAGGCGTTTGGACTAAAGATTGTCACCGAAGCGCTCGAAGAATCCCATGTCGATCTGATCGAACAGTACGGCGACGTCATTCAAGTCGGCGCTCGTAACATGCAGAACTTTTCACTGCTCCGGCGGGCTGGCCGGTCACAAGTGCCGGTCCTGCTGAAGCGAGGAATGGCCGCCACCCTCGAAGAATGGCTGCTCGCGGCGGAATACATCATGGCCGAGGGCAATTACAACGTGATTTTGTGTGAGCGTGGCGTTCGGACCTTTAGCCAGCATACGCGTAACACGCTCGATCTTGCTTCTGTGCCGGCGATTCGGCGAATTTCTCATTTGCCGGTGATTGTGGATCCATCACACGGCACGGGTAGCGCGTACATGGTTACTCCGCTCGCCCGGGCAGGCGTGGCAGTCGGTGCTGACGGACTCATGGTGGAAGTCCACAACCATCCAGAGCTCGCCCTTTCCGATGGCGCGCAAGCCCTGACGCTTCCGGCGTATGCCCAACTCATTAGAGAAGTTCGTGCGCTCCGCGAGGTTGCCACTCCGACCGTTAGTGAGAGTCCAACACAAGACCAAGCAGCCTAACGAATGCAGAACGATGCTCCTACTGATCGATAACTACGACTCCTTCACTTACAACCTGGCCCAATATTTTGGCGAGCTCGGGTGCGAGCTTGTTATTAAACGGAATGACGAAATCTCGCTTGATGAAATCGCTGCGTTAGCGCCCAAGCATATCTGTATCTCACCGGGGCCGTGCACTCCGCGTGAAGCGGGAATTAGCAAAGACGTCATCCTTCACTTTGGGGCAACGATTCCAATCCTCGGCGTTTGTCTTGGACATCAATGCATTGCCGAAGCGTACGGCGGGAAAATCATACGTGCCTCCAATCTCGTGCACGGAAAGTCATCCATGATCAGACATGACGGAAGCAGACTCTTTACCGATTTGCCTGCGCCGTTTGAAGCCGGTCGATACCACTCGCTGGTCGTTGAGCGAAGTTCCTTTCCAAGGTGCCTCGAGATCGTCGCTGAAAGTGACGACGGCGAAATCATGGCACTGCGGCATCGTGACTTCCCCGTCTACGGCGTGCAATTTCACCCTGAATCGGTTCTTACGCGCAACGGCAAGGAAATTCTCGCGCGCTTCCTTTCGGTCGAACCGAAAACTGCGGTAGCGGGTCACAGGTCGCTTCACGTATGAAAGCTCGGATAAAAATCGCCGCGATTCCGCCCGCCTCTCCCCTTGCCAAAAGGGGAGAGGATGGAGGTGAGGGGTTTTCAAACAGCACTGAAGCGAAAGCGGAAACCCTCACCCTACCCTCTCCCTTGCGAAGGGAGAGGCGAAGCAAGCGCCGATGCAAAGTAAAGAGGCGCTAAACCCACTAGAATCCATGAAAGCGCTGATCACCCCAAGCATGGACGAGTTTTGTGAGCTCGCGCGACGCGGTAACGTTGTCCCAATTTTCACAGAGTTTATCGCCGATAATGAAACGCCTGTTTCGGCATTCAAGAAGTTAGATTGTGGCGGTTACAGTTTCCTGTTCGAATCGACTGAAAAAAACGACGAGTCGGGACGCTTTTCCTTCGTCGGGGCCGATCCGCGGATCGTGATGAAAATCAACGGAGACGAGCTGCAAATCACCGAATTGGGTGAAGAGCGGCGGGTCGAAAGAACAGGCGACCCTTTGGATGAAATCCGCGATCTGATGGCGCGCTATCAGTTTGTGTCGAGTCCTGAACTGCCGCGATTCAGTGGGGGCGCCGTCGGTTTCCTCGGCTACGAAGCGATCCATGTCTTCGAACCCAAAGTTCCGGCAGCGGAGCGCGATGAACTGAAATTGCCCGAGATGATCTTCATGATTACGGATACTCTTCTCATCTTCGACCATCGGTTACGAACACTAAAGATTGTCGCAAACGCATTCCTTGAGGATGGCCCGCTCGAAAAAGTTTATGCGCGAGCGAGTGACTTGATCCACGCGATCATGCGCCAGCTTGCGAAACCTGCCGATCTTCCGCTGGTTCCACCTGGAGATTCAGAAGCGCCGCCAGCTCACAGCAATTTTCATCCGGAAGAGTTCAAGCGCGCGGTGGAAAAAGCAAAGGAGTACATTCGCGCAGGCGACATCTTCCAGGTTGTCTTGTCGCAGCGGTTCGAATCCGATTTCAGGGGAGATCCGCTCGATTTCTACCGATGCCTTCGCTTCATCAATCCTTCGCCGTACATGTTTTGTCTTAAGTTCGGGGGGGATTTTGCGCTTGTTGGAAGCTCGCCGGAGATGCATGTCCGGCTGATCGGCGACGTGGTAGAGATCCGTCCACTCGCTGGAACGCGCCCGCGCGGCGTCACCCCCGCGCAGGACGAGAAAAATGCTGCCGATCTTCTCGCCGATCCCAAGGAGCGCGCCGAGCACGTTATGCTCGTCGATCTCGCGCGCAACGATGTCGGCCGGGTTTCAGATTTCGGCACGGTGCGGGTGACTGAATTGATGGAGATCGAGCGCTACAGCCATGTGATGCATATCGTTTCAAATGTTACTGGTCGCCTGCGTTCGGGCTGCACCGGGTTCGACTTGGTTAAGGCAACGTTTCCCGCCGGTACTGTCTCCGGGGCGCCGAAAATTCGCGCCATGCAAATCATCAGCGAACTGGAAAGCACCAGGCGCGGCTGTTACGCAGGCGCGATCGGCTATTTTGGATTCGATGGCAATGTCGATTCCTGCATCGCGCTGCGCTGCGCGGTTTTGAAAGATGGTAAGGCCTATTTTCAAGCCGGCGCCGGCATCGTCGCCGACTCAAATCCCCGTTCGGAATACGAGGAAACATTTAATAAAGCCCATGCGATGGCAAAGGCGCTCTCAATGGCGACAAGGATTACGCCATCACAAATGGACAAACGTGGATACAATGCAACCGAGGTTGGCGATTTCGAACTGCGCGAACTAACGCTGCGCCTTATGCGCGGTGAGAATCTCAGCCGTATAGAGGCTGGAAATTTTCTAGGCTGTCTGCTGAACCCTGTCGTTACAGACGCACAGATAGCGGC
>DASZGW010000116.1:0-4918 GCA_035938475.1 Candidatus Udaeobacter sp.
TTTCGAATGGACGCGTTGTGCCGCGGCCTTCCGAAATATTTGTTCCTTCGAGAATACACATGCCGGGATAAACGGTCGCGGTATCGAGCGTCGGCATGTTGGGCGACGGCATCACCCATGGCAGACCGGTTTGATCGAACCACATCTGGCGCTCCCAGTTTTTCATTGGCAGGATCGACAATCCACATTCCGGGAAAACCTCGTCTCGAAATTGCACCGCTAGTTCTGCGACTGTTTTTCCGTGTCGCACTGGAATGGGATAGAGACCCACGAACGATTTGTAATTGGGATCAAACAGTGTCCCCTCCCTGGTCACGCCATTAATCGGATTCGGCCGGTCGAGAACGACGACTTCGATGCGCGCTTTTTCGCAGGCGCGCATACAGAGATACATCGTCCAGATGAACGTGTAATAACGCGCCCCGACATCCTGGAGATCAACGAGCAAAACATCGAGATCTTTCAGCATCTCCGCGGTCGGTTCGCGATGTTCGCCGTACAGACTGTAAACGGGAATGTGAAGACGCGGGTGCTGGTAACTTTTCCATTCTACCATGTTGTCCTGCGTCTGGCCGAGAAACCCATGTTGCGGACCAAAAAACGCTGAGAGACGAAAAAGATTGCCATTGTGTCGCTCGAGGATCCGCGATGCATGCTCGAGCTTCGCCGAGATCGAAGCGGGATGAAGCAGCGCCCCCACACGCGTCCCGCGCAATTTCTCTGGCCAGAGTTCAGCCAGATGATCGAGGGGCAGCTCGACGGGCATGCCGTTCTTCTAGCACATCGCTGAAATTCTCGCGATTCGGTTGTAGTGGCGGCTGTGTCAGCCGCATTAGCAAAACAGGCGCTCGCAGAATCATGCTTTCACACAAATCTTCGTAGTACGGATTTAACGACAATGGCTATCGCAGCCACAACTGCGCACAACTTTGCAAGCAATTCGCCATGGCGCGTGTAAAATGTTAACTCGTGTTCGGTGGGAACCTTGATGTCGCCTGTGAGTACCCCTTCGGTGAATGTACTGCCTTTATCATCCTGCAACTGTTGGGTGACTCGGCCGAATTCGTTCACAAGACAGGTGACGCCAGTGTTCGCAGCCCGAACCATTGGACGGCGTGTTTCCACACAGCGAAAAATGGCGTTCGCCAGGTGCTGATGCGAACCGGCGGAATGCAAAAACCATCCGTCGTTTGTTATGTCTATCAGTAAATTCGCACCGGGATTTGTTTCGCTCGGAAGCACAAATCGTCTGGTCAACTCGCCAATTGTATCTTCGAAACAGATCAGCGGTGCCACCTTCAGGTCGCTGTTTGTCAACTCGAACACGGTGTAGTCCTTACCCGCTTTGAAATCACCGGGCACCTGGTCGCCAACAATTCGCGCGAGCAGTGGCACCCGGTGCCGGCCCGGAACATATTCGCCAAAAGGGACCAGGTGCAGCTTTCGATAAACCTGCACCTGTTCGCCAGCGTCTGAAACAAGAAGCGCCGCGTTGTAAACATCGCCGTTCTCTTCGTCGATCGTGCCCAGAAGAATGTCGCTCTCCGCCGATGCGGCCAGGTCCATAACGAATTGGTAGCTTTCCCGGTCTGCAAGGACCGGCCCGGGCATGGAGCTTTCCGGCCAGATCAACAAATCGGGTGGAGGATTCGAGCGCACCGCAATTTCGCTCAAGCGCCGGAATTGATCGAAAATCTTGCGCGTAAACTGTGGATCGAATTTTTGATTTTGAGGCACATTCGATTGCACGGCGGCAACTCGGAGCGGCTTTGTAGACGACGAAACCTGAGTGGCACGAATTCCGAAAGTGAGGACGCCTACAATTGCCGCCAATGTCAGCGTCAGGTCAAAATGCGGGCGCACTACACGTGTGCTCGCCTCAAGGATCAAACGGCTCACAGTTGTGACCGCAATGACGTTCGCAAACGCGACCATGAATGATAAGCCAGCAACGCCGGTGAACTCCGCAATTTGGATCATGGGCCAGGTGCCATGCAACGCCACACCGAGGCCGTTCCAACCGAAACCGGAGAAGACCCAGCCTCGCAACCATTCCTGTGTCACCCATGCAGCAGCCAGAAGGAAGGCCAGCAGCAAATTATTTGTCGACCTAATCCACGGCGACCGCGGCGAAGCTGCGGTGCTGCGGGCTTGAGCCAGCATCTGTTCCCATTTAGTTGAGCCTGGTTCTCTTCTGATTTCTCGTGGCTGGACCAGACCGCAAAACCACGCCCAGAGCGCGAGATAGATTGCCATGTAAAACTCGAGAACAAACCAGCCGAGAACAGTGACAGTTGTGAGCCAGGAGAAAGCGGTCCAGAAAAATGTCAGTCCGGTAACATAACCCAACAGGAGGTTATGAAGCCAACGATGGCGCAACTCTTTGCCTGAAAACCAAACTGCAGCAATGAGCGGCGTGAGAGCAATCCAGCATAGCCAGGTGAAATTAAACGGCGCAAAACAGCCTGTGTAGAGTAGTCCGCTAGTAATCGCCGCAAGCCAGGGCCAGACCACAGTTAATTTTTTCATCACGTCGTGCAACTCAGTCGCGAGCTCCAAGCTCCAGAGAAACTTCAAGCAGCAAACCACACGGCGCTTCCTATACTGTCATGTTGAGCGGAGCGAAACATCTCTGATTATTGTGTGCGGAGCTGGAAAGAAATTCCAGAGATCCTTCGCTTCGCTCAGGATGACAATTTGCGTCTTTGAATAAGCGCTTGGAATTCGGAGCTTCAGATTATCTCAGTGGCGCCGTCGGAGACTAGGGAAATCGCTGCTGTCTATGGCTCCCGTAGGCGTGATTCCGCATCTCTTTGCAGCCAATCCCAGAGACGATCGAGTTTCTCTTTCACTTCCGTCTTAATTTGATTGAGTTCCACGGAATCGAATTTTCCCTTTTCCGGCCGGCGGTGCGCGAAAAGGTAATACTTGATCTTCGGCTCCGTTCCCGATGGGCGCACCGCGATGCGTCCCGCGCCTGCGGGATCTTGCAACTCAAACATCAACATTTTCTCCTTCGGAATTTGGTCGTTCTCTGCGTCTTCGATTTTGTCGGTTTCGAAGTTTCGAACGCTTGTGACCTTTGAGCCGAGCACTTCCGGGAACGGATCGGTGGCGTAAGATTTAATCAGACGCGCGATTTTTGTTGCGCCTTCTGCGCCCTCGAACACGAGCGAACCGTTTTTCTCGGCGAAATAGCCGAACTCGGAATAAATGTCATCAAGCAGTTTGTCGATTGTTTTCCCGTGAGCCTTTGCGTAAGCAGCTACTTCGCAAAACATGATCACGGCGCCGTTGCCGTCTTTGTCGCGTACAAAATCGGCTCCGCTATAGCCATAACTTTCTTCGCCTCCGAAAACGTAAAATGACGAATGTTCGAGACGCAGTTGCCGCGTTTCCTCCTCGGAAAGATCGACATAGTTTTGTCGCAGATGGTGCGGGATTGCGCGTTCGTACTTGCCCAGCTTTGCGCCGATGTATTTGAAGCCAGTCAACGTTTCGACGCAACGCAGACCGTAATGTTCGGCAATCGCTTTTTGCAGATCGGTTGTGACAAAGGTTTTGATAATGACTCCGCGGGACGCGTTTTGTTTATTTAGCACGCCTTTCTCAAATAGTGTCCTGGTTCGATAGCAGGCAAGGAGCGAGCCGATCTGATTTCCGGTGAGCAATTTCATTTTTCCGTTGCTTGCACGAACTGCCGCGCCCATCCGGTCGCAATCTGGATCAGTCGCGACTACTACATCGGCATCTTCCTTTTTCGCCAAATCGATTGCCATTGTTAACGCTTCGGCGTTTTCCGGATTTGGCGATTTCACAGTCGGAAATCGGCCATCGAAATGGTCCTGCTCGGGTACCACTTCGAAATTGAAACCAAGTCGTTTGAGCATCGGTTCGATGATTACACCGCCGGTCCCATGCAAAGGCGTGTAGACAATCTTTAGCGATTCCGCTTCCCGAATGACCGTTGGATCGAGAACGAGCGTTTCCAGCCGGCGCATGTACGCTTCGTCGAGGTCCGTGCCAATCATTTCTATCTTACCCCGTCGGTCTTTTGGCAGCGGCGTATAGGCTTCGGAGGTGATCGAGTTTACTTTTGCGATAATTCCGCTGGCATGCGGCTCGATTACCTGTGCGCCATCGCTGAAGTAAACTTTGTAGCCGTTGTCATATGGCGGATTGTGACTCGCAGTGATCATCACGCCCGCACTCGCCCTGAGATAACGGACCGCAAATGAAAGTTCAGGCACGGAACGTGGGCTCCCGAACACGAGTGCGTCGCAACCATTCTCGGATGCGACTTTCGCAGCAAGCTCTGCGAACTCCTTCGAGAAAAATCGCGGATCATGCGCGATCACAATTTTGGCATCGGCACCCTGCCGATCGATTGGCTGGGAGCCAATGTCACTTCGTCGTGCATTCCATTCGCTCACATAAGCGACAAGTCCCTGGGTCGCGCGACTAACATTGTAGTAATTCATCGCGTTTGTTCCCACGCATGGAAATTCAGGTCGCTCGTTCTCGCGCGCATTTCCGCGTTCGGCGACGGTCACGATTTTTCCGATGGTGCGCCCCCGCAGACCGCCGGTCCCGAACGCCAGAGTCCGGTAAAAGCGGTCGTTTAACTCGGTCCATTCAGCACCATCAAGAAGTTCGTGGACAGATCGCAAATAGAGGTCAGACGGCGCGCCGTCCAGCAGCGCATGAATGTTCTTCGCTGCCGATTCCATCAACTTTCCGTCAGCAACTGCGCGCGAGATCTTGGAGTCAAGTTGTTCTGAATGGCCAGGCATCGCAGCGAACTGTTCCGCTATGTGCGGTTATAGGGCAAGCGCTTCGCTTGCTGGGGCATCGGGCAACCGAACCGGCCGTCCTACAATTTATCAGTTGAGGACCGTGACTCCTTCATAACCGCCCG
>DASZGW010000117.1:0-3930 GCA_035938475.1 Candidatus Udaeobacter sp.
GACCCCGCCCGTGTGACGAGAGCGGCCCATTCCGGATTATCGTAAACGTAGACCGATTTGATTGGATTGCCGTTCGCGCGACCCAGCAAGGCCGCAGCACCCGCCGTGGATCCGAAATCAACACTCTTACTGCGAAGCAACTCGAGCGCTTTGTTACTGCCGAGACTCTGAGTCCACTGAATCTCGATGCCGTCATTCTTGAGCTCTTGCTCAAGCCATCCTTTGTCTTTCAATACGAGACTAAGAGGATTGTAGTAAGCCCAATCGAGCTTGATCGTGGTAACCTGCTCTTCGGCGCTTCCACTCGTCGCCCAGAGAAGAAAGCCGAGGACAACCGCTACGAGGACCAGTTTTACTCTAAATTCAATGATCGCTGTCGGTTTCATGGGTGCTTGTGTTTAGCCTGAATTCCGAATTTGAAACCGCAGATTCCGCGGATTTCGGAATCTGTGGAATCTGCGGTTACCTCTTATCTTCGGTTTTTGGGTTTAGTGTGCACTTGCGCGCAGGGGCTCTTCGGCGTTGCTTTGTTTTGGATTAAGATCGAGCTCTCCGAATGGGCCGATGAATTGGGGGGAAGTCTCCGCCGACACTCCTTCGACCGGTAGCAAAGGAAACAGGAGCTCAGCCACGCGATGTGCCTCTTCCAGATGTGGATAGCCGGAGAGAATAAAGCTATCAACGCCGAGACTGACGTACTCTCTGAGCCTCTCGGCAACGATTTCTGGATCGCCGACCAGGGCAGTTCCTGCACCGCCGCGAACCAGTCCGACACCGGCCCAGAGATTTGGCCCAATCTCCAGCGATTCCCGTTTACCGCCGTGGAGTTGCGACATACGGCGCTGGCCCGCAGAATCAAACCGGGCAAACGTCTTTCGCGCCGCCGTGACTGATTCATCGGTCACATATCGGATCAAGTCATTCGCCGCGGCCCAGGCTTCTTTTGTGGTTTCGCGAACAATTACGTGGAGCCGCAAACCAAATTGCAAGGTTCGACCTTGTTGGGCTGCCAATTGCCGCACTTCGTCAATCTTCGCCGCAACAGCTTCTGGCGGCTCGCCCCAAGTCAAATAAACATCAATGTGCTTGGCGGCCACCTCGTGCGCCGCAGGCGACGAACCGCCAAAGTACAAATCCGGATACGGGTTTTGCACTCCTGGAAACAAAACCTTGGCTCCGTGCACCTCTAAATGTTTACCTTTGAAGTCGATCTCTTCTTGGGCAAGGACCTTTCGAAAAATCGTCAGAAACTCGTCGGTTAACCTGTAACGTTCGTCGTGTTCAAGAAGTAGTCCGTCACCCGCAAGCTCAACCGGATCACCGCCGGTGACGACGTTGATCAAGAGACGTCCTTCAGAAAGTCGATCAAAGCTCGCTACCATTCGAGCCGTTAAAGTCGGTGACATCAGGCCGGGGCGCACCGCAACAAGAAAACGCATTCGGCGCGTTAGAGGAAACAGGGAGGACGCAACGATCCAGGCGTCATCACAAGATCGGCCCGTGGGTAATAACGCACCATAGTATCCGAGTTCATCCACAGCCTCGGCGATCTGCCGCAAGTATGCGTGGTTCGTCGCCCGAGACCCTTTACTGGAGCCGAGATAGCGACCGTCACCGAACGTTGGAATAAACCAGAATATTTTCATGACTCAGAAAGTTGAGCATCATGGTTTTTGATCATGCCAGGGCGGCTTGCTCTTGCTGGATGCGGTAAGCAGCACCCGGATGTTCTTCAGAAAGACGAGCTCCCTGACCAAATAACTTCTCGCGCAAGGTACCCGGCCTATATTCCTTCTTGTAAACACCCCGGCGCTGAAGCTCAGGGACAACTAGATCGACAAAGTCACGAAACGTCTCATGGGTGACGGCGTAGGCGAGATTGAATCCGTCAACACCCGTTTCTTCTGCCCATCCCTGAAGCGCGTCCGCCACTTGGCTGGGAGATCCGACCACGACCGGTCCGAGCCCGCCGATTCCGACCCAGTTTGCTACTTCGCGGACGGTCCAGATCTTATCCGGATCGCTGGTGGTCAATGATTCTGTCGCCGACTGGACCGCATCATTTTCAATGTATTCGACTCGGTCATCGGGGTTATATTTTCCGAAATCAATTCCCGTCCATCCGGAGACTAAAGCCAAGGCGCCATCGTAACTGACATATTGCTTGTAATCATCGTACTTTGCCTGCGCCTCGCTTTCGGTCGGCGCGACAATTACGGTGAACAGGTTAAAAAAGATGAGGTTAGACGGGTCTCTCCCGAAACCGGCTGCACGTTGCCGGATATCCCGGACGTAATCTTTCAAAACTTTCTTGGAGGGTGCCGCGACAAAGACGCACTCCGCGTGCCGCGCCGCAAAATCTTTTCCACGCCTCGATGCTCCTGCCTGATACAGCACAGGCGTGCGCTGAGGAGAAGGCTCACAGAGATGGAACCCCGGTACCGTGAAGTACTTTCCGTAATGCTGAATTTCATGGACTTTTTCGGGATCAGTAAACAACTTTCTCGCCCTGTCGCGAACCACTGCGTCATCCTCCCAACTTCCTTCCCAGAGCTTGTAACAAACCTCCATATATTCGTCTGCGACCTCGTAGCGGTCATCGTGCTTGTGCTGGCGGTCCAAGCCAAAGTTACGCGCAGCGCTATCAAGATAGGATGAAACTATGTTCCAACCTGCGCGACCATCCGTCAGATGATCCAACGTCGAGATACGACGCGCGAACGGATAAGGATGTTCGTAAGTTAGTGAGCAGGTGACTCCGAACCCAAGATGCTTTGTCACATGTGCCATCGCAGGAACCAATAGCATTGGCTCGTTAAGCGGGATTTGGGCTGCCTGCCGGATGGCATGCTCAGCACTTCCATGGTAGACGTCGTAAACACCGAGAACGTCGGCAATGAAGAGACCGTCGAATTTGCCTCGTTCGAGAATTTGGGCGAGTTCCGTCCAGTACTCTAGATCTTTGTATCTATAAGAGATATCACGCGGATGGGTCCAGAGCCCGGGAGACTGGTGACCCACACAGTTCATGTCAAACGCGTTCAACCGGATTTCTCTACTCATTCGCAATTTGTCTTTCCGCTATTAGAGCGCGCCATGTCGCTTCGGTCGCACGGCGTTTAAGTAATAGTTGCCAATGGCGTAATATTTCCACCGCACCGGATCGTGGAGCGTATGGGTGCGCGCATTGCGCCAGTGTCGATCAAGATTGAATTTCGCTAGCGTCGCTTGTGTTCCTGCAAGCTCGAATAACTTATTGGTTGCCTGAATCGCTATCTCCGTAGTCGCTGCTTTCGCTTCCGCCACCGCAATCGAAGCGCTCGCCACCTTCTCTGCGTCAGGCTTCGCCACCGCCTGGTCGACAAAGCGACCCGCACGCTCCAACAAAGCATCTGCGGAATGCAATCGGGTTTCCAATTCGCCGACCTGACTGATGGTCAACGGATCTTCATAACCGTAGTCGATCTTCGCGTCTATCCAAGGGCGTGTCCGCTGTCGCACAAACGCGATTGTTTCTCCAATGGCAGTTCGCGCGATTCCCAATTCAACCGCAGCGTGAATAATTTGGGCAACCGGTCCGAGAGCCGTGGGTTCGTCGAACGCACTCTGATATGGCATGACTCCAAGTTCCGGAACACGGACATTTTCGAGAATTACTGTTCCACTGCCGGTTGTGCGTTGACCAAAACTGTCCCAATCATCGACAATCTCAAGACCGGGCGTACCACGCTCAACAAACGCAGCAACCAGATAGTCGTGCTCGTTTTTCGCGACGACTGGAATCCAGTGCGCAAACAGCGCTCCCGTCGAATAATACTTGCGTCCAAATAGCAGGAACGCACCCTGGTCGCGGACGACCCTGGTGTTGTAGTCTCCAACCGTTTTCGTCCCTAATTCTGATAAGGCGTTTCCCAAACGTTGTCCTCGCAG
>DASZGW010000118.1:0-25844 GCA_035938475.1 Candidatus Udaeobacter sp.
AGTTGGCGATTTCTGAGGGTCGTTCTACCTGTGTAACTGGAGGCGAGGGGAGTTGAACCCCTGTCCTCTTCGCTATCCGCGCAAACATCTACATGCTTATCCGACGATAAATTCTGAGGAGCCAAGCCATGCGCCGGCACACTGCCAGCTCCCGAGCGTCCACAAAATCGATTCACGAACCGGCGCGGTCGCTCCACCGATTCGCCAGCCTGCTGTCCACGTTTGCCGCCGTAGCAGGCGTCCCACGGCAAACGTCGCGGTCAATTAAGCCGCGAGAGCGAGACCTTCGTTGTCTGCGTTTGTTTTTGGTCCGGTTTTTAACGAGGCCAACGAACCATCCTCGGCATGCCGTCTGCGCTTCCAACGATGAGTCGAAGCCAGTACGCCCCCTTTTTTTGTGCTTGAACAGATACCTCTTCTTGAGGTCTTATGCAACAGAAGCCCAAGACTCGCGGAGGCGCGGCTCTAAGAATAATTCCGGGAATGGCGATTGAAATAACAGCTCGATCCTTGGCCGATACGCAACAGGTGGATATGTCTTCCGGTGAAGCGATTCAGCCCAGGGAACTTTCGGGGCTTCCCGAGAAGTCTATGCCGGTCTCGCGATTCCTGCGGCGCTCCCTTCGGTGGCCGCGCCGAAACTTCAGTAGTCGCGCGAAGCTGCTTTCAGGTGGCGAAGTCCTCATTCTTTCAGCGCCAAAAAGCGGACGCACATGGATCCGGACATTTCTTTGCGCTTACTTATGCAAGCGTCATGGCCTTGAGTTCACCCTCCAGCCCGGGCGGTACGATCATCCGGGATTTCCCCGGGTAATATTCTCCCACGATCGTTTTGAGCATCGGACAAAGGGCAATCGCTGGGACCGTTTGCGCGGCAAATATCTCGTTCCGAGAAGAGAACTTCGAAAAGCCAAGATTGTCTTGCTCGTGCGGGACCCCCGGGACTGTTTCGTCTCGCTCTATTTACAAATGACGCGGCGCGATCCCAGCGCGGGCGCAGCGTTGAAGCAAAAATCTGTCAGTGAACTCCTGCGCGACAAGAGATTTGGAATCCGCGGCATTGTTCGCGCAATGAACGACTGGCTTGACGAATTCTTGGGTCGAAAGGATTTCACGATCATCCGGTACGAGGCGTTGCGGGCATCTCCAGCCGAACATTTTCGAGACCTGCTTGCCGTAGTCGGCGAAACGATGCTGGATATGTCGATTTTTCAGGAGGCACTTGAGTTTTCTCGTTTCGAGAACATGCAAAAATTAGAAGCAGCGGGAGTTTTTGATTCGAAAATTCTGCATCCGGGTGATGTGCGTGATCCGGAGTCATTCAAAGTGCGTCGCGGAAAAGTAGGGGGTTATCGGGAGTATCTTTCGGCCGAGGATCTAGAGTATGCTGCGGATGCATTAATGGAGCTCGATCGCCGGTTCGGCTATAGCTCTTGAGAGAATCTCGCGCCGTGGATTCAAGCGAGTGCTGCTTGTAGCGGCCAGTCGTCTCTGATTCTTGCTTCTCCTTGATGCTACCAAGGAAGCCAAGCCAGAAGGGAGGCGGGGGCCCATCATTCGGAATCGAGCGGCGTTTTGAACCGGCCGTAGCGCCGTTTGAAAAAGTACTTGCATTCTATTTCCTATTAAACTAATAGGGATTCATAAACCATATTAGTTTAGTAGACATTAAGCAAGTAACGGAGGACTAAACATGAAACAGATAATGGGATTGATTTGCTTCGCTTTATTCTGCCTGGGCGTCGCCTGGGTTGAATATGAGATGGTATCGCGCTTTGGGAGCATGCTCATTCTCTTTATGGTTGCTGCTTCTTTGGGAGCACTGTTGATCGCACTGTGTCGCGCACCGGAGGGCTATGAGCGGCCTGATGGATTTCATGTTCGGCGGCGTGATCGGAGGTTCAGTCTTATTCGCCACGTCCGGGCATTCAAACCTGCACGTGCCCAAGAATGGCGGTGACGCTCCGGCGACTGAATCACAACTGCAGACATGAAACTGTCCAAACGTGGCGAATACGCGCTCCGCGCTCTTATTGATCTTGGCATTGCCGCCGAACTCGGCTGGCCCATGCTTCAGGTAAACGAGCTCGCCGCGAAAGAAAAACTGCCGATCAAATTCCTGGAGCAGATTCTTGGGCAGCTCAAAGCAGCTGGGTACGTGGAGGCCAGGCGCGGAAAGTTTGGAGGCTATTCGCTCGCGCGACCCATGAAGCGGATAAAGTTTGGTGCCGTCATCCGGTTGATCGACGGACCCCTGGCGCCAATTCGGTGCGTTAGCCAGACATCCTATGCGCGCTGCTCCTGCCCGGATGAAGTGCACTGCGGTCTGCGAATGTTGATGCTCGACGTTCGCAACGCGATCAGCACGGTGCTTGATCGCTTCACGCTGGCTGACATCGTCGACATCACACTTCGCAAATATCGCCGCGATAAGGTCACGCCGCCTTTTCTCCACCGATCGATTGCGCTCGCATCGATCCTGTCCAAACAGGGCCAGCCGCCAATTGGTGGATCGAGCAGGGCGGAGGCATTGAAGCAGTTTTCAGGGTCCCGAGGGAGCCAGTCGCACAACGACCGCGCGAAAAGCGCGGACAAATAGGAGAAACATATGCTGATCAGAAACTGTTTTTTATGGCCCGCCAACGTTGTCGTTTCATTGCTGTTGCTGGCCGCGATCCCACCGCTTAATGCCGAGACCCCATCCGATGCCGAGCGGCTTCAAAAGCTCGAACAGGCCGTTAGCCAGCTCCAAAAGCGCAATGCCGAGCTTGAACAGGAGGTTGCGGGATTAAAGAAGCGCACGGAATGGGCGCCTGTTGCTAGGGCGGAAGGCAAAACCAGGACAGAGGTGACCAGCGATGGAAAGACATATGTCGAGAAACTCGTGCCCGGCTTACAGGGCGGCGAAAAATGGAAATTGTTCCCAGCGATCACCGAATTGGAGCTCTTTGGTGATCTGCGTCTGCGCTATGAATACCGCGGTGGCAGACTCCCGAGTAACGATCCGACAAACCCAAATGACTGGCAGGAGCGCGAACGTGAACGTTATCGTTTGCGCATCGGATTGCGCGGTACGCTGCTTGATGACTGGTTCTTCGGCGTACGCTTGGAGACGAGCGCCAGTCCGCGTTCAACGAACGTAACGTTCGGTGACGATACGTCGAGCACCTCACCCGGTGGTGGTGGACCGTTCGCAAAGGGTAGCGACGGCATTTTCGTCGGCCAGGCATACGGTGGTTACAAGGGCTTCCCCGGCTTTACGTTTACTGGCGGCCGAATGCCGAACCCGTTCGTCACTACGCGAATGGTGTGGGACGACGACATCAACCCGGAAGGATTAGCGGAGCAGTGGAAACACACGTTCACCATCGGTGGCGCAGCAGCGGCGCCAGTGTCCTACAGCAAGGACGGGAAAAACGTAGCGGCGCCAGCTCCACCGGAACCGTTGGTAAAAATCGACGTCTTCGCAAACTTCGGTCAGTTTGTTTATGACGATTCTAACCCGACAAACCCAATTGGCCGACGTCCGACAACGACGCAGCCAATAGGCGGTGAGACTCAGCTCACCCCTAACACCAATGCATTCATGCTCGGCTGGCAGGTCGGGGCGAAGTTTGATTTTCCGCACATCGCGTACTTCCAGCTCGCGCCAACCCTCTATAACTACACCGGCGACGGCAACACGTTTAACGTCCATTTCTCAGGCGATCCCGGTGGCAATCAAACGGGCATTAACAGTCTTTTGGTTTTCGACATACCTGCCGAGATCGGCTGGAAAGTCGGCAAGATTCCGATGCGCATCTTTGGGGATTTTGCAACGAACTTCGAAGCGGACGACCGTGCCACAGCTGCAGGGCATCCCGATAAGGGTGGCGACCGTTACGCATACGAGATCGGGCTTGGTATTGGACAGCTAAAGAAAAAATACGATTGGCAGATCGACGCGTGGTGGCAACATCAAGACCAGTACGCGCTTGATCCGAACCTGATCGATTCTGATTTGTTCAACAGCACCTTGAACCTGGAAGGTGTGGCTGTTCGAGCCGGCTACATGTTGGCTGATGCCGTGGTCTTTAACCTCACGTGGGCCTACGCGTGGCGTATCGACAGCTCAATCGGCACCGGCGGAATTGGGGACAACATCAGTATCAATCCGGTGGATCAGTATCAAATATTCCAGGCGGATCTGAGTTTTAAATTCTAGTGTTCTATATCTTTTGACAATTCGAAGAAGTCATCGGGCGTGTTCAACTAATGTTTTAACTACCGAATGATTGAGCCGCGAGGATGCGAATTTTCTGTCGGTTTATGGGCGCGCTGCACTATTGAAACCAACCATGAAAATAAAAACGGCGGCAACTATTGGAGTCCTCCTGCTTTCGGTACCGTTTGTGCCGGCTCAAGAAAAGATAACAATCCGCTTCGGGCATTTTCCAAACATCACGCATGCGCAGGGGGTGATCGCGCATGCGCTTTCACGGCAAGGCAAGGGATGGTTTGAAAAACGCCTCGGGCCGAATGTCGAGATGCAGTGGTTTACTTACAATGCGGGCCCGTCAGCGATGGAAGCGATCTTTGCGGGATCGCTTGATGTCACTTACGTGGGGCCCGGTCCTGCGCTCAATGCGTACTTAAAATCGAACGGTGAGGAAATCCGTGTAATCTCCGGCGCAGCCAATGGTGGCTCCGCTCTTGTGGTAAAGGCTGATTCGCCTATCAAAACGCCGAAAGACTTTCGCGGAAAAAAAATTGCTACGCCCCAGCTCGGTAACACGCAGGACATTTCCTGCCGGGGATGGTTAAAAGCGCACGGATTCAAAATCACGCTAACGGGCGGCGACGTTCTGGTGATCCCGACAGCAAACCCAGACCAACTCGGGCTTTTGCAAAAAGATTCGGTTGATGCCGTCTGGACCGTCGAACCCTGGGTGACTCGGCTCGAACGCGAGGCGAAGGCACGCGTTTTTCTCGAAGACAAGGACACCATTACCACCTGGCTTGTTTCCAGTGTGAAGTTCCTGCGTGACCGGCGCGATTTGGCGAAGAAAATCGCAGACGCGAACGTAGAATTAACGAAATGGATTCAGCAGAATGAATCGGAGGCGCAGAAGTTATTGATCGAGGAATTGAAAGCGGAAACGCGGGCCGATTTTTCGCCAGACGCCGTTGCGCAAGCGTGGAAAAGGATTCAGTTCACCAGTGAAGTATCGCGCGATTTGATCGCCAAGTCGGTGCAGGACGGCAAGGACGCAGGTTTTCTAAAAGGCTCGACAGACACATCGAAGCTAATCGAAACTCCTTAATGCTCCGGGCTGGTCGCCACCGTTCCTCAGCGACTGAGGAGCTCGAGATCATCCCGCCCTCGAAGCTCTCGGTCGAAGGCGTGTCAAAAAGCTTTCGCAGCGCTTCAGGCAACGTTCTGGCGCTTGATCGCGTGAGTCTGAAAGTCGCCGAAGGCGAATTCGTGTGTCTTGTCGGCGCCAGCGGCTGTGGCAAAACGACGTTGCTCAATATTATTGCCGGTCTGGAAAAAGCGGACAGCGGCACAGTGCTGGCGGACGGAAAGCCGGTGACTGGACCTGGCCGCGAGCGGCTCGTTATGTTTCAGGAACCGGCGCTCTTTCCTTGGCTGGACGTGTTTGGGAATGTGCTCTTCGGACTTAAGCTGAAACCGAACCTGACAAATAGAGACCGACGCGAGGTTGCCAAGTACTATCTGGAGTTGGTTGGGCTCAGTCGCTTCGAACACGCAAACATTCACGAACTTTCCGGTGGAATGAAGCAGCGTGTCTCGTTGGCTCGCGCGCTTGCCCCGAATCCACGCGTGCTGCTCATGGACGAACCGTTCGCAGCGCTTGATGCCCTCACTCGCGAGCAACTTTACGGCGACATTCAAGAGATTTGGAAAGCGCGTCGCAAAACGATCGTTTTTGTCACGCACAACGTTCGCGAAGCTGCATGCCTGGGCGATCGTGTCCTGCTTTTTTCTCCTCATCCAGGTCGCATCCAGGAGGAATTCACGGTGAACCTGCCGCGACCGCGTGACATCAACAGCGTCGATCTCGCCGCTCATGCCACACAAATCACGAAGGCGTTGAAAAGCGTCGGTAAAGCGGAGGCTGTCGCTCCTAAATGAAACGGTTTCTGCTGGCGGCTGCGTTTTTCGCTGCCCTGGTTTTGCTGTGGGAAGCCGCCTATCGCGCAAGAATTTGGTCGCCCGTTCTACTACCATCCCCCAAGCAGGTTGTAACGTACTTAGAGGGCGCTGTCGCCGACGGAACGCTCGCAAGAGCAACTGTGATAACCATGCGCCGCTTACTTATTGGTTACTTCATTGGACTGGTGGTTGGGCTTCCGCTGGGGCTGTTGACCGCGCGCTGGAAATTGTTTGGCGATACGATTGGAACCATGGCACTTGGCTTGCAGACGTTACCTAGTGTTTGCTGGGTGCCGCTTGCGCTCTTGTGGTTTGGGCAGACAGAAGCGGCCATGCTTTTCGTCGTGGTGATGGGAACTCTCTGGTCGGTGATCATTGCAACCGAGACCGGCGTGCGCAATGTTCCGCCAATTTATCGCCGCGCCGCTTTGACCATGGGATCCAAGCGATTGCACATGTGGTTCAAAGTGATTCTGCCTGCCGCGCTTCCCTTCATCGTCAGCGGAATGAAGCAGGGATGGGCTTTCGCTTGGCGCTCCCTGATGGCTGCTGAGATTTTCGTGACAATCCTGACTGGTTTTGGCCTTGGCCAGCTTCTCCATTATGGCCGCGAATTGAGCGCCATGGAGCAGGTCATTGGGATCATGATTGTGATTGTCGTCATCGGTTTGCTGGCAGACAAAATTTTCTTTTCGCCGATCGAAAGGTTTCTGCACCGGCGCTGGGGGACGAGCCAGGCATGAGACTCGGACACAAGAAAGCGCCCACGTCGGCGCAACGTGAGGTGCGCATCACCAACAAACTCGGATTGCACGCGCGGCCTGCGGCACAGTTCGTTAAACGCGTACGGAGCTTTCGATCAGAAATCTGGGTGGTAAAGGTGGGTAAGCGATATTCCGCCTCCAGCCTCATTGACATCCTACGGGCTAATCTCGATTGCGGTGCGACGGCTACCCTTGAGGCGCACGGTGTCGATGCAGATGACGCTCTGGACGAGTTGGAGAAGTTACTCGCGGAGTTCCACGACAAGGAAACTGACTAACGCAAAGGTCGTGCGACCAAAATTCCGCTGTCAGAGCGGTAGCGATACAGATATTTCGAAAGCTCTGAGTCCACGACCACGTGGCCGTAATTGCTTGGCGAAGAAGCGTGCATGAAATGCAAGACGCCGTCGCTTGTGCGCAATGCGAGACCAACATGCGCAGTGGAATAAAGTCCACTCCGGTCGCGTGAAATAATTCCGATGATGTCACCACTGCGCAATTTTGATTCAATTCCTGCGACTTTGTTTTTCGGAATTTCGTAAAGGGGGCGTGAGGATACATTTGCTTCCATGCGTGCCAGGGGTCCGAGCAGCGAACGGTTCGCGGCGAGATAACGATAATGTCGCCAGCCGGCGCTCATCTCCCGCGCAGAATGTGGAACACTGCGTCCACCTAGATCGCGAGTCATATCTTCTACGAGGCCGCGTCGATCGTTATCGTACAGCCAATCCTCCAGGTAATGCAGACGCGAAAGATAATCGCCGGTGCATTCACCGCCCCGGTATCGATCCATCTCGATGTAATGCAGCAGACGTTCAGGAGTCCAGTTCGATTCCGGCTCGTTCAGCATTCGAGCGAAACTGAGGGCGATCTCGAAAAAGGTCCAGCAGTCCACGCCCTGAAAGTTTACTGAGGGCGACTCGATCCGGTTGTCGATCTCAAGAGTGAAATGTTTATAGCGCGTCCCAACCAACGCCTGTCCTACCGCCGCGGTCCGTTCCCCAATCGGCAACGCCTTCCAATTCCCGGCTTTGGCTTTTGCGACCACTCGATTGAACTGGTCCTGTCCTTTAAAGACAGTGCTGAGTGGCAAGCGCGATTCAGACGCGAACGCGACTGAAAAAAGCAGAAACAGGGGTATAAAGACTTTCCAACCTCGCATAAGCCACACAACTCAACGCGGAATGGATAAAGTTACAAGGGTTACAAAGTTAAAAAGGTTGAACCGTTAAAAGAAGCGCGCTCTCGGCGCTTAACCGACCTTGTAACTTTTTTAACTCTTTTAACTTCTCGACTGTCTCATATCCTTTAAGACTGTGGCCATTCGTTTCCCAAAAAAGAGCCGGAGAAACATTGTTCGCCAATCATCGGACGGCGCAACCGCCAAGCGTTCTACTCGGGTCCGTTTGCGTCCACGAGCCGACTGGCATAAGCGTAATTTTCTTACCAGCGTCCTCATTCCATCCCTTTTCATTAAACGGGCGGGCGATCAGGCATCGCGGCCTCCGCAATTCCCAAAAATTCGCGAAGGCGAGATTTGTATTACGTGGATCGGCCACGCGTCATTTCTTGTTCAGACTCACGAAGTCAATGTCTTGATCGATCCCAACTGGTCGAAGTGGCTCAAGGTAATCAAGCGTTTGAAGCAGCCGGGCTTCGAGATTCATCATTTGCCATCGATTGATTTCGTCTTGGTGACTCACGCTCATTTCGATCATCTCGACCGGCGTACGCTGCGCCGCGTTGCAGCCGACCAGCCGATCGTTGTGCCGACGGGCGTAGGTAACCTGGTACACGATCTCGGCTTTCGCATCGTGCACGAGCTCGATTACTGGCAGACAGTCGAGCTTGGCCCGCTGAAAATTTCGCTGACACCTTGTCATCATTGGGGCGCACGATTTCTGGCGGATCTGCATCGCGACTTCGGTGGATTTGTCGTCGCGGCAAACGGCCGCACCATTTTTCACTGCGGCGACAGCGCCTACTTTCCCGGCTTTAAAGAGATTGGCGATCGCTACGGGATTGAGATTGCGCTGCTTCCGATCGGTGCGTACGAAGCGCCAACTGGCCGCGAAGTTCACATGAATCCAGAGGAAGCGGTCAGGGCATTTCTCGAACTCGGCGCCAGGACATTAATCCCGATGCACTACGGAACTTTTCGCCTCGGCTTTGAACCGATGCATGAACCACCGCAGCGTTTGCTCAAATCTGCCCAAGAACATGGGATTGAAGACAAGGTCCTCGTGATGACCGAAGGGAAACCGGTCGTTCTCTAGTGATCTGTGACTTGTGAATCGTGAATTTGGAGGCGAACGCCGTTCACTGAACACCATTAACCGATCACTTGGGCGGCGCGATTGCGCAGGCTCGCTCGGTGCCGGCGCAATCGTTGTCGCCTTCTGCCTGATTCTTCTCTGGCGCAATCCGCTCGTTTTTTGGAACGACGACTATGAACTGTCTGTTTTGCCCGTGTTCGCAGACATGGCGCGCAGTTGGTCGGAAGGCCATTGGCCAATCCTAAGCCCCTATTCGTGGGTCTGCGGCAATCTTGCCGGCGAATTTCAGTACGGAGTGTTCTCGGTTTTTGTGAACGCAGTCATCATCGCCATCTGGAAATTTCCGCTCACATTTCCTCAGCAAGCGGCTGCCGTCTCCGTCGCACACCTTTTTGCTCTGGCAATGGGCGCGTTTTTGCTTGCGCGCGATCGCGAATTTTCGGTTCCCTCGTCGATCTTTGTCGCGCTTGTCGTTCCTTTGAACGGTTGGATCATTTGTTGGGGCGCGACCGATTGGTTCGGCGCGCTTGGTGCTTTTACGTGGCTGCCCTGGGCGTGGTGGGGCGCGGCGCGCGCACTCGATTCACAGCGAAGCAAATCGAGGTTCCTTTGGCCGGCGCCGTTTGTTTACCTCGTCGTGACCGGCGGATTTCCCTACACGGTTTTGATGCTACTCCTCCTGGTCGCATGGCTGGCAATCAAGTCGCTAGCCGAGACTCGAAGCATTTTGTCGGTTGTGCCAATGCTCTTTGGCGTGGCACTCGGCTTCGGGTTATCGGCTCCCGCGTGGCTCGCGATTCTCGATTTGGTTCAGGCTTCAGCGCGCGAATTACAGTCGGCGAAAGCGCATTGGCAATGGCTTGTTCCTCCGGCAGCATTGCCTGGCCTCATCTTGCCATGCTGGACCGTTAATTGGGCTGATTTTTCCAATCGCTACTTGCCACACACGGCAACGGAACTGGCTTGTGGGCTTGTCGCTCCGGCAGCGCTGATTGGTGGGTTGGCGTGGCGCGGACGTGTGCTTGTTAGGCAAATCAAGTGGGAGTTGGTCTTGCTTTTGCTCGTGCTCCTGCTCTCCATGATTCCTACGGCTGGGCTTTTTCGGTGGAGTTTTCGTTGGCTGCCGTTTTTTCATTTAGTTCTCGCGATTTGCGCTGTAGAAGTGTTGCACCTGCAACCGGGATCACTGATCGCGGCTACAGCGGCGCTGGTTCTCACCGCCGGTACGGCCATTGCCATGCTAATCCTGCGTACAACTGGCTCGTACGCTTTCCCGCTGACATGGATCTTTCTTGGGCTCGCGGTGTTTTGGTGTCTTTGGGAGATCGCGCTGCGCCATTCTGAACTTCAGAAATGGGCACCTGTGGCGATCACGTTTTCGGCGTTGCTCGCGACTTACATTTACATCCCGACGAACGGCGGCGTTCCCACGTACAATTTTTCTCAGCAACTGCTTAAGCCCGCGCCGCTCGATCCAGCGCGCCTTTATCTCAGCATTTATCCGTGGGCGGAACTTACATATTGCGTATCAAACAAACCCCAGCCGGCCGGAGAAGTTCTGCGCCCGGGAAGCACACCGATGTGGGCCGGACTGCATTTCATCAATGGCTACAGCCCGATTCGGCCGGCTGGCGCGGCCCGGGAGTTCGCGACTTCAATTCACGGTGAGATCAATCCCAATGTAGGAAGTTATTTGCTCAATAATCAGGCGGGCAAGGATGGTGAACTGGCTTTGTTAGGCGTGGATGGAATTGTTGTTGCGCGAGAATTGGATGTCACGCCCGAGCCGACCTCCGAATGGGAAGCGGTTCTTACAACTGATGAAGGAAGAGTCTTTCATCGGCGCGGCGCTCCATTCGCTCGAGTGCGTTCGATAACTTCGATTGATTCGCGGCCTGGAGAGCAATTTGCCGCAGCAACTGTTTCGCGAATCGATGATTCCCGAAATCGAGTCGAAGTGGATGTGGATGTTCCCAACGGCGATCATCCGGCGCTGATCACTTTTTCCAGGCCGTATTTTCGCGGATACAAAGCGCGGCTGGGCAATCGAAAACTTGTCGTCACGTCGTATCGCGGGTTATTTCCGATTGTCGCAGTCCCAGCTGGCACTCACGGACGGCTTACTCTCACCTACCGGCCGTACTGGCTGGTCTGGGGAAGCAGTGCAGCGATTATTTGCGTGCTCGGGATTTTGTTGAGTCTTTTGCTACGATTGGCCGACGCGTATGGAGTATTGCTGCGAAGGCGCAAAGCTGTCATGTCTCCGGAGACGGTCTGATGCGGGAGCTTGAGCGATTTATTAGCTCGATCGGCCTTCGGGCAGTCGGTCGTTTCAGAATGTGGATTAGCGCGAGACATGGTCGGATTAAGTTTTGTGCATCTTTCGTTCTATTTGCCGTCCTAGTGACACCGTCGATCTGGATGCTAGGCATGATCCCGCCGCTTTGGAGAGATATCGACGCCTATGTTCAAGTAACTCAGCCACCCGGACAGGGAACGATTCTCCAGTATGGCCCACTCTATTGTTTCGTCGCGCGAATTCCGCTCTACCTCGGCTACGCTATAGATTGTGTAGCACACGGCGCTCCGCTTCCAACAGCTTCCTTCTTTATTCATCCGACCCTAACGGATTCGGGCGTCTTGTCACTGCTCCTGTTACAACACATCTCTCTTTGCTTCGCTGCGTTTCATTTGATTGCTGAAACGACTCAATTGTTCTGGGTTCGTCTCGCCCTGGCCGTTGCTTGGGCGGCCAATCCGCTTTTTTATGCCCTTGCCCATTGCATAGGCACTGAGACACTCACCCTGATTCTCGTACTCCTGATCGGGGCTACAGGGCTGAGAATTATTCGATATTCCCGCAGGGTTCCTGGGAGAGAATGGCTTCTTTTCGGTTTCCTTTTATGGCTCTGTATCCTCACGCGGCACATTAATGCCACTCTGACTGGATTGCTTCCGCTTACGTTCCTCCTCCTAAGCGCATACCGCTTAATCATGATCGGATTCGCTCGATCCCAGTTACTTCGCTGCTGGCAACGATTACGGGCCAGGCAGGCTCTACAAAACGCGATGTTTGCTGTCGGTGTCGGCATTAGCTGCATTGTCCTTGCGAACATTTCTCTGCGGGGGCTGTGCTACGCCGCTCAAATACCTTACCACTCCAGAGTCGGTTTCACGTTTTTGTTTAGATTGAAATTTCTCGCGCGGCTCTCGGTTGAAGAGCGAAACCAGTTACTCGACAAAGTGATCAAAAATACTGACTCCGCGGATGTTAAAAGGCTCATTCCACTACTACGGAATTCCTTCCCCGACGAAACTCCGAATTGGGACGTGATTGCCTTCAAGAACAAGGCACAAGCATCGCTTTTTCCACCACAAACGGATCCGCGAGAAGAGAAGTTCTATCTCGCGCTCAACCGGACAGTGCTGGCATTTCTCTGTCCACCGCAAGCGATATTCTTGAGCGCGGTCGCGAGCGATTTCAAGAGATCCCAAGAGGTGACAATCCCGACTGTCGTGAGACAACTCTTTGTCGCCACGGCCTTTTACTTTACACATCCTCAAATCATGCCCGGTTGTGCGTCGTTGCGTACATTTCGCGGCAAGAGTTCCGCGCAAGTGATGGCTATTTTCAAGAAGCACTATTTCCAGCATCCGAAGAACCGTAATTTTCGTGCTCTTTTGTTTTTCTGGCTCATAAGTTTCGCGCTCTTTGTTGTAATCGCGAACATGCGCAAGCAAGGGGCCGCCGGACTCGCCTCGTATGCTGCAGCACTTACGGCAGTCGGATTATTTATGATGCTTGCAAACTGCGTCCTAATTGTATTCCAGCCGCGCTACACGCTTCCAATGTGGGAGCTAACGATCGTCTCCGTGTCCATCTTGTCGGCCAAAACCCTAGAATATATCTTCGGTGGTGAAAACAAGGGCAAGAACCCTCGCTTCCGCATTTTACAAATCCAGCATGAATTATGATGCGTTGCCTCACGTCACTTGCTCCGTCGGGGTGCATGTCAAGCGTTGGAGTTGTCAAGGGGTCTGAACGACGAGCGGAGCTCCGTTGGAAGATCTGCCTTTGGGATGCGGCAATGACCTGCAACAGGGGTACTACAGCGCCCCAATGTTCTGCGACAGCAGGACCGCGTTAAAGCTTTTTCGGATCTTCGAGCAATGTGATCACGCTTTTGAGCAAGCGGCCTGCACCGCCGCCATCAATACTACGATGATCAAAGCTCAACGTGATCTGCGCCTCAGTCCGTGGAACAAATTCTTTTTTCTTTTCATCCCACGAAGGTACTTTTTTTCCGGCTCCGAGACCAAGCAACAATGTTTGATCCGGCAGTGGGATGGGCGTGCCCCATTCCATTCCGAACGTTCCGAAGTTAGAAACGGTCGCGAGGCCGCCAGCTTGCATATCGGGCGAGATACGCCGCTGACGCGCGAGATCGACGAGTTTCTTGTATTTCGTGGTAAGGTCGGCAAGCGAAGTTTTGTCTGCCGCCCGAATGACAGGTACCATGATTCCGTCCTCGGCTTCAACCGCGATGCCGACGTCGATGGAGTTGGATTGCACAACGCGGTTGCCGATTAATTTCGCCGATGCACCCGGAGTTTCTGCAAGGGCTAGTGCAAGCGCGCGCAGGGCGTACAAACCGGGGCCCGGTTTGGAGTCCCGCGACTGTCGATCCTGCAGCACCGGATCCAGATTCACCGAGGAACCAATCGTTGAAAGCGGTCGCGTCCAACTTCGCCGCATCGCGTCGGCCACACCTGCGCGAATAGCAGAAGCTTCGTGCGCCGTTTGGCTCTCGATCTTGTGCAGAAAATTTTCGAGATCTTTGATTGTGACGCGGTTGTCTGCGCCCGTGCCCATGATTCCTGCAAAATCGGCAGTTGTTAGCTGCAGCTCGGCCATCCGCGCTCGAACACGCGGGGACATGAACGCCGCGCCTTTCGGTGCAACTGGAACAGGCAATCCGCCGGCGCGTGCACCGTCGCCGTCCCGTGCGGGGACTTTCTTCTGACGCGCCGGAGCGACCTCCTGATCAGCGCGCGCAGGAATCTCCTCCGCGACTTCGCGCTCTGCCGGAGGAGGAGCTTGTTTTGCAAATCTCGCGGCGTCTGCTTCGCTCGCTTCCACATAGCCAAGAACTGCGCCGACCGGGTAAGTCTCTTTCAATTGCACGGTAATTTGAGCAATCTTGCCTTTGCACGGCGTCGTCACGCCCATCACCGCTTTGTTGGTTTCGACGTCTAAAATTTCCTGATCATCCGCAACCTCGTCGCCGGGCTTTATCTTAATATCGACAATCGTGGCTTCAGCGATCGATTCGCCTAGCTGTGGCATGATGATTGGGACTTGCGGCATAAATTTTACTCCCGAAGCAGCGCGCGAGCTTTTCGCGCGATCTCTTTTGCGTTGGGTCTGTGGGCCGACCAAAGATTTGGATGATAAGGAATCGGTGTGTCTTTCGCGTTGAGGCGCTGCGGCGCGGCATCCAATAAATGAAAACCTTCGGCCGCGACGCGCGCAATCACCTCGGCTGTTACGCCGCCCCATGGGAACGATTCTCCCACGCACAACAGGCGGCCTGTGCGCGCAACCGAAGCGAGAACTGTGTTAGTATCGAGCGGTTTAACCGAGCGAAGATCGATAACTTCAATTTCAAAGCCTTCGCCGGTCAATTGTTCCGCGACTGCGAGCGCCTCGTGCACCATCGCGCTGTAACTCACAATGGTCAGGTCGCGTCCTTCCCGCGCGATGCGCGCCGTGCCGGTGGGCACGCCCTCGGTCGGTAGCTTGTCCGCCTTGAGATGATAATAGAGATACTTGTGCTCGCAGTAGACAACCGGATCGTCGATGGCCACCGCTTCAATCAGCATGGTGTAGGCATCTTCTACCGTCGCAGGTGTCATGACGATGAGCCCCGGATAATGCGCATAAATTGATTCCATCGATTGACTGTGGAATGGTCCGCTGCCTTTTGTGCCGCCCGAAGGCAGACGAACGGTGATAGGGACGGGTACATTTGTCCGCCAGTAATGCGTGCCGGCGTTGTTCAGGATTTGGTTCAGGGCGATACTGGAAAAGTCGGCGAACTGCATTTCGACGATCGGTCGCATTCCTTCAATCGCGGCCCCGATTGCGGCTCCAACCATCGCGTCTTCGCTGATTGGCGTGTTCAGTACGCGTCCGGGAAATTCTTTAGCGAGGCCTTTTGTTGCTTTGAAAGCGCCGCCAAAAGTGCCGCCGACGTCCTGTCCATAGATAAATACGCGTTCGTCGTCACGGAGCAGCTTTGCCTGCGCCTCGCGGATAGCTTCGAGATACGTGATGCTCATTCCGGAATGTCCATAAGGTCGCGCATGGAGATTGCGCACCAATCTTCTTTGTCGCCGTCCGGTGGAGCCTCTTTTTGCGCAGTGGCAATCGCCTCCTCCACCTTCGCCGCTGCTTCTTTGCGCCACTCAGTCAGTGTTTTGGCATCGATCAGATTCAAATCAACGATTGCTTGCTCTGCGACTTTTAAACAATCGCGCGCAAATGGTTCGCGCTTGATCTCCTCTGTCACGTAACTGGCATCGTCGTGTTCACCGTGCCCGGAAAGCCGCAGAACGGAAGCCACGACCAACTGCGGCGGACGCCCTGCGCGCGCACGCTTAACTGCGCCGCCGATTACCTCGAGGCACGCGCCGAGGTCCGTTCCATCAAGGCTGTAACCTTCAAAGCCGTAACCGATCGCGCGATCGACAAGATCGTGGCAGGCGAACTCACGGTCGTTCGGCGTGGAATAAGCATAATGATTATTGGTCGCGACTATCACCAGTGGCACCTGTTCCACTGCCGCAATATTCATTCCCTCGTGAAACGCACCGGTTTGCATTCCGCCTTCGCCGATGCACGCCAGGCCGATAAAGTCTTTCTCTCCCTTAAAGCGTTTCGCCATGAGCGCGCCCACAGTGACCGAAATCATCGCGCCGAGATGGCTAACCATGGCGAGCTGGTTATCCTGTGGCCGGCCCCGATGGATGTTGCCGTCGCGTCCACGCATTGGACCCTGGCGCGAGCCAAGATAAGTTCGTGTAACATCCAACAGCGGCTCGCCGAACGCGGATCGTCCCGCCTGGTCTCGAATCAACGGCGCGAAGATGTCGCCTTTTTGCAAGAACAAACCACACGCTGCGCTGACCGCCTCCTGGCCTTTGCCGATATAGACGCCGCCGGTGATCAGGCCGCCCCGATAGAGACTAACGAGTTTTTCCTCCAGCGTACGCGTCAGCAGCATCCAACGAAACGCTTCGAGGAAGCGCTCATGCGGTGGCGCGGGCTTTTTGGTTTTCGATTGGCGCTGCGCCGTCTGAAGCATCCGACAATTTTACGCGAGATCGGCCAGCCCGCGCAAAAAAATTTTACAGGCTCACGACTTGCTGCTCGGAGAGCCACAAGCTGCCGATAACTTCAAACCAGCAGGCTGCGCTCTTCCAAAGAGAAAATTACCGCGTTGCAAGCACGAGACGTTGTTGTCTCGGCTTCTGTTCGGTGTCCGCAAACGTTTCGGTGGAGACTTGTTGTGGTGCGGTCAATTTCATCCCCACGAGCTTGCTCACGCCGCGCTCTTCCATCGTCACACCGTACAGTACGTCGGCCTTGGCGATGGTGCGTTTGTTGTGCGTAATGATGATGAATTGACTCTGTTCTATGAACCGGTCCAGCACACGGACAAAGCGGTTAATGTTGCCTTCGTCCATTGCCGCATCCACTTCGTCGAGAATGCAGAACGGACTCGGTCGGACCATATAAATTGCGAACAGTAACGCCACAGCAACCATGGAACGTTCGCCTCCGCTTAACAGGGAAACGCTTTGTAACTGTTTGCCCGGAGGCTTGGCGCTGATTTCGATTCCGCAGTTGAGCGGGTCGTTTTCGTCGAGCAAGGACAGGTCTGCGCGTCCCCCGCTGAAGAGCTCTTCGAACATTTCGCGGAAGTTGATCCGTACCTGAGCAAACGTCTCGCTGAACAACTTCCTTGTAGTCGAGTTGATCTGCGCAATCACATCGAGCAGTTCGCGACGCGAATTGGTCAGGTCATTATTTTGCGCTTCGAGAAACTTGTATCGCTCTTCCAGTTCGTCGTACTCATGAACGGCATCCAGGTTTACCGGACCCATGTTGTCGAGCTGCGTCCGAAGGTCGCCAATAAGCTGTTCGACATCAGGAGAGGCGAGCTCCGGCGAGCCCGACATCGCGGGCGCTCCCCCATCTACTTTGTCATTGCGCTTCAATTGCGCTCGCAGAGTTTTTTCAAACGCAGTCTCATCCTGGCTAAATTCGCGCAAATTGATTTGATACCGGCGCGAAACGCGTTCGGTGAGATTATCGATCCTCAATTGCAGCTCTGCGTGGCGCACTTGTTCTTTGGAACGCGAGTCGCGCAGATCATTCAACGAGTTTCGAATTGCGCGCAGATTCGACTCCGCTTCGTTCATCCTTGTCGAGCACTCCCTGCGCTGTTCAATGAGCGAGGCTAACGCTCCCTCAAGATCCGCACGTTGCCCGGTTTGGTTCTCGATGGCGGATTCGGCCGTTCGCGATTCTTCCGCCTGCGCGGTCAGCCGCTTCTCGAAGTTGGTGATCTCAGCCTGGCGCGCCGCGATTGCCTCCGCGAGTTCCGCGTCACGGGCGCTCATCGGCTGGCGCTGCGCGATAAGATATTCGTAGCGCTGTCGTTCGGTAGCGACGGTAAGACGCAATTCGTTCAGTTGCTCCATTGCCTGGTTTTCGCGCTTCGCGCTATCGTCCTGCGAAGTTCGCAATATTTCTTGCTCGCCTTCGTTCGCAGCCAGCGTCGCCTGTTCTCCAGCCAATTCGTCTTCCAGTTTTGCAATGCGTTCGTCTGCGGCTTGGATTTGTCGGACCAGCGTAGTTTGCTCAGAGCGAACCTGAGTCTGCTTTTGTTCGCCCTCTTGCAGCTCTCGCGTAAGAAAAAGAATTCGATTGTCGCAATCGGATTTTTCACGTTCCGCCGTTTCGTAATCTCGACGGGCTTCTTCCAACTCGCCGCCCACTTTTTCCAGCACCGCTCTGGCGTCGTTGCATTCTTTAAGCAGAACGTCGCGTTGCTTACGGATCTCGGAACACTCCCTGTCGAGGACCGACATTCGCGCTTTGCGTTCGAGTAAAGAATCTGCCGATGTTTCCCGACTGCCACCAAACACAACTCCCTCGGTCGAAATCAATTCGCCACCCAGCGTGGCAGCTGCGATTTCGGTGTGCTTTTTCTTGCCAGCCAGGGCGTCATCGAGATTCTGAAAGATTGCAACATCGTGAAGCAATTGTGCAACCAGCGGTGCGATTGGCTCCGGCGCTTTCACTTTGTCAAACGCCCACCCGAGCGATTTCTCAGGAGCTCGTTTCACTCGCTCTTTTGTTTTGCCATTGCCGAGTTGTGGAATGACCAGCGCCGCCTGACCGAGTTTCTTCTCTTTCAGAGCCGCAATAATTTCGGGCGCCAATTGTGCATCGTTTAGCACAATAGCCCGCAAATTTCGGCCCAGCGCAGCTTCAATCGCTGGAATGAAATTCTGATCCACATCGAGATTTGCAACCAGAGCGCCCGCCAGCGCAGGCTTGATTCGTCCCGCGACGGCGGGATCCAGGCCCTTGAGAACGGCTTGCGAACCTTCCCCAAGACCCTCGCCCTCTTCGTTAAGCTGACGAAGAATTTCAAGACGTGATTCTTTTTCTGCCTGTCCGCGCTCAATGGCAGCGAGCTCTTTCTCAATGCTGGCGACAAGTTGTTGATGGTGTCGCAGCGTCTCCCCGCTACTCTGAACAGTGCCTCGACAGCGATCGAGTTTGTTCTGGACGTTCTCGGCCGTAGCGCGCACAGCGGTGGTCTCGTCCTGGATTCGGGTGCGGGCGGTTTCTATGTTGGAAATCGCGGTATCTAAACCGCGCCGATTTTCCTCTGTCGTTTCACGGCGAATTTTAAGTCCGGAAATCTCTTCCTCCAGGTCGGCGATTCTGCTCTCGATTTCTGACGCCGCTTTTTGCAGCGTCTCGAGTTTCGATTCATGCTCGCTTCTCTCGGTGCGAAGGTCCGAGAGTCGTCCCGTAAGTTTATTTAGCTCCGTTTCTTTCGTCTGCAGAGCCTCGCTCATCTTTTCAATCAGCGCGTTCGCTTCTTGAATTTCTTTGCCTTGCTGCGCGCGTTTAGTTTCGGAAGCAGCAATATCGTTTCGGGAACGTTCAATCAGTTCGTTCAATTCCTCGGCCCGCTGCCGATTGAATTGGATTCGATTTCGATGCGCGTTAATTTCGCTTTCAAAACGCTGGAGTTCACTGCGGCTGCCCGCAATTTGGGCATCGGTTTCTTCCAACGCGCGGCGCTGTTCGGCCAGGTCGTTTTCTCCTCGGTCGATTTTGGCGCGAGTGACATCTTCTGATTCGCCGAGGCGCCCAATCTCGGCATGGCAATGGGTGAGATCCGCTTCGAGCACCTCGAGTTGCTTGCGCGAATAATGCGTATCAAGGACGCGAAGGTCGTCGTGCAATGCCTGGTAACGCCGTGCTTTGCCCGCCTGGCGCTGCAGGGAACCGATTTGACGTTTTACTTCCTTAATGATGTCGCCAATGCGTAGCAGATTTGCCTCGGTCGCTTCCAGCTTGCGTAGCGCCTCGCGTTTTTGCGTCTTGTATTTTGTGACTCCGGCTGCTTCCTCAAACACTGCGCGTCGATCTTCAGGGCGCGAACTCAGGATCATGTCGATCTTGCCCTGTTCCATCATCGAGTATGCGGCGCGCGCGATACCGGTGTCGGCGAATAGACTTTGAATATCGCGAAGCCGGCACAAGGTTTTGTTCAGCAGGTACTCGGAATTCCCATCGCGATAGACCCGACGCGTTACGCGAACGTCGTGCCAGTCGATGCCGAGTTCTTCAGCGCAATCGGTGAAGGTCAGAGAGACCTCGGCGAAGCCCACGGGCTTGCGCGTCTCGCTGCCATTGAAGATCACATCCGCCATCTCATCGCCGCGCAAAGATTTTGCAGATTGCTCGCCAAGTACCCAGCGAACGGCATCGAGCACGTTCGACTTTCCGCAACCGTTCGGGCCAACAATAGCAGTGATGCCTTCGTGAAAATTAAGAAGAGTTTTGTCGGCGAACGATTTGAAGCCGAGGAGCTCGAGCGATTGTAAATACATGGTAGGCCAAACCTCGGGCCTGAGGAGGTCAATACAGCAGGCGTTTAAGGGTGACAAGCGAAAAACACACAATTTGAAGGGCTTTCGACTGGCCCGGCCACAGGATATTGTGGCGGGCGAGCGCCCTCACAAAGAAGTTGTCATGTCGAGCGAAGTCGAGACATCCCGTGAAGGTACCTTTAAATTGCGCCACGGGATTCCTCGACTCCGCTCGGAATGACATCAAGCAGATGGGTTTTGGAAAATTCTGCGCTCTCGGTCCGCAAAATTCTTCGTGACGCTCCCTAACTCCATCATCAATTACAAACATTCCGGTAACGGGATACTGTCCTTGTCGCGAAGCTTAGCTCGCACTCTTGCCTTGGACAACTGAATCACGCAGGATGCATCAATGGCTGATGAATCGACGGTGTCGATCCAACAAGCGGAGCGTGTCGATCATCAGTTGGTCCGCGGGATTGGAATTCCCGCTCTCACTGCAAATATTGTTAGCTCGACCATCGGTGCGGGAATTTTTGTGATCCCCGCGACAGTCGCGAGAGGTTTGGGACCCGCTGCGCCACTCGCATTTGTTTGTTGTGCGATCGCGATGGTGTTGTTCGTCACTTGTTTCGCGATCGCCGGTAGCCGCGTGTCGTTGACCGGCGGTCTTTACGCCTATGTCGAAGTCGCGTTTGGTCGTTACGTCGGCTTTCTCGCCGGCATGCTTTATTTTCTAACCGCGCTCGGCGCGGTTGCTGGCGTCGTGAACGTTCTTGCGAATTCAGTTGCACTCGTCGTTCCATTTCTCGGCAGTCCCCTGATGCGCATTGTCGTCATGTTCGCCGTTTACGGTTCTCTTGTACTAATCAACATCCGTGGCGTGCGCGAAGGCGCCGGTGCGGTGACCGTGATCACCGTGGCGAAGCTTCTGCCCCTGTTGCTGTTTGTTTGCATGGGAATATTTTTTATTCACCCATCGAACCTGGCCTGGAGCGGCTGGCCCGGCAGCAAGTCGTTAGGCGATGCCGTTATCCTATTGATTTTTGCCTTCGTCGGAATCGAGGTGGCATTGATTCCGAGCGGTGAAGTGAAGAATCCGGCGCGGACTGTTCCGCGCTCTGCCTATCTCGCGCTTGTCATTACGACGGTCGTTTACATCCTGATCCAAATCGTAGGGCAGGGGACACTCGGCGCCGATCTTGCGAACCATCCTGACGCGCCCCTCGCAGAATCCGCGGCGAAATTTCTCGGCAATTTGGGCCGCACAGTCCTTTTGGCTGGAGCCACTATCTCGGCGTTTGGATTTGTGACGAGCGACATTCTGAGTTCACCGCGTATGATCTTTGCTTTCGGCCGGGATGGCGCGTTACCGCAGTTTTTCGCGCATGTTCATCCGCGCTATCGATCGCCGGACGTGGCGATCATCACTTACGCGACGCTGGCCTTTTTGCTGTCAATCAGCGGCACCTTTGAAAAGTTGGCGGTGCTTTCGAACGTCGCGGTGTTGTTAATGTATCTGCTTTGCTGCGCCGCGTGCTGGGTGCTAGTGCAACGCGACGTACGAGCCGATGGTGCTCAGCCCTTCAATTTTCCTGGAATGAACATTGTGCCTGCACTGGCGATCGTTGCGATTCTTTGGATTCTCGTCCATGCGACCGCTCGCGAATTTGTCGTCACCGGGGTCGTGCTGGCAGTTGCGTCAGCCATTTATCTCGTCCGCGGCCAGGTTCGACGGAAAGCGTAGGCAAACTGCGAAATCCGATTAGCTTGTGGCCATGCGTGAAAATTACCTCGAAGATTTTTATTCTTTCCTGCGCTTTCCAAGTATTTCGACTGACGACAAGTATGCCGAGAGGGTGGCCGAATGCGCGCACTGGCTCGTGAAAAGACTCACCAGCATTGGTCTGGAGACACAGCTTGTTCCTACGCGCGGGCATCCCATCGTCTGGGCACGCAACAAACATCAGCCCGGACGTCGCGCGGTTTTGATCTACGGGCATTACGATGTGCAACCGCCCGATCCTCTGGAGCTCTGGGATTCGCCGCCGTTCGAGCCCGTTCTCAAAAACGGCTACGTCTTTGCGCGCGGCGCTACGGACAACAAAGGCCAAATCCTTTCACACATTCTCGGCATTCAGGAAACGCTCGAACAAAATGGCGACCTGCCGGTGAATTTGCATCTGGTGATTGAAGGCGAAGAAGAAATCGGAAGCGCGAACCTTGGCAGTTTTTTGGAGGAAAATCGTGATGCACTCAAAAGCGACGTCGCGGTGGTCTCCGATACCGGAATGATCGAGCGCGGCGTGCCAACGTTGAGCTATGGCCTGCGTGGGGTGACAGCGCTCGAAATCAAAGTGACCGGACCGAAGATGGACTTGCATTCCGGTGTTTTTGGAGGCGCCGTTGCCAATCCAATCGCCGCGTTAGCGCAATTGCTCGCCACGCTTCATGATCGCGAAGGCCGGGTGACCATCGCAGGCTTCTATGATCGGGTTAAACCGTTGGAGAATTGGGAGCGCGAAGCGTGGCACAAACTTCCAGTCGATGGCGACAAACTGATCCTCAAGGAAACAGGCGTCCCCGAACTTTTCGGTGAAGCCGGTTACAATTCGCTCGAACGCATTTGGGCTAGACCAACAGCCGAGATCAATGGAATCGGAGGAGGATATCAGGGGCAAGGGACAAAGACAGTCATCGCCAGTCATGCAATGGCGAAACTGACGTTCCGTTTGGTTCCGGAACAGGAAGGCGATGAAATACTCAAGCTGGCAAGAGCGCATTTACGAAAAAATCTGCCCAAAGGTGTTACGATGGAAATTACCGACGGGCATAGCGGCCCATGGTATCTTACCGACCCGCACTCGCCGCTCGGCGAGGCAGCGCAACGCGCGTTGCGTAAAGCATTCGATCACGACCCCGCGCTCATCCGCGAAGGCGGCAGCATCCCCATCGTTTCACAGTTCCGTGGCATTCTGGGCATCGAGACGCTGCTCATGGGACTCGCGTTGGCCGATTGCCGAGCACATTCGCCTAATGAAAATTTTCCTCTCGAGAATTTCGAGGGTGGGATTCGCCTCAACAAAGCAATTCTCCAGGAACTTGCATAATGTCATGTCGACCGAAGTGGAGACATCTCTCGCCGCTTCAACGGGCGGTTAGAATGAAATCAGAGATTCCTCGACGGAGCCTGTCCTGAGCAAAATCGGAGGCTCGGAATGACATACCGATAAGGACGTGTTTAGCGCTTTACGGTCCATGGCCGCCCGCAAATTTGTCGGACCGCTGGTAATCTTCACACTGTTATTCGGCGCGATTGATGCTGCGAACGCAGCCGAAGACTCGTTAGGCACAAAGATCAAAAAGATTTTTGCGACACCCACGCCAGCTCCGACGCGTAAGCATCGGAAACGGTCAACAAAGAAACCGACGCCCAGCCCTTCACCCACAGCTTCGCCGAAACGGAAGAAGATTTCGCCGACTCCGTCTCCCAGTCCGACCCCGAAGACCAAATCAAAGCGCAAACCAGCGTCTCCGACGCCGACAGCCACTCCCGAAGAAAGCCCGGCCTCAAGTCCAACTGAAACTCCAAGCCCCTCGCGTTCGCCGCGTCCCGCTGCGGAAACAAAAGGCGCGCCTAACGTGACTCTTTCGCCGGATGAGATTTCAGGCTACGACAGCTATCCATCGAGAGTTCGCCAAATTCTCGATACCGGCCTCGAGCTAACAAAGCAGAATCTCGGTTATACATACGGCTCGGCCGACCCAGCAAACGGCGGCATGGATTGCTCCGGGTTCATTTATTATCTTCTCACCCAAAATGGGTTCAAAGATGTGCCGCGCGATTCGAGCCAGCAATATGTCTGGGTACGCAAAGCGGGAGATTTCAATGCGGTCTTGAGCCGGAAGGAAGACTCGTTTGAACTCGACGCGCTCAAGCCGGGCGATCTGCTCTTCTGGCGCGGCACCTATAATATTGATCGCGACCCACCGATCACGCACACGATGATTTATCTGGGCCGCGAAAAACGGACCAAAAAGCGGGTCATGATCGGATCGAGCGACGGTCGCACTTATGACGGCAAACAACGTTGGGGCGTCAGCGTTTTCGATTTCAAACTGCCGCCACCACCCAGCAGCGGCGACGCCAAAATCAGTCCGGTCTTTGTCGGCTACGGTCGAATTCCCGGTCTCGTTGAAGAATAGACTCTATTGCGCCTCCTCGGTTTGGGCGGGACTTGGAGTTGTTTTGGCCTCCGGCGGGGCCGGAGGGCGAGGGTGGACGCTATGTATTCGGCGTTCGTATCCAACGAAAACTACTGTGATCAAAACAAACATCACGATGAGAACGACGCGCTGTTCGTTTTTGCACAGTTCAGAAATTCGAAAAAAGCCTTTCATTTTTCGGCATAACGAACGGGATCTTTCATTCCGGCTTCGCGAAAACCTTTCAGCCGCAGGAGACAGGAATCGCATTCGCCGCAGGCGAAACCCTCCGGCGACGGATCGTAACAGCTGTGGGTAAGCGACAAATCGACGCCGAGGTCGACCGCTTTGCCAATAATTTCGGCTTTGGAAAACTTGATCAGCGGCGCGTGAATCTGAAAGCGTCTGCCTTCCACGCCAGCTTTTGTTCCAACATTGGCGAGGATCTCGAACGCTTCGATGAATTCCAGCCGGCAATCGGGATAGCCGCTGTAATCAATTGCATTTACGCCGAGAAAAATGTCGCTGGCGTGAATCACTTCGGCCCAGGCAAGCGCGTAAGCCAGGAAGATCGTGTTGCGCGCGGGGACGTACGTGACCGGAATCCCATGTGCGATTTCTGTTTCCGATCGTTTCTTTGGAACGTCGATGTGGTCAGTAAGCGCTGAGCCGCCGAAGACACGCAGATCGATCGTTGCCACGCGATGTTCTTTGGCGCCTAACGAGTCGGCGACGCGGCGAGCAGCCTGCGTTTCCATCTTGTGACGCTGGCCATAATCGAACGATAGCGCATATGCGTCGTAGCCTTCGGCAAGTGCAATTGCCAGCGTGATCGTTGAATCAATTCCGCCGCTCAATAGAACCACTGCACGCTTCATTTTCTAGCCGCGCAACTTTGCACGCCAATCGCGGCTTGGCGATTCGCCTCTCCCTTTGCAAGGGAGAGGGTAGGGTGAGGGTTGTGGGTCATGGTGATGCTGGAGTGAAGGTTCGCTAAACCCCTCACCTCAATCCTCTCCCCTTCTAGGAAAGGGAGAGGCGGACAAAGAGAGCCGAATGGAACTTAACGTGGCCATATCATCGACCGTCGCGGCTGATTTTGCCTTTGCCCAAGTGCTCGACACGTACGGTAAGCGCAATTCCACCGCGGGCGGAAAATTGCGCGGTCACAATCGCTTCGCGCGGAGCGCATGCTTTCACGAAATCGTCAAGAATGCGGTTCGTGACCGCTTCGTTAAACGCGCGCTCGTTCCGATA
>DASZGW010000119.1:0-2559 GCA_035938475.1 Candidatus Udaeobacter sp.
CGATTGAACAAGCGAAACTCAACTCCTTTCAGGGAATCAAAGAACGGTTAATCTTATACAGGTTCTCGTTAAATTTTTCGTCAACGCCCGGCCAAGCGCGCCACACAGTTCCTGAAATTAAAGCGATCGTGGCGCCCAACAGCGCGATTACGCTACAAGTTTTCCGCAATCTCGTGCGCGAGTTCAAAGTGCCACATCTGCCGACGAAACGTGGCAAAGGTTCGCCAGGCTACCGAGCGATCTAATTACGCATCGGAAGGCGGTCAACGTTATGCGTTATTGAGGCCGATTCTGTGCTAATGCGTCCTTGCACGCACATGCACGAGTCGAACCAAGACGAAGAATTCGGGCTGTCGTTCCCCGAGATTTTCGGCGAAACGATTTTCCCGCCGCATCAGCAATTACTCACCGTCGCGCAAACTTGCCGCGCATTTCAGATTTGCCGGCGCACGCTCCACAAATGGACCGAAGAGGATCAGATACTTCCGTCGGTCAAGATCGGCCACTCGAAACGATACAGGCTCGCCGATGTCCTCGCGCTGATTGAGCAATTCAGAAGACGTGCGAGAAGGAAAGTCGTTTCGCAGATTTCAGCTTTTGAAAAAGTCATGAAGGTCCGGCTCACAAAGGAAATTTCGAAAGCGGCCTAACGAATGAACGAGTTCGAGGAACTGAATAAGGAGATCTCGCTGAACCACTTTAAATAGTCGCTCCATCACGCTTGGCAGCTCGGCCCGGATACTCAACGAGTTAAAGCCGCTAGTCGGACACGGCAATTGGCTGATCCTTCTGAAGGAATCGCTGAATCTCGATGAGCGACGGACCCAGCGCTGCATGTGTACATTTACAGGATATTTGAGCCTTTTTTGCGTGTCCGATGTCCGAGACTCAATAAACCGCTCCGCTCGGTGAGCCGAACGGGATTTCTTGAAGGGGAATTCCAAATACAGAGCCAAGGTCCTTTGAAATACTACCTGTTCACTTGAGAATTGCGTATGCGCCAGACTTAGGATTGCGAAATCATCGATTTCAGGACGTCGCTTTTCATTTCAAAGCGAACGCGTTTTACGAATGGGAAAAGGTTTTTCGTATGAAATCGTCGCGGTCGCCAAATGGTGAGTAGAATACGCTTCGTTCTAGCACAAATTCTAGCACAGACGCGCCAGACTTCGCTCGGTTTGGACTCGGTTTGGCCAGCATGTGCCAATTCTGTGCTAGTTTGTGCTAGAGAGAAGTGCTCGTTTGTGCAGGGGCTAAAAAATCGAGCGCACGACGCCGCCTTCGACGCGCAATGCCGCACATTTTTCGTTCTTGCTATGTCGGAGATGGATTTGTCAACACCTTCGGAGCGGGTCGTCGATTCGCTATACATCGGATTTTCTACCGCTAACAATTAATGCCTCCGCGAACCTGCATTGATCGAGCCGCGTTTCAGCGACGCGAGCCTCGTGACTGCCGCTTGGCTAATCACCGCGCGAGAGCCAGGAACGCTGGAAGGAGATCAGCGTTGACAGGGTTTTCCGCGGCCAAGATTGTGACCAGCGGCGAATCGCAAGGACGCCCGGCACTATTTACATTCGTGAATCCGAATCATCTTCTTCGCACTTTCAGGTTGCTTTGTGCGGTGCTTTGCCTCTCGGGCTTGGCGGCGCGGGCACAAGACCGCGGCATAAGCCCGGATCACCAGCTGGAGCCGGCGCCTCAGTCACGCGCTGATCGAGGCGATTCACGAAATCGGCGATACAGAGGAAGCGGCAATAGTGTGAGCGAATTGATCGCGCAAGGCGACCAATTCGACAAACAACTCCAACCCAAAGAAGCACTCGAAAACTATCTGCCCGCGAACAAGCTCCAACCGGATAACGTAGACCTTCTCGTCCGGATCGCGCGGCAGTACCGGCATGTGATGGCCGACGCGCCATCGAAAAAAGAAAAACTTCGCCTCGGTGCGGTCTCGCTTGAGTTCGCCAATCGCGCTGCGACCCTTGCCCCGAATAATGCCGAGGCCCAGCTCTCGCCCGCGATCAGCTATGGAAAAATGCTCCCATTCATGGGCAGCAAAGATCAGGTGAATGCCGCGCCCCGGATCAAGGCGGCGGTGGATCGCGCCCTGCAGCTCGATCCGGCCAACGACAACGCGTGGCATATTCTTGGGCGGTGGAACCGTGTGCTGGCCGATGTCAACCCGGTGAAACGGGTTCTGGCCAAAGCGCTTTACGGCGACTTGCCGGTAACGACTAACGAAACCGCGGAGAAATGTCTGTTGAAGGCGATCGAAATTAATCCCAACCGACTCATCCATTATATCGAACTGGGCCACATCTACGTCCAGATGGGACGCAAAGAGGATGCGCGCAATTACCTTCAAAAAGGGCTGGCCATGCCTGACAAAGAAAAGCTGCGGCTCGGATACATTTCGCTCGAATTCGCCAATCGGGCCGCGAGCCTCGCTCCAAAGAATGCTGAGGCACAACTCTCGCCCGCGATTAGTTATGGGAAAATGTTGCCATTCATGGGCAGCAAAGATCAGGTGAATGCCGCGCCCCGAATCAAGGTGGC
>DASZGW010000120.1:0-6821 GCA_035938475.1 Candidatus Udaeobacter sp.
TTTGGCTCCAGAGGTAGGATTCGGCGCTGTCTTCCCCTGTTGTTAGGCCGATTTAATCAGGATTTACCTGGGTAATCAAGCGAACTCGACGACTAATCGTGCGGACTCTTTCACTGCTTTTTGCTGGCAATTTTGCTGGCACGATGTGATATGAGAATAGCCCCTGAGTTCCGCGGACGATGGGGTTAGGTCAAATGGCAGACCGCAACGGACTTCGGGTTTGAAATTGCGTCGAAAAGCACCAGGTTTCTTGAGCCGTTCACCAAAAACGACTACGGCGAGACGTCGTTCTCGTACTCACCCACCAGCGTGGGTGGCTGCTTCTTCCACTTGTACCCCGCTGTCGCCTGGGCAAAGCCGAAGTCGTAGAGCTGATGCATGTAGGCAGCATCGAACTGCTTCGTGTGAGGGACCGTATAGGTCGCGGGGATATAGCCCAGATTGAAATCCGTGCCGTCTCTCTGGGTGATTGTGTAAATGCGGTACAAGTCTCCGATCGTATGGTATTCGAGAAGGGTCGCGATGGCCTTAAACGTAATCGACAGGGTCCTGCGGTCCACCTCACCCCATTCCGGATCCAGGCGGGCGTTGCAAAGAATGTAGACTTTTCGCTCGCGCTGGGCGCCGTGCTCCTGGGCTAACTTTTTAAGCTCGACACCGGCCCAGTATACGAACACTTGCGCCGAAACGCTGCCATCAACGTGCATCTCCTCGTAGGTCTTACCGTTTGCCTCTACGTTGAACATGACCGGTGGGAACGCACCCGGAATAGCGGCCGAAGCAAGCATGATCTTCTGGATGAGATCGAGCGCGCCGGGTTGTCCGCTGGCCGCGATCTTTGTCACGTTCCAGACGACGGGCCTCCTGGCGTCGAGATTTGTCGTTGAGAGAAAGAGCAGCCGGCCTTTTGCATACTCTGCCGCGATGGCATCAACCATTTTCTGCGTCACCTTCACCTTGAGGAGTCGCGACAGCGGCGTCGTATCAGCCATCGCGTCCTCCAAGAAGACCGAGTAGAAGATCCGGTCCGTGAGGATGTCCTTCCTTGAAACACCAGTGTAGATCGATTTGAGGGTTTCGTCGTAGGCTGGGCCCAGAAAGGCGAACGGTGCAATGAGCGCGCCCGTACTGACACCGGTGACAAGCTTGAATTGCGGCCGGGTCCCGGTCTTGGTCCAGCCATTCAGGAATCCGGCCGTAAAAGCGCCGTTGTCGCTCCCGCCGGAGATGGCGAGATATGAAGTCGGGGGCAGATCCCATTTGTTGAGATACATCTTCTCGAGCGCCCAAGAATTCACGAATTCCTGCGTCATCAGCTTGATGTCCCCGGGGTCCCGGGGAAAATAGCGAACCTCGTCCGGGAACCCGACGACGCTGGCGGCGACCTCAAGCTCGTGAGGCACGGCGTGATGCCGCACCATCGTGACGCGCTCCCGCCAGAACAGCAGCGCCAAGAGCGCTGCCAGTAAGACGGCAAACGAAATTACAAGAACGCGTGACCGGGGCATGTAGTTTCTCGGCTGAGTCCTTTCCGCTTATTATACGCACTTCCACTCGATCGGGGAATATCGTACAAGCCGTTGAGGGGACCGGCAAGCATCACTTCCGCTATCGTTACCGAAATGAGGTCTAACTAATCGCTCTACGGTAGGATTCGGCGCTGGCTTCCCTTGTATTTTCGCGCACTGAAGCAGCTTACATCTGAGTGATCAAGCGAACTCGCCAACTACTCGCGTGGACTCTTTCACTACTGTTTGCTGGCAATTCTGCTGGCACTTTGTCCGCGACGCGTAACTGCGTTTGCGATGCCAATGAAGGGTCCGTAATCATTTCCTATTGACAGTCTATATGTGCGGCACAATTGTTCTTCTACAGAATGTCTATACGAAGACATAAACCGACGGAACTACTTCAAGGCACTTTGGATCTGCTGATCCTAAAGGCGCTCTTGCACGGAGAGCTGCATGGTCTCGCGATCGCTCACCGCGTCGAACAAATGACTAATGGCACTTTTGAGGTAAAACCTGGCTCGCTCTTTCCGGCGTTGCACAGCATGGAGGAGGCGGGCTGGCTCGCTTCATCATGGGGAGAATCGGAAAACCGGCGAAAAGCAAAGTTTTATCGGCTGACCAAAGGTGGCCGCCGTCAGTTTGAAACTGAAACGAACGATTGGCGGAAAGTCTCCGGCGCCATCACCGCCGCGCTTCGCGCAACTTAGAGATCTCGATGAGCGTTCTCAGTCGAATCATTGCTTGCTGGCGGAACCTGGTTCGAAAGAACAACGTTGAGCAAGAACTCTCCGCCGAACTCGGCCACGCTTTTGAGATTCTCACCGACAGGAAAATTCAGGAAGGAGTGCCCGAAGCCGAATCGCGCAGATGGGCCGCGATCCAGCTGGGCGGGGTGGAGCAACTGAAGGAAAAGGTCAGAGAAGCTAAAGCGGGTTATTATATAGAAGGCGTGGTCCGCGATCTTCGTTTCGCGACGCGGATGTTGTTCAAAACGCCAGGCTTCGCGGTCGTCGCTGTTGCGACACTTGCGCTAGGAATCGGAGCCAATACCGCGGTTTTCAGCGCGTTCGATTCTCTCGTGCTGCGACCGCTGCCGTTTCCATCTGCGGATCAGCTGGTTCGCATTTATTCCACCAGGGAAGGCGAGCCGATTCGGGAGACGGGAAATCCTGGCGGCCCCTCGCCGATGGATGTGCGCGATTTCGACCAGAGCAATCATACGTTCCAAAAAATTGTTGCCTATGACACGTGGCGAAAAAATGTGAGCTTCGGCGGTGCTGGCGGAACTCCGGAGCAAATGCGCGTCGGACTTGTGCCTGGCGCCTATTTCGAAGTGTTGGGGCTTCGCCCGATTATCGGCCGGCTGTTCACTGAAGAAGAGAATCATTTCGGAAGCCATTATGTCGCCGCAATCGATTCCCGCATTTGGAAAGAGCGTTACGCGGGGAGTAACGGCGTCCTGGGCCAGAAAATTTTTATCAACGACGAGCCTTACACAATCGTCGCGGTGATGTCAGAGGCGATTCCAGAATGGATGGAGCCGGGCAGACCCGGACCGGTCGAGATTTGGACGCCGTTCGCGTCGGCGACGGGATGGTCTGAGAGTTCGCGCGGCGTACGGGGCGACGCCGCGATCGGTCGATTAAAAGCCGGCGTCTCGCTGACCCAAGCTGAGGCGGACCTCGCGACCATCGCCACCGCGCTGGCCTCCTCGCACCCGATTGACCAAGGAGTTGGCGTCGCGCTGACGAAATTAATCGATACTCGCGTCGGAACATTGCGACCGATGCTGTTTCTGCTTGCGGGTGCGGTCAGCCTGATCTTGCTGATGGCGTGCTTGAATTTGGCAAATTTGGTTTTGGCCCGCAACGCCACACGCGAGCGCGAGCTGGCCATGCGCGCGGCACTCGGCGCCGGACGATCCTCTCTTATTCGCGAGCTCTTGGTTGAGGCTGGCCTCGTTTCGTTTCTCGGCGCGCTCGTGGGTTTGGCCCTCGCGCAAGTGGTCCTTTCTATATTTCGAGAAATTTACCTCAACCATCTGCCGCAGCTTGCATCCATCGATCTCGATTGGCGCGTCGTCGTCTTCAGTTTAACGCTTTGCCTGGCAACCACGTTCTTCTTCGGATTATTTCCCGCTCTAAAGGCCGCTCGTCAGGATCTTGTCGATGTGCTGAAGAAGGGTGGCCACGGCGGAAGTTCCACTTATTCAAGCCAGCGCCTTCGCGACGTGCTGGTGGTAACCGAAGTGGCAGTGGCGCTCATGCTGATCGTGGTCGCAAGCCTTCTTATTCAAAGCATCGCTCGCTTGGAGCGACAGAGCTTGGGAATTCGGCAAGAGCATTTGATCAAAGCGCATTTCTATATGCCGCCGGTCCGATACGCCGATCCGGCGGCGATCACGCGCTTCTGCGACGAGTTCGCGACGCGAATCCGAACTTTGCCCGGTATCGGCGATGCGACGATTACCACGCTCTATCCGCCGAACAATGGCTGGATCCAGATGCTCGCTATCCCGAACCATCCAATCAATCGAGTTGAGGACGTGCCGTCTGCGGAATTTGGAGTGAGCGACGGTCATCTGCAGGGGACGTTAGGCATTTCGCTGCTGCGCGGACGAGATTTTGCCGAATCGGATACCGCGAACACGCAGCCGGTGGCGCTGATCAATCGCGCATTTGCCGAGAAATATTTCGCGAACAGCGATCCGATCGGTCAACAGATTCACATCGGACCGCCGAGCTTTCTCCAGATCGGGGCCGGCAGCGCCACAGCTGACAACGCCGATGTAATAGTCGTCGGTGTCGTAGCCGATTTTCGAAATCGCGGCTTGGTGCTTCCGCCGCAGCCGCAAATCATCGGTCTCTATTCGCAGCATCCCAAAGTGAATTTTGGTTTCAAGGATGTTGTCGTCCGAACTTCTTTGAACGCGCGAGCATTTTCGCAAGAAGTTGCGGATCAGCTGCACGCGCTCGATCCCGACATACCGCTAGCCGAGGTGCAAACATTCGATGAAGTGATCCAGTATCAGATTGGCGACAGGCGCTTTATCACTGTACTGCTGTCGGCGTTCGCGATTACCGGGTTGATACTCGCGATCGTTGGCGTCTACGGCGTTCTATCCAATGTAGTTTCGCAACGAAAGCAGGAGCTGGCGGTTCGGATCGCGCTCGGCGCAACTCGGGTAGACGCGGTCGGGCTTGTGGTAAAGCGCGCAACATTCGCCGCCGCCGTTGGAATGATGCTCGGGTTTGCGGTGGCTTGGGCAGCTCAAACACTGATCCAAGGTTTTCTTTTCCAGATTTCGGCGGTTGATCCAATTACATTTGTTGGTGGAGGCATTTTCGTACTCGCCATCGCAATTGTCGCCAGTCTCATTCCGGCTTTGCGAGCCACGCGCATCGATCCCGCGCAATTGTTGCGCCAGGAATAATATTAGCCCAGGGCTTTCGTGAAAAACTTTGACCGAAGTTTTCAGACTGGTTGTCAGAACAGTTTGAACGCGTCGGCTTCAGGGGCTCGCCAGCAAAAGCTTATTGGCATAAATAGCTATACGCCAATTACTTACCGCTCCAGAGGTAGGATTCGGCGCTGTCTTCCCCGTTATTTGCTGCACTTGAAGCAGCTTACACCTCTGTAATCAAGCGAACTCGCGCCCTACTCGAGCGGACTCTTTGACTGCTATATGCTGGCAAACTTGCTGGCAGAAATCGGTTCCTGGAGACGTCGTTTAGGGCCTGCGCATTTTCTCGGTTTTTTCTTCCATCGCTAATCTCGGGCCTGTAAGATTCTTTCGGACGCGGCGCTAAGGTGTGAGGGAATGCCGCACGGCGCCGTATCCACGGCGCTATGAAATGGTTCTTGCTCGGCCGCGATCAGAGCTCAGCTGTTCGTTGCAGGTCAGCAATCGCCATGTTCTGGGCGATCGCTGCCCCAGCTCTTCTAGCGCAGGATTTCTCCAACGACGATTTGACTGGGCGAGCGATCGAGAGGCGCGCGGTCGAAGCAGTGATCTGGGGTATGCCGGCGGTCAACTTCGATCTGATGTATCAAGCGATGATCCGTGACGCGAAGGCCGGGCCCGGCGGTAATAAGATCGTTTATTGGTCGAAGCTCTCGGACTGGAAAAATCAGACGCTTACGCCCAATCCGGACGCGGTTTACTTCATGCCGTTCTTCGACACGAAGAATGTTGGACCGATCGTGGTGGAAATTCCGCCGGCCGATGACGGTGGATCGATCACTGGTTCGGTGATGGATTGCTGGCAGTCTGCTTTGGAAGACGTGGGGCCAGCCGGCGTAGACAAAGGCAAAGGTGGCCGGTGTCTGATCCTACCTCCTAATTATAAAGAGAAGATTCCCGTCGGCTACATCGCAATGCCGTCGGACAATTTTCAAGGCTATGCCTTGCTGCGCTCAATTTTGCAAACCGGCGGCGATACTGGCGTGGCGAAGGCGGTCGCGTACGCAAAACGGATCAAGTTGTATCCACTTTCGAAGGCGGCAGATCCTCCCTCAACAAGTTTCATCGACGCGTCCGACGTTGTGTTCGAAGCGAACATTCCATACGACGCGCGCTTTTTCGATTCGCTCAATCGCATGGTCCAGAGCGAGCCATGGCTGACGCGGGACAAGGCGATGATCGATCCACTCCGGACTATCGGAATCGAAAAAGACAAACCTTTCAGTCCCGACGCAGAAAGGAAGAAAATTTTCGACGACGCGGCGAAGGAGGCGCACGCCTGGCTGGAAACTAAATACGAGGCTCTGTTCACACCGCCATACTTCGAAGGAACAGGCTGGGCACTTCCGATGACTCCGGAATTGATCAAAGGTCTTCAAACTCAATTTTCCGATCCGAACAGTTATCCCATCGATGGGCGCGGCGTTATTTACACAATGGCTTTCTTCAGTCCGAAGCGGTCGGGCGCGGGATCGTTCTATCTGATGACGATTAAGGACGCGTCGGGCAACGCATTCGATGGCGGCAGCGCGTATCGCCTGCATGTTCCGGCCAGCGCGCCGGTCAAACAATTCTGGTCGGCCACGGCTTATGATCGCGCGACACATGGGCTCATCCGAAATCTGCCGCGCGCAAGCCGGTCTTCGCAGAACCCGGAGCTGCAAAAAAATTCCGACGGCTCAGTGGATGTTTTTTTCGGGCCCAAAGCTCCGGCAGGTAAGGAATCGAACTGGGTTCCAACGGACACGACGGGAAAGTTCGAAGTTCTGTTTCGTTTCTACGGCCCGGATAAAACGCTCTTCGATAAGACCTGGAAGCTGCCGGACATTGAGAAAGTCGAATGAGTG